>JBBIPY010000062.1:0-7590 GCA_037442605.1 Candidatus Omnitrophota bacterium
ATTATATACCAAATAGACTGGGGAGGTTAGCCTTTTCATAATATCACGAATGAAATACCGAATGACCACGAATAGATTCGTGGCAATTCGATAAAAATTCGTGGGAATTCGTGTTTAACAATATCAATTTATTTTTTGCGTTCGTATTAGAAGGAAGCGACATAACTTATCTAACTGTCGGTAGACAGGTCTGTCCGAACTTACCCTTGACAAGATTGACAATCTTGTCAAGGATTCAATTCACCCCCCTGCATTCTTGCAGAATGCAAGAAGGGGGGCTCATTGAAAATGGCGAAGAAAAGAATTCTTATTGTGGATGACGAACCCGATGTGCGCGATGTCATAAGAATCGTAATCGAGGCAGAGGGTTTTGAGACGGCGGAAGCCTCTGATGGCGAGGAGGGACTGGAAAAAATCTCCAAAAGACCCCCGGATTTAATCATCCTTGACTTTATGATGCCCAAGATGAGCGGACCCGAGGTCTGCCAGGCCATAAAGAAAGACCTTCTCTTAAGGCATATCCCCATAATTATGCTTACCGGAAGAGGCGAATTGTCTGATAAGGTAAAGGGTATTGATGCGGGGGCAGATGACTACATTGTCAAACCCTTTGAACCAAGCGAATTGATTGCGCGGCTAAAGATGGTTATGCGCCGTGCAGAGATGGACCTGGACGCAAACCCCCTCACCCATCTTCCCGGAAATGTCTCTATCCAGGATGAAATTGAAAACCGCATTAAAGAAGACGGGCCTTTTGCGGTCTGCTATATTGACCTGGATAAATTCAAGGTCTTTAACGACCGCTATGGATTTGAACGCGGAGACCGCGCCATTCAGGAAACCGCGCGTGTCCTGATTAAAGGGGTGCAGGCGAGGGGCAACAAAGACGACTTCATCGGACACATCGGCGGCGATGACTATGTCATCGTAACGACGCCGGATAAGGTAGATACCCTGTGTCCTTATATCATCAAAGAATTTGAGAAGGTCGCCCCTCCCCTATACGATGAAGAAGACCGGCAGCGTGGCTATATCCTGGGAAAGGACAGAAAAGGCAATCCTATCCAGACCCCCCTTCTAAGTCTCTCTATCGGTGTAGTAACCAACGAAAAACGCAAGGTCTCCCATGTCGCTGAGGTAGCCCAGATAGGAGCGGAATTAAAAGAGTACGCCAAGTCGCTTGAAGGCTCCAATTACGTCAAAGAGAGACGCGGCGAGACTCCTCTATAGCAAATAAACCATCCTCTATTTCTTTTCTTCTTTCTTTCCGCAGACAGACTTCCCGCAGACAAACTTCTTGCATAACAGCGCCGCTACCACCACAATTACGACAATCAACAATACTCTACCCATCATTCACCTCCTTTCAAAAATTTTGTATTATTAAGTGGGTGGACAAAATTTTTGAATCTAAAAACAATCCAATCTGATTCAGGCTACTATTGTTTTTGTTCAAATTTTGGCGCAGCCAAAATTTGATGCGAGGGGAGGGATTTGAACCCTCACGCTCCAAAGAGCCAGGCTCCTTAGGCCTGTGTGTATGCCAGTTCCACCACCCTCGCCTCTAAAATTTGCGCAGCAAATTTTAGAACAAAGCAAATAATTTATAGCAGGAAAAAGAGCAAATTGCAACTTAAATAAAAAGAGAGTTGCCAACCTCGTAGGTTGGTAATTAGAAATTCCCTATAGGCGTGCCCAAACCCCGGACAAGAATCTTGCCGCAATATTCAGGGCCCTGCCCCGCAAGGAGCCCTTTTTTTCTTGCCATAAAGGTAACGGTCGTATCGGCTCGAATTGCAATGCCATGAACCTCTCCGGTTGTAGCGTCCAGACCTGAAGGGATATCAATTGCCACTATACGCACGCCGCTTTTGTTAATCAGGGAAATGGTCTCTTTGAATAACCCTCCCACTTCTCCTCTCAGCCCTATACCAAACAGAGCATCTATTATTACAGCATAGGCCTTAAGATTGATGGCTTGAAGGTCTGCGGAATCTTTAATCTCAAATATGCGGTCGGTTAGTTTCTTAAGGATATCAAGATTAATTTCTGCTTCATTTCTTATCTGGGCTTGCCGGGAGAGCAAATATACATCCGCATCCCGGCCTTGGGTAATCAAATGCCGGGCGGCGACAAAGCCGTCACCAGCATTATTGCCCCGGCCGCAAAATACAGCGATATGAGCCTGGTTAGCCTCCCCAAGCAAATCCAACGCTACTTCTGCCACCGCTCTTCCGGCATTTTCCATTAACATCAGCGTCTGGATGCCTAAGCGCTCTTTGGCGTATCTATCAATCTCTGCTGCCTGCTGTGCGGTTAGAACGATCTCGCCCATATAATCCAATGCGTTCAAGGGTTGCCCTTGCCCGGTGAGCGGGATAAGATTTTTTATATTATCTGTCTATCCGGGATAGAAAATATCTTATTGCCCAGGTGGTGCATAATGCGCCGCCCTTTCCTTTCCGGATGCCAGCGTTCAGTAAACATCTCCTTCTCGGCCTCGGCATAAACAACATCGCCCAGCACTATATTGTATTTCCTTAAGAGTATTTTATCCTGGCGTAGCCTGCATTCCAGTATCCCTATAGCTGACTTAAGACGGGGAGATTCTACCTTCTTTGCCTTCTCTTTAACTAGACCGAATTTTCTAAATTTATCGCAATGCTCTCCTGAGACACTTCCAAGTTTTCGGCAAACCTCAGCCATATCGCTGGAAGGAATGTTTACTACAAAATCGCCGGTCTGAAGAATCGCCTTATAAATGAAGTGGCCTTTCCATATCTCAAGTGCCACTACCGGCGGCTCATCCGAAACCGGCATATGCCAGGCGATAGGAGTAAGGCCCGGCCTTCCATTCAAAAGTGAGCTCACCAGAACCAGAGGTCCCGGTCCTATAAGCCTATAGGCATACTTTAGCGCAATCGGTCTACGCATTCAGCATAATTCTTTCATTTATTATTCCCATTAATACCAAGGACATTCCTTTGTTCTATTCTCTATTGCTCAATTGCCCTGTCATTTCCGAGCCTCTGGTTTGCCGCTCATTTCTTTGAAATGAGCGAGCCTCGCCTCTTATGTTTTTTCTTTTGGAGGCGGGAGTCCAGTCCGAAAATAGCTGCCCGAACTGGACGCCAGACGAACTTCACAACCTCAAGAAATATACCTACTTGTGAAGATGACCGTCCGACGTTTCAAGCGTGGTTTTATCTATTTGGGCAACCGAAACTGATCCGCCAAAAGCGCAGAGGCGGATTAAGTCGCTTCTATCTTTTTAACCTTCCCATTCTCCCATACCGCAAGCGGACGGCCGTCTTTTTTATGTTGTGCTATTACTTTCTTCACCGCTTCTTTCATGGCAAGTTCGGCTTTCTCATGCAACGTTAATCTTTTTTTCATAACTTAACCCCCGCCTTATTTAATATCTTCTGAAATAAAATATCGTCTCGGACATCTACATGTGAATTATCCTTCTTCGCAATCAGTTTAGGTTCTTTCTCTGAATTATCAAATAACAGCCATGTATCAAGTAACGGACGATAGATATTAAAGAAATTAACGATGCTTCTCTCAAATCGCCTTTTAACATCTTCGCCTGGCACATCATGTCCGCCTTCAGCTACCCTATCTTTGATACGAGCTATAGCCAACTGAGAACTCGGTATCCATAAAAAGAAAAGATGAAGCCTGTATCCTTTCTCTTTTAGCTCTTTGAAATGTCTTAGGTAGGTTTTCCCTGCAAGAGTAGTCTCAAAACCAAAATCAACATTCCGCTGTGCGAATTCTTTTATTTGCTGTAAAACAAGCTTCCCCGCTTTAATCGCTACTTGCCACGGTGAAAACGGAGCTAAACCTTGTGCGATGAGATCGGCGTTGATAAAATTTGGGCAATGGGCATAATTTGGCAAAAACTCTTTTGCAAATGTAGTCTTTCCCGAACCATTAGGTCCAGCTATTATGTAAACATTTTTATGATTCTTCATGCTTCCTTAATTTTATGCTCCGATTTGTAATCGTATATTTTGGATTAAACGCCATAATATCGCTCCAGCAAATGACAACCAATGTGACTTTGTTATCCCCTCACTCTTTCAGTGCCCAGTTCCGCCATTTCTTCAAAGGATTGTCAGGCTACCGCTGAGTGATTCGTATTTAAGTTCTTTTCGACATTTATGACAAGCTACTACAATATGCCCCGTAGGTAGCTTTCCTCTTAATCCTCGTTCTTGACCTTCTTCCCATGTCGCAAATTGTCGGAATGTATCAATATATCCACAATTAGGGCATGTAGCTTTTGCATCTGTTGGGCTCTTCCCAAAAAGTAGGCGTATCAAGTTAAATATATTTTACCCTCCAAATTTATATACACCTCTTTGTTCGCCTGAACGTCAAGGTTGGCTGCCCCGCCTGGACTCCCGCCTCCAAAAGAAAAAACATAAGAGGCGAGGCTCGCTCATTTCAAAGAAATGAGCGGCGAACCAATTAATAAACGTCTTAGTTTTCTGCGGCCAGCACCGCTTTTTTTAATCTTAAACTCCGGGGCTACGATTCGAACGTAGATTACATGGGTCAGAGCCACGCGTCCTACCATTAGACGACCCCGGAATAATCTATCGACTCCCCTGCTTTACCAATTGCACTACAGGGCAATATGCGTTATTGCGTTATAGGGTTACGGGGTTACTCGTGTTATAGTTTTGTAAATTTTATATCTTATGGGAGGATTTTTCAAGAAAATAATAATGCTAACCTTCACCTGCAGAGACAGGAAAAGGGACAGGATGAACATTGATAGATATCAGATTCGTCGGCTTTGAAAGGGACGGCGGGGTCGATAATCTCCCCCAGAATACTCCCCAGGGCTTTAAGATAAACCGACATCATCTTTTCTTTGTCGCCGGACTCCTCTTCTTTAAACAGACGGACTAAGCCGAAATCTTCTCTGAGGTTTCTGATAAAATAGAGCGCAGCATTCATCCGGCTGCCTTTATATTCTTTATTGTGCTCTACAAGATATAAATAAAGCGGAAGCTGAAAAGACCTAACCGTATCTCTAAGCGCTTCCCGGCTAAACCCCGCCGCCTCTATTTTTTCTACGCCCTCCGGCATAATGTCGGAACCACCGGTTTTGTAGTCTAAAATCAAGATGCTGTCATCCAAAAGCCTATCTATACGATCAACTATCGCCTGAAATTTGAAAAAGGCGCCATCTAATTTTATTCTATCCTTGAAAGTCTTTTCCAGGCAGAGTATCTCTTTGACCTGCCTTTCCCCTTCGTTTTCCAGGAACTTTTCCATCCTGAAATCAAGGACCTCCTTCGTCAGAAAGGCATCGGATTTCATTTTGTTTTGAAACTCATCGGCAAATTTTCTATCCAGGGTGACAAAAAAATCCTTCTTGAATTTCTCATCAATGCGGGGTCTTTTGCCAACAAACCTGCTAAAGGCATCCTTGAACAACTCGTGAATAAAACTGCCGATATCGCGTCCTTCCGGCTCATCAAGAAAATCTCTTTTCTCCTCAAGGCCTAAGAGATACTGATAATAAAACATCAAAGGGCAGCGCAGATAGGTATTGATGCTGGAGGCAGAGTATTCGCATTCTCGCAAGAATTTTATGACCTCGGGTTTCTTTTTTATCTCGACCCTTTTGGGTAAAACCCTCACCTTAAAACCTGCCTGAGGAATAGGCAGGACTTCCAGTGCGCGGAGTTCTCTCTGTTTCTCCCAGATAAGTTCCTCGATAAACCTGCTCTTTTCCTTATCTTCGCTCTTCTGGTAAACGAGATACACGTTACGGGCAGAAGAGAGCAATCTCTTAAACTGATACCGCTGTATCTCTTCGTCTTTTTCCAGGCGGTTGATGCCTAAACTTATCATTACCTCGCGGGGAATCAAGGGCTCATATATCTTTAGATTCGGAATAACCGCCTCATTTACGTCCATAACGACAACGTTCTCAAAACTGAGAGAACGCGTCTCTAACAATCCCAATATCTGCAAGCCTTTCAGGGGAGAACCGGAAAAAGAAATCATCTCATTATCCAGTTTATGTTTAAATATCCTGAAAATATCTTCTTTAGGAAACGGCTCCTCTCGGAAAGAGGGGTTATTGAGTTCTTCTATAAGCGAAAAAATGCTTTCCGCCATCTTGAGATTAAACGGATAATTGCCTAAAAGACTCCTCCGAAGTAAAAAATCAAGGAACTTTTCCAGATTGAGGGAAAATTCCGCGAAATTACTGATATCCTCCCAGCAAACAAAAAGAATCTGATGCAATTCTTTTACCGTTTTCCTTAACGCATCCCAGTCGGTCCGGATATCCATATTTTTCATTGTTTCCGCGGCTAAATGATATAGCTCTTTAGAATTATAGACATCGGAGAGACTGATAAAGAGACTGCCTCCGAGAGGAGTTTTTTCTCTCCCCAGAAGAATTTCTTCAATCTTGTGAATGAGGACGCGCGTAAGCGCAGGATTATCCGTGACCCTCAGGTTCTTTATCAGAGGATGGCTCAGGACTCTAAGATAATCGCGGGTATAGTAGGCATTGCCCTTTTTCGTCTCCTGCGCCTTGAAGATATATTCAAAAAGAGAATATAACGCACTCCTCTTCAAGGGATATCCCATAGAGATATTGAAATCCTTAACGTAAGTGGAGAGCTCCGAAAGCAAAGGAATAAGATTGTTCGGCTCAGGAAGAATTATTGCCGTCTCCTCTAAATTATTTATCTTTTTGATTATCTCTCTTGCTAAACAGACTTCGGAATGCACATCAAATCCTGCCTGGATAGAGAGATTAAATCTTGGCTTAGAATCTTCCGGGGGTTCTATGGGGATAGAAAATTTTTGCGCAATATCTTCCAGAACAAGCCAATCCTCGGCATTGCCCTGGAAGAAAAGCATTGCCTTTTTGAGGGCGTAAATATTTTTGATAATGTCTTCTTCGGTCTTATGCAGATAAAAAAGACCGCAGAAAAAAATCGTATCAAATTCGCTCAAATCGATTTCCGGGATATGTTTTGCGCAAAAAAGATATATGAGTCCGCGTGAATATGCATGCTTATCTTTTAACGCAGCGTGATACTCCTGCCTTAAAGAAATAATACCCTTGAGTAAGGCATTAACATTTTCCGGAACATCATAACCCAACGCGGCTTTGAGCTGGATATTTTTTAAGGCGGCATTTTCTATATTTTCTAAATCTAGTTGTTGGATAAAGTTTGCGATTTCTCTTGCCCAGGGAAGAAACTGGGAAAAACTGTTTCTTCCGGCAAGGATATCCGGAACAATCTTCTGTGCGAGGCGATAGATGATAAAAGATGCCTCGAGGTCCGAGACTGGGGAGAATTTCTCTTTCTTAGAAAGCAGATATCCCACAAACTCATCCATAGAGAAAAAACAGGGAGGGAAAAATCCTCTTTTTATTCTGCGGGAAAGTTCTTTCTTTAAGAAAAGCGCCGGCCTTTTGCCGCCGAAAACAAAAGCCAGGCGGTTGATATCTCTACCCTGCCTCAGGTAGTTTTTCTCAATAAATTCAGCGAGCCCGGCAATAAAATCTTCACCTAAACTATAACTGACTACTCTTTCCAT
>JBBIPY010000063.1:0-7576 GCA_037442605.1 Candidatus Omnitrophota bacterium
CGAGGTTTTCGCTGTGCCGAGCCGAAGCGAAAAGAAAGATTCCACGGGTGTAAGACCGTGGAGCTTCAATATTTTGTCCTTCAAGGCAGCGGGCAATACAAAAACTTTGGGGCGGCGTAACTCAGCCTGATAGAGTAGTCGGCTCATACCCGATATGTCGCTGGTTTAAATCCAGCCGCCGCCATAAAATTTCTAACGCGGCTCATACCCGTTATGTCAACAGTTCAAGCCTGCTCGCCGCCACCGTGCAAATTTTTCTTGAGCCACTTAATGGAAGGGAAAATTTGTATAGATACGTAAGCGATGTTAATAAATAAGATTGAAAAGACGGTTAAAAAATTCCGGATGCTGGATAAAGGAGATAGTGTTCTTATAGGGGTATCAGGAGGGCCCGATTCGGTCTGTTTATTATATGCCTTAAACCGATTAAGCAGGGCGTGGGCGCTGACGTTAAATATTGCCCATCTCAACCATAAATTGCGGGGTGAGGATTCAGAAAAGGATGCGGACTTTGTGCGGAAGTTAGCGGAGAAACTGCGGATTCCTTTTTATCTCGAGGAGATAGATGCAAGAGAGGAGATAAAAAAGAGGGGATTATCCGAGGAAGAAGGAGCGAGGATCCTGCGCTATGATTTTTTTTGCCGAAAGGCGAAAAAAATTGGGGCAGAAAGGATTGCCCTGGGGCATACCCGCGATGACCAGGCAGAAACGGTTTTGATGCGCCTGATTAAAGGAGCGGGTCTTCTGGGACTGAGGGGGATTCTTCCTTTGAGAGGAGAGAAGGGAATTATTATTGTAAGACCCCTCTTTGAAGTCTGGAGACAGGAGATACTGGCATATCTGGCGGAGGAGAAAATTGCCTATCGCATTGATGCCAGTAATTCTAACCCGGCATATTTTCGCAATCGCATTCGCAATGAACTCCTGCCATATTTGGTTAAAGAGTTTAATCCGCAGATTAAAGAAATATTAGCCAATACTGCGGATAATCTGGGATTGACTTTTGAGTATTTGAATAGACAGGGCAGAAGAAAATTCAATTCTGCGGCTACCAGATTTAATGGTAAAATAATTCTTTCTTCAGAGAAGATTAAGGGTTTTCCCGCCGCTATTCAGAGAGAGATTTTCCGTGAGACAATCAGGGAATTAAAGGGTAATTTGCGCCGTATTCGGTATCAACACTGGAAAGAGTTTGAGTCCCTTATTCAGGAGCGTCCGGGCGGTTCGGTTGTGGATTTACCCGGCGGTATATCCGTAGAAAAGAATAAGAGAGGAATCACCTTTTCTCTAAAACAATTTTAACCCCAACGCAGATAATTATGACAAAACAGCGAGGTAAGAATATGCCCGATAGTCTAAAAAAACAGCCTAAACCGCAAAACAATTTTGTAAAGAGATTGCTTCTGGTCGGTATCGTGGCGCTTTCGATAATGTATATGTTTAATCTGGGCAAGATGTCTTTAGAAGGCCAGCCGCGGGAGATCAGCTACGGAGATTTTTACCGTATGCTGATAGAGAATTCTGCCACCAAACATATTCGCTCAGCCATAAAAACCGAGAATGTTGTTAACGGCGTGTTGTCGGACGGCAAAAAATATATTGTGCATGTTCCTGAGAATGATGCGGATGTGCTGAAGGCCCTGCGCGAAAATGTTCCGGAGTTTATAGTCAAACCGCCGCGGACATTTCTGGTTAATATTTTTTATTCTCTGGGTCCGATGTTTCTGTTTATTCTCTTTATCTGGTATTTCGGATACCGCAATGCGCAGGCAGGAGGGGGGCGGATATGGTCTTTTGGCAAGAGTCGCGCCCGGTTGATTACAGATGAGCATACGAAAACCACCTTTAGCGACGTGGCGGGGGTAGATGAGGCCAAGGAGGAACTCAAGGAAATAATTGAGTTCCTGAAGGACCCGAAAAAATTTCAGAGATTGGGAGGAAAAATCCCCAAGGGCGTGCTTCTGGTGGGGCCGCCCGGAACGGGAAAAACCATGCTGGCCAAGGCAGTGAGCGGAGAGGCGGGGGTTCCTTTCTTCAGTATTTCCGGCTCCGATTTTGTAGAGATGTTTGTGGGCGTGGGAGCAAGCCGGGTGAGGGATTTGTTTGAACAGGCCAAACGTTATGCCCGACAGAGCGAAAAGGGCTGTATTATATTTATTGATGAGATTGACGCCGTGGGAAGACAGCGGTTTGCCGGTATCGGGGGAGGCCATGATGAGCGGGAACAGACGCTCAACGCCCTTTTGGTAGAAATGGACGGGTTCGATACTGAACAGGGAGTAATTCTCATAGCCGCTACTAACCGGCCCGATGTCTTGGATGCGGCTCTTCTCAGGCCCGGACGTTTTGACCGGCTCGTTGTCATTGAGCGTCCGGATATTAACGGCCGCGAGGAAATCCTTAGGGTGCATACGAAGAATATAAGGTTGTCTCCCGAGGTAAATCTGAAAGATATTGCGAGACAGACGCCGGGATTTTCCGGGGCGGATTTGGCAAATCTGGCTAACGAAGCAGCGCTGCTTGCCGCAAGGAATGGCAAGGAAGCAGTAGATATGAATGACCTCAGCGAGGCCATAGAGCGCGTTGTGGCTGGCCCGGAAAAGAAATCCCGCGTCATTAGCAAGGAAGAAAAAATCCGCATTGCCTATCACGAGGCAGGTCATGCCTTGATTTCTTTTATTATCCCCGGACCCACTAAACCTCTAAAGGTTACCATCTTGCCCCGCGGGATATCCTTGGGGCATACTATGGATTTTCCTCTGGAAGATAAATACCTGCATACCAAAAAGGAATTACTCCGCCAGATTACTATACTCCTGGGCGGCCGTGCCAGTGAAGAGTTGAATTTTGACGATATATCAACCGGGGCACAGAATGATTTGATGCGCGCAACAGAGATTTCCCGTATGATGGTTACTAAACTGGGAATGAGCGAGAAGTTGGGACATCTGACCTTCGGACGAGAGGAGCAGCAGATATTCCTGGGCAGGGACCTCTTTGAAGAAAAGAATTATAGTGACCAGACCGCGCTTTTGATTGACCAGGAGATAAGCGCGGTGGTGAATAATTGTTATACGCGCGCCAAGGAAGTGCTGACCACTCATAAGGATAAACTGGGACTACTGGCAAAGACCCTGTTAGAAAAAGAGGTATTGGAAGGAACGGATGTGGAGAGGCTTCTTGGATTAGAGACAGGCAAAGAACAGCATGAAGACAAGACTGAGGCAAATTAAAGACGAGAAGGAAATAATCCAGCAGATGCGGGCGCTGGGGGTGGATGAGGCAGGCATAAAGATTATGTCGGGCAAGGGATTATTTTACGTTTTTAAGGTAGAAGAAATAACTGCTCCCTCGGCCAATGTATTGAAGCAGGAAATGCTTTCCCTGGGAGGCGAGGTGGCGGTATCCCGCAATGTCATCACAGGAAAAACCAAGAGAACCGCTTGCCTGATGATGGGCACGGTCTCGCAATATACGAAACTGCTTCAGAAACTGAAACAGCAGCCGTGGGGTTTAGATAAGTTGGCTTGGGGGATTAAAGAGGCGTTGGACAATTCACAACATAGCCGCTGGAAAATAAAAGCGGGCAGATTTACATTGGACCTGGGTAAAAGGACCTATCTTATGGGGATATTGAATATAACCCCTGATTCGTTCAGCGACGGAGGCAGGTTTTATCACCCTGCCCGGGCAATCGAGCATGCCCTGAGATTAGAGAGAGACGGGGCAGATATAATCGACATAGGCGGCGAATCCACCCGTCCGGAGGCAGGACCGGTGACGGTTGAGGAAGAATTAAAAAGGGTAATTCCGGTGATCAAAATCCTGGGCAAGAGATTAAGGACCCCGATTTCCGTTGATACGCGCAAGGCAAGGGTAGCCAGAGAGGCGATAGAGGCAGGGGCATCTATGGTAAACGATGTCAGCGGGCTGCGCCACGACCCTGAGATGAAAAAGGTGGTAGCGCATTACAGGCTGCCTTTGGTGCTTATGCATATGAAGGGCGCTCCCCGCACGATGCAGCGAAATCCGCGCTATAAATCCTTGATATCCGAGATAACCGACTATTTAGAAAAATGCATCGAATTGGCGCTTGAGGCGGGTATTTCCCGCGAGAATACTATCATCGACCCGGGTATCGGCTTCGGCAAGACCTTAGAGCACAACCTGGCGATTCTGAGAAATCTGCAGGGGTTCAAGGTGCTGGGTCGGCCGATATTGGTGGGGACATCCCGCAAATCATTTATCGGAAAACTCCTCAATTTAGATGCGGGGGAAAGGATTTACGGAACGGTATCCAGTTCCTGCCTTGCTGTCATGAATGGGGCGAATATCCTGCGCATACACGATGTTAAGGAAGTAAAGCAGGCGGTGCGGATGATAGATGCGATAATTAAATAGTAACCAGAAACCAGCCTGCCCTGGCCGAGGCTACAACGGGCAGGCCAGGGAGTACAGAAACCAGATAAATCCTTTCTGGTTTCTGGTTTCTTCAAATATGCCAGAGGTGATAGAACATGGTTAAATTAGGCGTCAATATTGACCATGTGGCGACCTTACGTCAGGCGCGTCGGGGCAGGGAACCCGAGCCGGTATGGGCGGCGGCAATCTGCGAGTTGGCGGGATGCAATAGCATCGTTGTCCATTTGAGAGAAGACAGGCGTCATATAAACGACCGCGACCTGCGCCTATTGCGGCATACCGTGAAGATAAAGCTCAATTTAGAGATGTCTGCTGCAGAAGAGATTGTAGGCATTGCCTGCGAGGTTAAGCCGGATCAGGCAACCCTCGTTCCTGAAAAAAGGGAAGAGGTTACTACCGAAGGCGGTCTGGATGTAGTTTCCCATTTTGCCCGGATTAAAGAGACCGTGGAGAAACTCCAGGCGCAGGGAATCGCGGTAAGCCTGTTTATCGAACCGCTTGAGTTGCAGATTAAAAAATCTAAGGAGAGCGGGGCAGAATTTATTGAACTACACACGGGAGAGTATGCAAATGCCAGGACAGATGCAGAGATAGAAAAAGAACTGGCGCGATTGGTTCAGGCAACACAGCTTGCCGAGGGCATCGGCTTAAGGGTAAATGCCGGACACGGGTTGAATTATTGCAATGTCCGCAATGTAGCCAGGATTGTCGGCATTGAGGAGCTGAATATCGGCCATGCTATAATCTCGCAGGCGGTCTTTGTGGGGCTGGAACGCGCGGTAAAGGAGATGCTGGAGCTGCTGAGGTGACAGTTAAATGAGCACAAGGTTACACAAGGTCTTGTCTACAAAATAAAGGTTATTCATATAGTTACGTTTACCCGCTCCTCGCTATCGCTCGTCGCTGTTTACCGCTTACCGAATACGGTAAACGGTACACGGTTAACGGTAAACGAAACGTTATTTCTTTTCTATCGTGAAGATTGATACCGGGGTCGATTTAATTGAGGTCAGCCGCATAAAGGAGGCTTTAAACAGATGGCCGGGCCGTTTTCTGGATAAGATTTTTACTCCCCGCGAGATTCGCTATGCTAACGGTAAAAGATTTTATTTTGAGAATTTAGCCGCAAGGTTTGCGGCAAAAGAGGCGGTGTTCAAGGCGATAGGCAATCTGAATTTAAGATGGCAGGATGTCGAGATATTAAACAACGGAGAAGGCAAACCCGTAGTCTATTTAAACAAAAGGGCAAAGGGGTTGGTTGCAAAAGAGAAGATTAAAGGAATAAATGTCAGCCTTACGCATACAAAAGAATACGCCATTGCCCAGGCGGTAGTGTTGAGAAATAAATAATTAACGATAAATATATACTGATAAATTCGAATGTCAAATTTCGCCTGCCGCAGGCAGGGATTTCGTGCTTCGGATTTAACGATTTTGGGAATAGGAAATTTTAAATTTATTATTAAAAGGCGGTGAAAATTGAAGCCGGAAAAGGAATTAGCCTTGCTTTTGCCAAAGAGAAAACCGGATACCTACAAGGGTGATTACGGGCACCTTTTTGTTTTAGCCGGTTCAGTGGGATTAACCGGGGCAGCAACCCTATGTTCGCATTCTGCGCTTTTAGTCGGCGCAGGACTGGTTACCCTGGGAATCCCAGAGAGTTTAAATCCGGTTATGGAAGTGAAACTGACCGAGGTGATGACCAGGCCGCTTCCCGAAACAAAGACGGGGAGTTTAAGCCCGAAGGCGAAAGATGAAATCTTGAGTTTCCAGAAAAAATGCGACGGCGTAATCATCGGTCCCGGTTTATCAAGAGATAAAGAGACCCTGAGCTTGGTAAGGCTTCTTCTCGAGAAAATAGATAAGCCGGTTGTCTTAGATGCGGACGGCATTAATGCCTTGACGGGCAATTTAGATATTCTGAAAAAAAGAAAAAATAGCTTAGTTCTCACTCCCCACTTAGGAGAATTTTCCAGAGTCATTGGCAGTCCTGTTGAGGAAGTGAAGGAAAATAGAATTACCCTTGCCAAGAGATTTGCTGAGAATTATAATATAACGCTTGTTTTAAAGGGTTATCGGACTGTTGTTATCGATGGCGGGCGCCAGTCCTATATCAATAATACTGGCAACCCTGGAATGGCTACCGCAGGAAGCGGTGATGTTTTGACGGGAATGCTCGGAGGTTTTCTTGTCCAGGGGCTGGGGTTATTTGGGGCGGCAAAGCTGTCCGTCTATCTGCACGGCTTAGCCGGTGATTTGGCGGCAAGAGAAAAAACCGAATACAGTCTAGTTGCTTCGGATATCTTAGAAAATATTCCTAAGGCAATTAAATTACTCGCTATAAATAAGAGATAAGTATATTTCTGATGCCCGCGTAGCTCAGTAGGTAGAGCAGTGGTTTTGTAAACCACGGGTCGGGGGTTCGATTCCCTCTGCGGGCTCCATTTAGCAAATTGCAAATAGCAAATCGCAAGTAGTAAAACATCCTATATGCCATAAGCTATAAGCTATTAGCGAGAGATGGGCAGGTGGCCGAGGGGACAATGGCACCAGACTGTAAATCTGGCGGCGAAGCCTTCGGAGGTTCGAATCCTTCCCTGCCCATTAAATTTTTGCTACGCAAAAATTTAAACAAAAACAATAGAGGCCTGAGTCAGATTGGGTTGTTTTTTATTCAAAATTTTTGTTCCTCAAGGAGGAGTTAATACAAAAATTTTGAGGCGCCGAACCCTTCCCTGCCCATTAAATTTTTGCTACGCAAAAATTTAAACAAAAACAATGGTAGCCTGAATCAGATGGGATGGTTTTGACGCGGGTGTAGTTCAATGGTAGAACAACGGCCTTCCAAGCCGTATATGACGGTTCGATCCCGTTCACCCGCTTTTAGATAACGGGACGGCCTTCTTAAATGAGCAGACCCTTGACAAAATGTGCAATTTTGTCAAGGGTAGCCCGTCCTATTTCATATTGGAGCGTCTGCGAATTTAATCCCGCACTAATTTATGAAAAGCATTAATCGCATAAAGATTAGTGCGGGGCAAGCCGTATATGACGGTTCGATCCCGTTCACCCGCTTTGACATTTTGTCCGACATATAAATAGTTCTCACTGGGTATTTTTTACACAAATTATCACGAATAAAATTCGAATTACC
>JBBIPY010000064.1:0-4204 GCA_037442605.1 Candidatus Omnitrophota bacterium
ACAGGCAGCAGGCAGCAGGCAACAGGCAGCAGGCAGCAGGCAGCAGGCAGCAGGCAGCAGGCAGCAGGCACGATGTCTTGGAGCGCGGAGCCTGTAGCCTGTAGCCAATTACTCTTCGGTATTGTCCAGGGCTCTACCTATTTAGACTTACGCAAAGAATGTATAGAGAGACTGATTGAGATAGGTTTTGCCGGCTATGCAGTGGGGGGGGTGAGCGTGGGAGAGCCGCAGAGGTTAATCTATGAGGTGAGTTCTCAAGTAGCCCGGTGGTTACCCCAAGACAGACCCCGTTATCTGATGGGTGTAGGACACCCCGAAGATATGCTGGAGGCAATCTCTTTTGGTTATGATATCTTTGACTGCGTGGTGCCTACCCGAAATGGCCGCAACGGCTGTGCCTTTACCTATAAAGGAAAGGTCCTTTTGCGGAACTCTCGCTATAAAGACGATTTTTCTCCCGTTGAAGAAGGCTGTGCCTGTTATGCCTGCCAGAATTATTCGCGTGCCTATATCCGCCATCTCTTAAACGCCGAAGAGATATCGGGGCTCAGGTTGGTTTCCTTGCATAATATCCATTTTTATAATAATTTAATTCAAAAGATTAGGCAGGCGATATCAGAGAATAATTTTTCGCAGTTTAAAAAAAATTTTCTTGCAAATTACCTCGCAAGATGTTAACCTTATAGCGCTGAACCACGCGGAACCATACGCAGAACTACGCCCGCCTTCGTTAAAACTTCGGCGAGGCTGTCCCGCCAAAGGCGGCTCGCCACGATTTATGGTGGACGCACAACCTGTATTGCGTAGTGCCGCGATTTAAAACGGAGGACGTATGCTAAATTATATTTTTTCCCATCTTGCCGTAGCCCAGACCCAGCCAAGCCCCAATCCCATTGTCAGTCTTTTCCCCCTGGTTTTGATTTTCTTTATCTTCTACTTTATGATTATCAAACCCCAGAAGTCTCGCCAGAGAGAGCACGATAGCATGCTCAAAAATCTGAGAAGGAATGACAATGTAGTGACCTCTGGCGGAATCCACGGGACGATTGTGGATATGAAAGACAGCGCGGTCGTGCTTAAGGTTGACGACAATACGAAGATTCTGGTGGAAAAATCGGCCATAGCCCATGTGAAAAAGTAGACAGCAGTTCAGAAGGAGTGAAATATGCAGAGGAATCTTAAATGGAAATGGCTGTTGATTCTGGCGGTTGTGGGAATTTCTTGCTGGAACGCCTTTCCCTTGAAGAGAAAGATTAATTTAGGGCTTGACCTGCAGGGCGGAATGCATCTGGTGCTCCGGGTAGATACCGCCGCATTGCCGGAGGATGCAAGAACAGACGCAGTAGACAGGGCCCTGGAGATTATTCGTAATCGGATAGACCAGTTCGGGGTGAAAGAACCTTCGATATTAAAGCAGGGTTTAGATAAAATTATTGTCCAGTTGCCCGGCATTACCGATCGAGAACGCGCCCTGGAGTTAATCGGGAAAACCGCACAGATGGAATTCAAGATTGTTTCTGAAGACCCCCAGTTATTGAAACAGGCTATCGAAGGTAATCCCGTAGAGGACTACGAATTGAAGTACCTGGATAAAGAGCCGATGCTAATTCGCAGAAAAGCCAGCCTTACGGGGGAAACCCTTACCGATGCCCGCGTAAGTTTTGAGAATCAATTTGGCTCGCCCCATGTTTCCTTAAAGTTTAATGCCCAGGGAGGCCGTATCTTTTCTCAGGTAACCGGAGAGAATGTGGGTAAACGTCTGGCGATTGTGCTTGACGGCGTGGTTCACTCCGCCCCCGTAATCAGAGAGAGGATTCCTTCCGGCGAGGCGCAGATTACGGGGCAGTTTAGCATGAATGAGGCAAATGACCTGGCGATTATCTTGCGGGCAGGCGCCCTGCCTGCTTCTATTGTGAGAGAGGAGGAGCGTACGGTCGGGCCGAGCCTGGGTCGTGATTCCATTCGCGCCGGCATCCGTGCTACCTATATTGGCGGAGGCTTTGTGCTGATTTTTATGACGCTGTACTATCTTTTTGCCGGTTTTATTGCCAGCGTCGCTCTGCTGTTTAATCTGCTCATTATCCTGGGCGCTTTGGGATATTTCCACGCCACCCTTACCCTGCCGGGCATAGCAGGTCTGGCCTTGAGTTTAGGGATGGCTGTAGACGCAAATGTCCTGATTAATGAACGCATTCGCGAGGAGTTAAGAACAGGCCGTTCGTTACGGGCTTCGGTTGCTGCCGGATATAATAAGGCGTTCAGCGCCATATTTGATTCCAATCTGACCACGCTTATCGCCGCATTTTTTCTTTTTCAGTTCGGGACAGGCCCGATTAAGGGTTTTGCCGTGACCCTGACTGTCGGAATCATCGCCAGTTTGTTTACCGCCATTGTGGTGACCCGCGCCATCTCGGAGACGCTTATCTCCCTGGGATTGCTCAGGTCCTACCCGATGTTTCGATTCTTTAAAAAAGAGCCCGCATTTGACTTCGTCGGCAAGAGAAGAATTTTTTATTTTGTTTCCCTGCTTGTAGTATTGGGAGGCTTGGGTTATTTCCTGATGCGGGGACAGAAGGCATACGGGATAGACTTTACAGGGGGTTATTTAGCGGAATACTCTTTCCAGAAAGAGGTCAAGACAGAGGAGGTCAGAGTTTCTTTAAATAAAGCAGGAGCCACCGATGCCACCATTCAGCGGGTGGCAGGTTCGAAAGACATAATTATCCGTACCGCCAAGGCAGACTCGGAAAAGATTATAGAACAGCTGCGGGCGGATTTTGTGCATAATCCTTTTGATGCCAGGAGAGTAGAGGAAATAGGACCGTCTGTGGGGCGGGAACTGAGGGGCAAGGCAATGTGGGCACTGCTCTGGGCGATGCTCGGGATTCTAGTTTATGTGGGTTTTCGCTTCAAGCACTTTGATTTCGGCATCGCCGGGGTGATTGCCCTCTTTCACGACGTATTTGTGGTAGTAGGGCTACTGGCGATTACGCAGCGCGAGATGTCCTTGACTATCGTGGCCGGACTCCTGACCATCGCCGGTTATTCCATAAACGATACCATTGTTATCTACGACCGCGTGCGCGAGAACATGCGGTTTCTGCGTAAAGGGACATTACCGGAAATAATTAACCTGAGCGTGAATCAGACCCTCTCGCGCACCGTCCTCACCAGCCTGACCACATTTTTCGTTGCCTTCTCTTTATTTCTCTGGGGCGGAACGATACTCAACGATTTTGCCTTCTGCCTGCTCGTGGGGATGATTTCCGGCATCTACTCTACGATATATATCGCCTCTTCTCTGGTAATTACCTGGCAGAAGATGAAAAGTAAACCTCGGCCTGAATAAATTTAACCTTTGCGTTATAAACACAATTTGTTTCGACAATATTATGAGAGCCAGTATAGTTTTGCTGGCTTTTTTTATTCTCAAACAGGCGAAAGGTGTGCTATATTCACCCCGTTAGAGATTAGCGAAAAAGAATATGCCTTGCTATAATATATAAATGGAAATAAGTAAAAAGCTTTTGCTCCAGAGATAAAGTTGATTATTTCAAGACATCGGACTGTCTCTAACGGGGTTTATTTTCAACATGTATGAAAAAAAAATTGAGAAAAAATTAAGCCGTATTTATAGAGGGCTTCTTAATTTTTTCGGTCCCCAGCACTGGTGGCCCGGCGAGACCCCTTTTGAGGTCTGCATTGGCGCTATCTTAACCCAGAATACCAGCTGGCAGAATGTTGAGCGCGCCATAGGTAATCTTAAAGCGAAAAAACTCCTTTGCCCTTCCAGGTTACGGCATATCAGTCAAAAGAAATTAGCCGGATTAATCCGTCCCTCCGGATATTTTAATATCAAAGCCAGGCGTTTAAAAGAATTCCTGCATTTTCTTTTTGATGAATACGGTGGAGATTTGAATAAAATGTTCAAAACCGAAATCAGGCAGTTGAGAGAGCATCTTTTATCCGTAAATGGCATAGGTCCGGAGACCTGCGACAGCATTTTGCTTTATGCCGGCAATAAGCCCATTTTTGTCATTGATGCCTATACCAGACGCATACTCCTGCGGCATAGGTTAATCCAAGAAGACGCAACTTACCACGATATGCAGGAATTATTTATGGAGAACCTGCCTAAAGCGGTTAGGCTCTATAACGAGTATCATGCCCTTTTGGTAAGGCTGGGCAAAGAAATCTGCCTGAA
>JBBIPY010000064.1:4304-7509 GCA_037442605.1 Candidatus Omnitrophota bacterium
TTTTCCCCTCATCCCGACGACGACTGCATTGGCATGGGCTCAGCAATTTTTTCTCTTTCTCGGAAGAATAAAATAGGGATGGCATATATGACTTCGGCGTGGCAGGGGGTGGAAGGAGATTTGTCCATCGGCGAGAAAAAATTGCTGAGGGAAAAAGAGGCCATCAAGGGCTGTCAAATTCTGGGTGTCAGCAAAAAATATATTAAGTTTCTCAATCTGCCTTTCTACGATACGGGTAAAATCAGTCTTGAGGATGTGGATTTGGTAAGAGTTGAGATTGAGAAATTTAAGCCGGAGATAATCTTTGCCTGCGGCGAGGCCTGCGACCCGCATCGGACCCATGGCGGGTGCCTGAGGATTATAAAAGGGGCTTTAAAAGAGTCGGGATTCTCTGGAAAGGTATTTTATTATCGCGTCTGGAGTGATTGGAGTTCAGGTATATTTGATTTTTTTCTTCCCTTCGGTAAAGAGTTAATGAGGAAAAAAATCAAGGCAATCAAGGCTCACAGAAGCCAATTGACACCGCTGTTTACTAAAGGAAGAATTAAGTCCTTATGGAAGAGAGAAGAAATTTTGAATAAAAAATTTGCTCTGATACTGAGAAAGAAAGGATTATTGAAGGGAAGAAATTTTTTATTCTGCGAGGTTTTTAAAACCCGCCCAGGCAATCCAGAAGAACACGGCTACCTCGGGGATAAAGAAGGATATATCGATTAGGTTGTGTACCAGGAAGGAGATGCCGGCGCAGAGAAGCCCGCCTTTTAAAAAAGCGTAATCCTGCCGGACGGCTTTTTTAAAAGACAGAATATCCTTGAGGAATACAGATAGTAGCAAAATCAGCCCCAGGCTCCCTAAAATTCCCAGTTCTGCCTGAATCTGCAGGATAAAATTATGCGCATAATTGGTGCGGATATCCCAGGTTCCCCGATAGCGCATATAAAAATCTCCGAAATTCCCCATCCCTGCTCCCCAGAGAGGATATTCTTTTATAATTTTTGCAGTCAGGCGCAGAAAATTTATCCTCTGCACAATAGAGTTATGCGGATTCTGAAAATTGAATATCCTGTCGTAACGCGTACTTATAATCTGCCCGAGAATCATTGAGCCAAGAATTAGGAAAACAGAGATGCCGACTAATAATATTTTAGGGGAAAGGATTTTTTTCTTGCGATTTATCATAAAGAGAAATAAGCCCAGCGAAAAAAGCAAACTGAATATTGCACCAAGGGATTTGGTCAGGATGAACGCCAATAATAGTATGCCTATAACGAAGCCGGGAATAAACCTTGCGTCTCTGCGGAATTCTAATATATAGCCTAAGGCGGCGGGGATAACCATAATCAGATACCCTGCCAGCATATTGGGAGAGAAGAAGGTAGCGAATATCCGGCGTGAAAGAAAGTAGTTTCTTACAAGATGATTCGTAAAGAAGCTCGGATTCTCTTCCAGGATATATTTCGCCATTGAAGAAAAACCGAAGAGATACTGATGTATTCCGTATAAAGAGATTAGAAACCCGCTTAACAGCATAATTCTAAGAATTGTTTTTGTTTCGTGCGTATTCAGGCTCAGGGTAGTTAAGAAAAACAGAATTCCTATAAAGTAGTCCGGGAGGCTGATTAAACTCTGCGGCCTATCAGGGGAGGACAGGAGAGAGAGAATAGCCGCTAACACTAAGAAAAAGAACCCCCAATTTAATGTCGCTGAATTTTTAAAAGACTTAATTTTCTTAATCCAGATTACGGAGACAAAGATTAAAAAAATTAAATAATAGCTTTCTATCCCGGGAAATGCCTTGGAGGAAATAAACGGACGCAGAAAAATCAGTAAACAGAATAATGGGAAGGCGATTTTTTTAGAGAAATCCATTACCGAGAATGGTATCATATATGCGCTGCGGTGTCAATTGTTACTGATTTTTATTCGCGGTCAGTTGTGCTTCGGATTCAGCCGTTAAATCTCTCTATTCGCTGCTTATAAATATGTATGAGCCGGGGTTAATTTCTGTAGTAGTCGTGAACTGGAATAGACGGGATTTATTACGCGCCTGCCTTGAGTCTCTGCGTGCCCAGACCTATAGAAATCTCGAAGTCGTTGTTGTTGACAATACCTCTTGCGATAATTCGCTCGAATATCTTAAGGCCTGCTCCCCGGGCATAAAAATTATCGCCAATAAAGAAAACCTTTTATATTCTTATGCCCAGAATCAGGGGATTATTCAGGCTAAGGGCGAATTTATCCTCTCTTTGAATAATGATGTAATCTTGGACAGGGATTTCCTGAAGGAAGCGATTACAGCCATGAAAACGGATGAAAATATTGGCATTGTCTCGGGAAAAATTTTATCCGGAGATAAAAATTTCATTGATACCGCAGGTCAGCTTCTTTCGCGTTTCCGGAAACCTTTGGAGCGCGGTTACAGGCAGAAGGACTCCGGTCAGTTTGATAAGGCAGGATTTATCTTTGGTGCCTGCGGGGCCTGTGCGTTATACAGAAGCAGGATGCTTGATGAGATAAGGTTGCAGAACGCCGAGTATTTTGATAACGACTATGGCCTGTTTTACGAGGACCTGGATTTGAACTGGCGGGCAAATATATTTGGATGGAAAGCATATTATGCGCCGAAGGCAGTTGGTTATCATGCAAGAGGTGGCTCAGCAAAAACAGGCGCGCCGGCGATAAGATTTTTCAGAAGGTTTAATTTCTGCTGCCTTTCTCCCTCGCATCAGTTAATGTTACTTAAAAATAGATACTCCACTATCATAAAAAACGATACCCTAAGAAATTTTTTGCGAGATTTTTTCTTTATTTTTTTGTACGATTTCTTGATTTGGCTCTATCTTTTTTTGTTCAGGCCTTCAGTGATTATCGGGCTACTTACAGATATGAGGTTTTTGAAAACAGCATATGAGAAAAGAAAGATTATCAGGGGAAAGATTATGAAATCTATCTGACCTCATCAGCCCACCATCCCGTCGCAATCATTTTAGGCTTGACTACCTTATAGTCGGGGAATATAATTTTACCATCAGCCACAAAGAGGTGGTGGGATGGCGAAACAAGCAATAAGCCACAAGCAACAAGTTACAGGCTAAATAAAGGCAACTCTCGTAATGGGGGTTGCCTTTTTGCTGTAGACAATTATATGAATACACTCATGTCCAAATTAGCTATTGAAAAAGCCTAACCGAATCCTTATGATGGT
>JBBIPY010000065.1:0-7473 GCA_037442605.1 Candidatus Omnitrophota bacterium
GCTCATCGAAGGAGGTTCTATGGGGAGAACAGAGATAAAAGATAATATTTTCTGGGTGGGGGCAGTTGATTGGAATGTGAGGAATTTTCACGGCCATACCTATACCACCAAGAGAGGCACTACCTATAATGCGTATCTGATAATAGATGAGCGGGTTGCCCTGGTGGATACAGTCCACGGACCATTTGCCCCTGAGATGATAGAAAATATTAAACAGATTATAGAACCGGAGAAAATAGATTATATTATAGCCAATCATGTGGAAATTGACCATTCGGGGGCGCTTCCGCATGCGTTAGAGCGCTGTCCCAAGGCGAAGGTTTTGGGGACGGCCAGATGCAAAGAAGGCTTATTCAAGCATTACTATCCCGAAAAGTGGGATTTTCAGGTTGTGAAGACGGCAGATAAAGTAAAATTGGGGAAAAGGACATTAACTTTTATTGAGGCCCCGATGATACACTGGCCGGACAGTATGTTTACCTATTGCCCTGAGGAAGAACTGCTTTTGCCCAACGATGCCTTTGGACAGCATTATGCCACAGGCGAACGGTTTGATGACGAGGTGGACCAGGCGGCGCTTATGGATGAGGCAGCAAAATATTACGGCAATATCCTCTGGCCGTTAGGTAGTTTAATCTTGAAGAAAATCGAAGAGGTGCAGAGGTTGAATATCCCTATAAAAATGATTGCCCCCAGCCACGGGATTATCTGGCGCAAGGACCCCGCAAAAATTATAAATGCCTATTTATCCTGGGCAAAGAACGAGACAAAGGATAAAGTTGTGGTTGTCTACGAGACAATGTGGGGCGCAACGGAGAAAATGGCAAGGAAGATAGTTGAGGCAATAACGGATGCGGGTGTGAGCCCGAAGGTTTTTGACATTACCCAGTCTGACCGCACCGAGGTAGTCAAGGAGATGCTGGATAGCAGAGGTTTTATTATCGGCTCATCCACGCACGATAACGATATGCTCCCGGCGATTGCCGGGTTCTTGGCATTCCTGAAAGGACTTCAGCCCAAAAACAGGATTGCTTCTGTATTCGGCTCTTACGGCTGGGCGGGAGGGGCGGTAAAAGCAATGGAGGATGCCCTTAAAGAGGCAGGAATAGAGATAGTTCAACCCGGCTTGGCGATAAAATATGTTCCTGATGAAACCGAGTTGCTGCGCTGTGTTGATTTCGGGAAGGGATTTGCAGAAAAAGTAAAAGGATGATGGATAAATATCGTTGCAAGGTCTGCGGATACATCTATGACCCCGCCGCGGGGGATGCTACTCAAGGCATTGCCCCGGGGACAGCCTTTGCGGATTTACCCCCGAACTGGGTCTGCCCGGAGTGCGGCGTAGGCAAGGATATGTTTGAGAAGGCGTGAAAGGAAGGCTTTATGGCTATATTATTCGGGGCGTCCGAGGTCTTGGAATTTGCGATGAAAATTGAAGAGAACGGCGAGATATTTTACCGGGAGACAGCAAAAAAGATGGAAACTAAAGAGATAAAAGAAACATTCAATTATCTGGCGGACGAAGAGGTAAGACATAAACAGAGGTTTAAAGAGATGCTCTCCTCCGTTGAAAAATACGCACCTCCGGAGAGTTACCCCGGTGAATACTTTGCCTATTTGAGGGCATATGCGGATGAACATATCTTCAGCAAAGAAAAGACCGCCGAGATTGCGGCAAAAGAGATGAAATCCGCAAAAGAGGCGGTTAAATTTGCCCTTAGCATAGAAAACGATTCCATTCTGTATTATTTAGAGACAAGGAATCTGGTTCCCGAACCACAGAGAGGCGCAATTGACAGAATTGTTGAGGAAGAGCGTCGGCATTACTTGAGGCTCCATAACCTGAAGATTTGAACGGAGTTGAAAGCAAACCCCGAACCACGGCTTTACCCCGTTAGAAATAAAAATTTCTAACGGGGTTTACCCGCTTCGACTCGCGTCGAGCGAGGCGAGCAGCCGTGGCTTTCTGTGGTTCGGGGTAAATTAAATTTGCAGAAGGGAGGGAAAATGAAAAGTTTAAAGGGGACAGAGACGGAAAGGAATCTGCTTGCTTCATTTGCCGGAGAATCGCAGGCAAGAAATCGCTATACCTATTTTGCTTCTGTGGCGCAGAAAGCCGGTTATGAGCAGATAGCCGCAATATTTTTGGAGACCGCCGATAATGAGAAAGAGCACGCCAAGAGATTTTTTAGATTATTGGAAGGCGGAGAAGTGGAGATTACGGCCAGCTATCCGGCAGGCGTGATAGGAGATACGGCCGCAAACTTAGAAGCGGCAGCAAAAGGCGAAAACCTTGAATGGACAAAACTCTATAAGGAGGCAGAGGAGACAGCGCGCCAAGAGGGATTCGCAGAGATTGCTGGTCAATTTAAGGAAATCGCCGAGGTAGAAGAACAACACGAGATACGCTATAGAAAGTTGCTCAAGAATGTGAAAGGGGGCAGGGTATTCAAGAAGGATACGGTTGTCAAATGGAAATGCCGTAATTGCGGGTATGTCCACGAAGGCAAAGAGGCGCCTGAGGAATGTCCCGCCTGCGCCCATCCGCAGGCATTTTATGAGCTTCTTTGCGAGAATTACTAAAATGTACTAAGAAGGACTGTCCTCTTTAAGTCCTCTTTAACATATTGTTACTCAAAGAATTACAAAGGACTGTCCTTCTCAAGTTAAGGTGGAAGGGGGTTGAGAGATGAAAGGTTTTGTGTGCAAGGTTTGCGGATTTGTATCCCTAAACGGCAGCGCGCCGGATAAGTGCCCGGTATGCGGCGCCCCGAAACAGAGTTTTCAACTTGACGCCAATGCCATCAAGGAGCCCGTTGACCCCAGGAATCTTAATGACCTGGAAAAGAAACATATTCCTTCCATTGAAATCAAAAGGCAATGCGGTCTGGCAGGAGCGGGCTGTATAGATGTCAATATAAAAATAGGCGAGGTTCTCCACGTAATGGAGCCGAAACATTTCATCGTTTATATTGATATCTATCTCAATGATAACTTCATTGCCCGCTACCGTATGAGTCCGGAGAAGTTAAATCCTGTCCTCGGAGTACATTTAGAGGCAACAGAGGGAAAGATACTTGCTTTAGAATATTGCAATATCCACGGACGCTGGATAGCCGGGGCAGAAATCCATTCTCCTTCGCAAAACAAATAGAAAACCGGGGTATTGCTTCGGAGCAATTATTCCGACGGAGAGGAAGGACACCTTCGTCGCCCGCAGATACCTTTATCTCCGCCTGAATACCTTATGGCGGTAGGAATAAGAAAAGTTATTGACCTTAGCCCTCAGCATACGCAGGCCATATACAGCAATAACCGAACCAAAGGCGATAGTCCCTAATTTGCCCCCCGCTCCCGCGAAATAAACAGCGGTATGGGTAAAGATAAATGCGCAGAAAACTCCGGCGATAACTATGTGGATTTCACGGGGAATGCGCTCAAGGCCGGACATGCCGGCAAAGGATGCGCAGATGACCATTACGCTGAGAATACCGCTGGATTTGGGGTGTAAGAGCGGCAGGAGCAGCCCTGCGGTTAGACCGACTGCCCCGGAGCTGAGCACCGCACGGTGTCCCAGCCTGGCGCTTAGAATATAGGTAACCAGCCCCCCTAATACCGAATACAGATATAGATATTTTATCACGCCTCCCGTAGGCCGCAGGCATTGTGGAAACTGCCGTCCGATTAAGATAGTTGCCATAATACATCCCAACAAGGCAATGGTTCCCAGTTTGCCGCCAAAACCCTGGAATGCCTGCTTACTGAACACAAAAATAAAACCCGCGATTACTCCCGCGAGAACAACCCCTCCGTAAGTTATAAATAACTCTATGCCGCAGGACATCCCCACAAATGCTCCGCAATAGGCGGCAACATCGTGCCGGCGGATAAAAAGCGAAGCCAGAACCCCCACCAGGCCGGCCGCTACCACCGGACCCAGCCCGCGGTTTACGCTTAAAGCGAAGGTAACCAAGGTTCCGCCCACCACGGCGAGAAAATCCAGGGCCTCGGCTTTACTGAGCCTGTTTTTTTCCTGCGCGGCGGTGCGTATTCCGACGGCGCACTCCCGCGTTCCCGCGTAAAAGAGGGGCAGAAGGATAACCAGATATGTGAGTATGAGAAATACGTTACCGGTTTTTAAAATTGCCGTAGCAGGAAGCAGAAACAGCAGAAAGGTAAAAAAAGCCAAGCTCAGGTTTCCGATATTGAAAAGCATATTTATTTTAATACCGGACATTCATCTTTGCAGCCACCAGTATCCCTGAATATCAAGATTTGTGAGGCCTAAATTTTTCGCTCTATTTACAACCTTTAGATATTCTTCACGCGTTATCCTGCGGGATATTTCGGGGTAATCAAATGCTTTATAGCAGGGATTATACTGCGCCATAATGTTGATATACGTATCTTTCGGTAATTTTTCTGCTATCCACTCGATAACTTTGTCTGAACCAGCGGCATTATTGGGCATAACCAGATGCCGAATCATTAATCCTCTGCGGATAACGCCTTCTTTTGCAGGTTTTGCCACGCCGACCTGACGGTGCATCTCAAGGATTGCCTCTTTCGTAAGCTCCGGATAGCTTTCTGCGCCGGAGGAATATTTCGCGGACATCTCGCCATCCCAGTATTTGAAATCGGGCAGGTAGATATCAACTATTCCATCGAGAATCTTGATTATCTCAATACGCTCCCAGCCGCAGGTGTTGTATACAATTGGCAGCCGTAGCCCGTTCTTTGTGGCTATGTCAAGGGCTTTAAGGATGTGCGCGGAATAATGCGTGGGAGTTACAAGATTTATATTGTGACAGCCGATTTCTTGCAGGTACAGCATCATTTCAGCCAAGGCATCAATACTGTTTTCAGACCCCCTGCCCAGGTGGCTTATTTCCCAGTTTTGACAGAATGCGCATCTTGTTCCGCAATGGGTGAGAAAAATTGTCCCTGAACCGCCTCTGCCGACAAGCGGTCTTTCTTCGCCAAAATGCGGATGAAAGGACGAGATAACAAGTTTTATCCCGGGAGCACGGCAGAATCCACTTGCCCCCGCAAGACGATTGACCCCGCATCTTCTCGGGCAGAGCCGGCATTCTCCCATAATCTCCCAGAGTTGTTCAGCCCGCTTTTTCAGTTCGCCTGTCCGGTGAAGTTTTAAGTAAGCCGCTTCAAAATCCTCGCCTATGGCGGTAGGTTTTTTAACCATGGTCTTTTTCTGTCCGGCAACGGCGCCTGACTTAAACCAATCAAACAAAATTGAAGATAAACCCAACCCCAGGGATATTTGACCTAACCTTTTAAAGAACTCCCTGCGCGTGGATATTTTAAGAAAAAAATCTTCCATCCCTTCTTCCCCTCTCTATATTACCTATTTACTTCTGTTTCGTCAAGATATTGTTTCAGGTGGTTTCTCGGGATGAGGTGGTCAGGATAATAAAACTGCTCAATTTTAGCAGAGCGATTACTGCGTAGCTTGCCAGAAATCCCAGTACAGGCAGGAGGACAACGCCACCCACAACCCCTCCCAGCCAACCACCCAGAAGGTCTGAGGCGTAAAGGACCCCGGCAGTTTTGCTTAAACTTGCGCCGTCTTTAAGGTATAGCTTATTTGCCAGAGGAAATTGCGCGCCGGTTAAAAACCCCGAGATAAACGAAACGACTAAGATTAATAGCCGTAAAAAAAAGAACACGCCGGGACTGTCTAAAAATGGCTGAACAACAAGAAATACAAAAATAAGCGTAAGGGAAAAACAGATTATTGATAATTCAGTTTTTCTGAAAAAATTAAGGCAATTCTTTATGCGGGGGAGAACTGAGGTTATAATCGCCGCTCCGCCCGCCGCGCCTGCCATAAAAGACGCCACAAGCAGCCCAATCCAGGAAAAAACATATCCGTAAATTGCCTGGAAAATAAAGATAAGCGCAAGCTCAAAGAGCATTCCGGAAAAACCCGTTGAGGCTATGCAAAAGGGAATGCCTGAGCCGAAGAATCTCGCATTCTTAGACCGCCGCAGGAAAAAAATAACCACAACAAGGATAGGCAATACAAAAAACATCCGCAGGGTTATCTTTTCAAGCCATCTGAAGAGCCGGCGCAGGTAAGGGGCAAAGAGCACATTCCAGTGAGAGACGCTGTAAAAGACTCCCCGCGGCCTGAAGTCGCGGTTGGCTACCGGAGCGCTTCCTTCCAGAAATCCCAGGAACCAATCCTGCCATCCCGGGTGTAGCTTCTTCTCAATATACCAGGGAACAATCACCTCCGCCTTAATGCCCCGTTCGTTTAATCTGCTTACAAGCCAGTCCCTGTCAATCAGAGAAACTTCCTCGGAATTTGAGGAAAAGAAAAGATTAGTGCCGTCTCCGGGAACTGCTCTCACATAAGGAAATACGCCTTTGAGCGTATTAAAAATACAGGCGTTAAGATTTTTTAACTCATCGTTTAAGTAAGATAAAGAGCCGGGCAAGCCCATAACCAGTATACCCTCTTTATTGAGTTTCTTTTCCGTGAGAGAAAAAAACTCTTCTGTAAAGAATCTATTGGTCTGTAAGTTTGACGGGTCTAATAGGCCTACCAGAATCAAATCGTATTTATGCGGTGTCATTTTAAGAAAAAGGCGGCCATCGATATGCTTGACCCTTACCTTTTTATCGTTTAATTCATCCTCCGTAAGTGGCGTGGAAAATCTTCTTACAAGATCAAGCAACAACGGGTCGGGTTCCGCATATTCAACCAGTTCTACCGACGGATGCTTTAAAATCTCGTTTATTACGCCACCCGCCCCGCCGCTTAAGATAAGCAGCTTTTTAGGGTCGGGGTGTGCCAGGAGCGGAAGATGGACAAATTCCTCCACGAACGCTATATCCGGAATGGGAGTGATGAGATTGGGGGTGCCGTCGGAGAAGAAAATGTATTGTCCCTGGTTTTCCGCAACGCAGATATTGCCGTATACGGAGTTCTGGTAATGAACTATATTATGGTCCTTCCATTGGGCCTTTATCGAGAGATGGTGAAGCCTATCCGTTTCGCCGGCAGAGAGTAAAAAACCGGAAAAAATCAAAAGCAGACCACAGACGCCCGTGATTATTTTCTGAAGCAGGCCGTCTTTCCAGCGAGGGCTGAGTAAAACAAGGCAGACAAGAGAATTTAGCATAGCCAGACCTGCTGCCGCCTGAAAGGCATTAAGATGCGGGATTAAAAGATATGTCCAGATGATTCCGGCGGCAATGCTGCCAACGGTTTCATAGACATAGACCCTGCCCGCGGAGGAGGCGTCTCGGCTAAAAAACAGGGAGTAAACATTGCAGCTGAACGGGAACAATGCGCCGTGAGACACGCTTACCGGCAGAAGGATAAGAAAAGACAAAGAGGACATGGGCAAGAACCCCAGGACTTCACCTATGGAAATGCCGATAATCCTCTTTAAGATGCGGGTTAGATAGACTGCTATGGGTAAGGATAAAGAGAATAGAATAGTG
>JBBIPY010000066.1:0-7244 GCA_037442605.1 Candidatus Omnitrophota bacterium
TAAATATAGCTTAAAATGTGTATGGGAGGTGAAAAAATGATGGCAAGGACAAATGTAGAATTGGATGATAAATTAGTAAAAGAAGCCCTAACACTTACAAGCTGCAAGACAAAAAAAGAATTGCTGAATCTCGCCCTGCAGGAATTAGTGAAGAAAAAAACACGTAAGGGAATTTTGAAATTTATGGGCTCAAATTGTTGGTTGGGTGATCTGGACAAAATGAGAAGGAGTCGATTTTGATACTCGTAGACACCTCGGTCTGGATAAGTTTTTTTAATAAGGAGGATTCTCGAGCAGCCAAAAGGTTAAAGGAACTACTGGAAGTCGAAGAGGATTTATGTCTTATTGATTTAATCCTGGTCGAGATACTTCAGGGTCTAAAAGACGATGCCTTATTTGAGGAAATAAAAAACTATCTTTTAACCTTTCCTATATTACGCGCAAAAAATCTTGTTACCTTTATTCATGCGGCGGAGATTTATCGCTTATGCAAGAAAAAGACAAGACCTGTAAAGAAGACAATCGATACAATTATTGCAGCGGTGGCTTTAGAGAATGGCGTAGAACTATTTCATCAAGATAAGGATTTTGAACAGATTGCTTCTTGCACAAATCTTAAGATTTATAAGCTTTGACTCTCCAATTTGCTATAGACGTATTCCTCCCTTCCTGTTATAATTTCAATGAGCAGACAATTTATGGAGCAACAGCGACATAAATTATAGCCCGTTTTATTTCGTTGTGAAGCGTCTGCGAATTGAACCCCACACCCACCCAGCCTGAAAGAGGGCTATTGCTTTCTGGGTGTGGGGTTGTGGCTTCATTTGACTAATATATGTTAATCGATACCCATTGTCACTTGGACTTCCCGGATTTTGATAAAGATAGGGAAGAAGTTTTAGTCCGGGCAGAGGATGCCGGGTTAAAATATCTCATCAATATTGCCTCGGATTATACCTCCAATCTAAGAAGCTTGGAATTAGCCAATAGTCATCCGCAGATTTATAGTTCTTTAGGAGTTCATCCCCATTATGCCAAGGATGTAGATGAGAATGTCTTGGAGAGAATTAGGGAGCTGGCTAAAGAAAACAAAAAAGTAGTGGCGATTGGTGAGATTGGCTTGGATTTTTATAGGAATACCTCTCCGCAAGAAATTCAGCTCCAGATATTCACGGAATTTCTCGCATTGTCTAAAGAGCTGTTGCTTCCTGTAATTATTCACTGCCGAGACGCTTACAAGGAGATGCTAGATATTTTCAAAAAAAATGCGCAAGCATTTTTTTGGAAGGGGGTGTTTCATTGTTTCTCCGGAGACCAGAATTTCTTAAAAGAAATTCTGGATTTAGGTTTTTATGTTTCCTTCACTGCCAATATTACTTACCCCAACGCTAAAAACTTACGAGCATTAGTAAAAGAAACTCCTGTTGAGAGAATTCTCCTGGAAACTGATTGCCCCTTCCTGCCACCCGAATCTAAAAGAGGTAAACGCAATGAACCAGCCTATCTAACTTATCTGGTAGAAGAAATAGCCCAATTAAAAGGCTTAAGCCGAGAAGACGTTGCGCGGGTTACCAGTTTTAATGCCGGTCAGTTGTTCAAACTTCCTTTCGAATCCAAACCCAAGATTGCCTATCCCATAAGGGATTCTTTATATATCAATATCACCAATCGCTGCACCGATAATTGCTCTTTTTGCGTGCGTTTTTATACGGACTATGTGAAAGGGCATAACTTAAGATTGGAAAATGAGCCTCTTGTGGAGGAGATAATCAAAGAATTAAACGATATTTCTTGCTATAAAGAAGTGGTTTTCTGCGGCTATGGCGAGCCGCTCTTGCGGCTCGATGTCGTTAAGCAGGTCGCAAGTTTCTTAAAAGAAAAGGGAGCCTGTGTGCGGCTCAATACCAATGGCCAGGGGAATTTAATTCATCAGAGAAATATCGTTCCTGAATTAAAGGGACTTATTGATGTGATTTCTATAAGCCTCAATGTGGAAACCGAAGGTAATTATAACAAAATCTGCCGTCCTCAGTTCGGATGTGGGACCTTCGCAAAGATTAAGGAGTTTATTTTGGAATGCAAACGCTATATTCCCGAGGTTTCCGTCACTTTTATCAATTTGCCCGAAGTGAATCTGGAAGAATGCAGACGCCTTGCTAAGGAGGAGTTAGGGGTAGACTTTCGTATAAGAAAACTCCATCAGGTCGGATAGATGATAACAGTGATATAAAGATTTGATGTCAGTGATAATTATCTCTGTAATCTTATTTTAACCCGCCTTCGCGGAATTCCCCACCTGTAAGGGTGGGGATGGATAGCGAGAGGAATTCCGCTTCGGCGAGGTTTTCGCTGTGCCGAGCCGAAGCGAAAAGAAAGATTCCACGGGTGTAAGCCCGTGGAGCTTCAAAATCACTGTAATCAATTTAAAGATGAATGAGAAATTCATCCAAACACTATCCCTGTTGAAAAAAGTAGCTTCCGCGAATCAGCTCTATGTCTGGCTGGTAATATTGAGCCTCGCTCTGGGTATATTCTCCTCCCTCCACCGCGACCTCTTTGATTCCCGTAAAGCCATAGAAAGCCTGCGGGAGGATTCCCGTCTTTTCGAGAAGATTTCTTCCGAGGAACTGATGCAGAAAATGGGAAAAAACAACATATTTTTCTGGGCTTTCAGGCTTACCTTTCTATCGGGTTTTGCGCTTTTTTTATTAGGGGTTTATATTTCCGTTTTATTCTTCAGGGACTTGGCTAAAGGCAGGATTTTGCTTTTCTCGCGCGATTTTACTCTGGTTCACTGGGAGATTTCCGATATCTTGCGGGCGCTGGTCGTTATTCTATTCTTCGTCAATTTCCTGCATCTGGCAGAGCCTTTATTCCTTGAGGCATTCAATCTTACGCCGCCTAATTTATCCGCACGTTTTATTGGTCAGGCCTTTCTGATACACACCTTTTCCTTAGCGGTGATTTTATATTTTGTTTTGAAGAAATACGCCTCTCAACTCTCTGCCCTGGGAATAAAATTCACTAATCTTAGAGACAATATTTTCATGGGCATTGTGCATTATATCGGCTTAATTCCCCTTTTATTCGCCAGCATATTTCTTTCCCTTCTCGTCGCACAGTCTTTCAGATACGAACCCCCGCCTTCACCCATCTCTTTCTTCTTTTTTCAATCCCAACCCAAGTTTTTGCTTTTTCTTACGGTTTTTTTTATTACATTGTTCGGACCATTCACAGAGGAGATTTTTTTCCGCGGATTTTGCTATCCTGCCTTAAGGAAAAAAATTGGCCCTCTAAAGGCAGCCGGGTTGGTTTCGCTTATTTTCGCCTGGCTGCATATGAATATAATTGGTTTCCTGCCTATATTTATCCTGGGTCTCGTTCTGGTTTATCTCTACGAAAAAACCCATTCCTTAACCGCCTCAATTGCTGTCCATGTAATCCATAACAGCCTGATATTGTATTTGGTATTTCTGTATAGAAGCCTGTTATTAAGATGAAATCAATGGTTGCTATTCTTAAGTGTCCTGATTATTCTTTCCCGCGTATTTCAAAGACAATCGGACATCTCTTTGACCTCTTAGGCGGGATAGAGAGATTCATCAAGCCCTCCTATAAGGTTCTTGTCAAGCCCAATCTCCTGTCCGCCTCTTTAGCGGAACAGGGAATTACCACCCACCCGATGATTGTTAGAGAGGTGGCGAGAAGGATTAAAGATATAGGGGCGAAGGTATTTATAGGCGACAGCCCCGGCGGTCCGCTTAATCTGAATGAGGTCTATGAGAAGACCGGGATGCGTGAAATTGGCCGCGAACTCGGGGTTGAACTGGTCCGCTTTGACAGGATTGAGAGAATAAAAGATTATCCCTTTGCCCGTGCGGCTCTGGAATGCGACTGTTTTATCTCCCTGCCCAAATTTAAGACCCACGCCTTGACGACAATTACTGCCGGGATAAAGAATTCTTTTGGGCTGGTCCCGGGAATTTATAAGACCCATCTCCACCTTAAATTCCCCCGGCCGGAGGATTTTAGTAAAATTGTGGTGGATATCTTTGCCGTCAGGCCGCCCGACCTGGTAATTGTCGATGCGGTTGTCTCTATGGCAGGAGAAGGGCCGGCAGCAGGGATTTTGAAAAAGACAGGGCTTATTCTGGGGGGTTGGGATGCAGTAGCAATAGATGCGGTATTAGCGAAAATTATGGGAATTAAACCTTCGGATGTCCTTACTACCCTTGAGGCATTTAGGAGGAATTTAGGGGAGGCAAAGTTAGAAAAGATAGAGATACGGGGCACGCAATGGAAAGATATTGAGGTCAAGGATTTTCCCCTGCCTCGCCAGACTCTATTGGATAGGCTCCCCCGGCCGGTTTTGAAGTTTGCCGGGTATTTTATTAATACCTATCCGGCAGTAAATAATAAAACCTGCCGCGCATGCAGGGTCTGTATCAAGGGTTGCCCGGCAGAGGCGCTCACGATTGAGAACGGGATAACCCGGATAAACCGCAGGCTTTGTATTAAATGCCTCTGCTGTTACGAATTCTGTCCCCACGACTCCGTTTATTTAAAAAAGAGTTTGCCGATGAAATTATTGGGGCTGGTGAGAAGATAAATTTTGTGCTATATTATTCAACGCAATAACCCAATAACGCTATAACGCAATAACCAAGGTATGACCCCTACCCTCAAGTGGTCCAAAAATAAACTTAAGCTTATTGACCAGACCCGGCTTCCCCTCAAGTTTGCCTATATTGACTGCGATAGCGTCCTGTCAGTCTGGAAGGCAATCCGCACTTTGAAGATAAGAGGTGCTCCGGCAATCGGCGTGGCCGCCGGCTTCGGGGTTTATCTGGGCATAAGGGATTCGGAAGCCGTATCTTATTCCTCTTTTAAGAAAGAACTCAACAGGGTTCTTTCTTTTTTGGCCACCGCCCGGCCTACCGCCATAAATCTTTTCTGGGCCTTGGAGAGGATGCGGGATTTAGCAGAGAATAATAAAGAGAAATCCGTTGCCCGTCTGAAGGGATTAATCTTTCAGGAAGCAAGAAAGATTATGGAAGAAGACAGGCGTATCTGTCGTCAACTCGGTCGTTGGGGAGAGCGCTTAATCAAAGACGGCGACAGAATCCTCACCTATTGTAACGCCGGAGCCTTAGCCACCACAGACTACGGGACTGCCCTGGCGGCAGTCTATCGGGCAAAAGAGCAAGGCAAAAAAATAAAGGTTTTTGCCTGTGAGACAAGGCCTTTCTTGCAAGGGGCAAGGTTAACCGCCTGGGAATTGCAAAGAAATAAAATTCCCGTAACCTTAATCTGCGATAATATGGCCGCAACGCTTATGGTGCAGGGAAAAATTGATAAGGTCATTGTGGGTTCGGACAGAACCGTTGCCAACGGCGATACGGCAAATAAGGTCGGGACATATAATCTGGCGGTCCTGGCGCACTATCATAAGATTCCCTTTTATGTGTTTTGTCCTTTGTCCAGTTTTGATTTCAGGATTAAAAGCGGCAAAGATATTCCTATCGAAGAAAGACCGGTTGAGGAGATGGTTGAAATTATGGGGAAACGCATTGCGCCTTTCGGGGTAAAAGCCCTTTATCCCTGCTTTGATATCACGCCAGGCAATCTAATTACGGCAATTATTACGGAAATTGGAATATTTAGACCTCCGTATAATAAGAGTCTTAGGAGTATCAGGGAGAATGAAGGAGTATCAGGGAGAATGAGGGAAAATAAGGGGTCCAGTTCGTAGACGTCCCGCCACGTCAGTGGTCATTCGACGAAGTCGGAATATATTTTAAGAGTTCTCTCGAAAATAATCTCTTAAGATAAATTAGCAGGAAGACCGCAACAATGAATAAATTCAAACAAAAAAATAGTAAAGCCATAAAAAATTGGCCGGCAGAAGACAGGCCAAGAGAAAAATTACTAAAACATGGCGAGCATGCCTTAACTAACGCTGAATTATTGGGTATTTTATTAAGAAGCGGCACAAAAGGAGAAAGCGCAATTGATATAGCCAGAAAAATAATTCATAAGTTTAAAACCTTTCGTAATATGAGCCATACGGATTTATCTCTTTGGAAAGAATTCAAAGGATTGGGTCTTGCCAAGATTACCCAGATTAAGGCAGCCATTGAAATTGGCAGAAGGCTTGGTGAAGAGAAGGCCAAGGAAAATAAAATCAGAATTAGGACCTCAAAAGATGCGGCAGATTTGCTGATGAAGCGGATGCGGGATTTAAAGAAAGAAGTATTTAAAATTGTGCTTTTAGATGGGCAAAACAAGGTTATTGATATTGTTGAAGTAGAGGAAGGCAGCATTACTCAGGCAAACCCTATTATCAGAGAAATAGTATCAAAAGCCCTGCAGAATTTTGCCGCTGCAATAATTTGTGTGCATAATCATCCATCGGGCAATTCTGACCCTAGCCAAGCAGATAAGGATTTTACTGCAGAGCTTGTTACAGCAGGAAAAATAATGCAAATAAAAGTATTAGACCATATAATCATAGGAGATGATAGTTATTTCAGTTTTGTAGATAATGGACTATTGACAATGGAAAATTAAAAGGGGTATATATATGTTTTTAAGCGAAGCTGATACCAAAGCAAAATTCATTGATCCCGCTATCCACAAAAGAGGCTGGACAGAGAACTTAATCAGCAGAGAAGAAACCGACCGAGGGATCGATATTATTGAAGGTAAACCTCGGCGAAGAGAGCGCGGTAGGGCCGATTATCTATTACGTATCAGGGTAAACCCGAATACACAACCCATACCCGTTGCTTTAATCGAAGCAAAGAAAAGTACTGCTGCGCCAGACCAGGGTTTGGAGCAGGCAAAGAAATATGGCCGCTTAAATAATGTGCCTTTTGTATATTCCTCAAATGGGTATCTTTTTGTGGAATATAACCACTTTACAGGCCAAACAACCGAGCCGCAACCCATTAATGAATTCCCTACCCCAGAGTTGCTTCATAAACGTTATGAACAAAGAATGGGATTTTCTTTAGAATCTGAATTTGCTAAACCGCTCTTAGTTAAATACCCCGGCGGAGAAGCAAGTAGACGTTATTATCAAGATGCCGCCATTCGAGCCGTGCTTGAGAAAACCCCCTGTGGTAAAAAACGATTTCTGCTTTATCTTGCCACAGGCTCAGGTAAAACTTTTATTTCGGTGCATATCTTGAAAAAAATTGCTGATGCCGGAGGACTCCGTCGCGCTTTATTTGTTTGTGATA
>JBBIPY010000067.1:0-7131 GCA_037442605.1 Candidatus Omnitrophota bacterium
GAGGCGAGCGTGGAAATTCGTGTCCTTTGGTTTTACAATCTTTAACCCGCCTTCGCGGAATTCCCCACCTGTAAGGGTGGGGATGGATAGCGAGAGGAATTCCGCTTCGGCGAGGTTTTCGCTGTGCCGAGCCGAAGCGAAAAGAAAGATTCCACGGGTGTAAGCCCGTGGAGCTTCAATAAGTCGAAATAAGGATAGCGGCGATGTTTGTCTTTGCTAATTTTTTAGTGGCCGTAGCTAAAGTTCTGGACGTTGTTCTGACCATTTCCTACTGGTTGATTATTGTCCGGGCGTTAATCAGCTGGGTAAACCCCGACCCCTTTAATCCTATAGTCCAGTTTCTCTACAGGGCTACCGAGCCGATGCTTCATCCCATAAGGCGGCTTCTGCCCTTAAGTTTCGGCATCGATATCTCGCCTATAATTGCCGTCTTACTGATAATATTTCTGAAATCATTCCTCGTTAATTCCTTGATTGGTCTGGCGGTTAGGATAAGGTAGGGAGCTAATCGGAAGATATTTAACCCGCCTTCGCGGAATTCCCCACCTGTAAGGGTGGGGATGGATAGCGAGAGGAATTCCGCTTCGGCGAGGTTTTCGCTGTGCCGAGCCGAAGCGAAAAGAAAGATTCCACGGGTGTAAGCCCGTGGAGCTTCAATGGCGCTTTGCACGAACGAAAGGAATAGATAATGGTAGTGGCGCAGGTAAAGTTGCGGGAAGGGGGTAAAATCTCGTTTTTTGAGATAGGGGATGGTATAAAAACCAGGGCGGGAGACTATGTCATTGTGGAACAGGACCGCGGACTGGATTACGGACAGGTTGTCACCGAAGCGGAGACGATTGTCGATAAGGTCCAGGAAGAACCCGTCTATAAGGTTGTGCGCATTGCCACCCCCGATGATCTAAATCAGATTGCCCGCAATAAACGCCGGGTAAAAGGGGCGATAAACCTATGTATGAAAAAAATCGTGGCGCATAAGCTGGATATGAAACTCGTTGATGCCGAGTACTCCTTTGACCGCACCAAGATAATTTTTTATTTTACCGCCGATGGGAGGGTTGACTTCCGGGAGTTAGTCAAGGAATTGGCTAAGATATTCCGCGTGCGTATTGAATTGCGTCAGATCGGCGTCAGGGATGAGGCGAAGATGCTGGGCGGCTTTGGCCCCTGCGGTAAAACACTCTGCTGCGCCTCCTTTCTTAAAGACTTTGAGCCGGTAACTATGCGGATGGCCAAAGACCAGAACCTACCCTTAAATCCCACAAAGATTTCCGGTCTATGCGGAAGACTGATGTGCTGCCTGAGTTACGAATGCAGTCTCTATCAGGAATTTTCCCGCGGCCTGCCCAAGATAGGAGAGCTGATTCAGACGGAGGTAGGAGTAAAAGGCAGAGTTGTGGATTTGAATATTTTAAGACGCACCGCCACCGTAGAGCTGGAAGACGGCAGGAAGCTAGAGATAACCTACAAGAAATAGCTGTTGGCTACAGGCTACAGGTTACAGGCTGCAGGTTACATGCTACAAGCCTAAAAGCCTGAAGCCTGTTGCCTGTAGCTTGGAGCAAAGATTTAATTGAGAGATGGATAAATTCTATATTACCACACCTCTGTATTATGTCAATGCGGCGCCGCATATCGGCCACTCCTATACTAATATCGCGGCGGACTGCCTGGCGAGATTTATGCGGCTCAAGGGGAAAGAGGTTTATTTCCTGACCGGCACAGATGAACACGGCCAGAAAATCTTTCGCGCTGCCCAGGAGGCTAAAAAAAATCCCCAGGAATTCGTGGATGGCATTGTCCCGCGCTTTACAGAATTATGGCAGAGGCTTTCCATTTCTTATAATGATTTTATCCGCACTACCGAGCCCAAGCACAAAAAGACCGTACAATATGTATTAAAGACCCTGTATGATAAAGGAGATATCTATCTTGCCGAATACAGCGGATGGTACTGTATCCCCTGCGAAACCTTCTGGACTACTACCCAGTTGACCTCTGCGGCTTGTCCGGATTGCTCCCGGCCTCTTGAGGAACTAAGAGAGAGAAATTTTTTCTTTCACCTGGAGAAATATCGTTTATGGCTTATTGGTTATATCAGAAAAAATCTTTCATTTATTAAACCCGAAAGCCGAAGGAATGAAATTCTAAGCTTCTTAGAGAATCCCTTAACTGACCTCTGTATCTCGCGCCCTAAATCTCGCTTAGAATGGGGAATCCCCATCCCTTTTGCTCCCGAATATGTTACCTATGTCTGGTTTGATGCATTGACTAACTACATCTCTGCGGCGGGATTTGCGCAAGATGAAAAAAAATTTAAGCAGCTCTGGCCGGCGGATGTACATTTTGTGGGAAAAGACATCTTGCGTCAGCACACGATTTACTGGCCAATTATGCTTAATGCCTTGGGGCTCGAACCTGCGAAAACCGTTTTTGCCCATGGCTGGTGGATGATTGGAGAGGGCAAGATGTCCAAGTCTAAGGGTAATGTTGTTGACCCTATAGAGATGGTCAAGACTTACGGCGAAGACGCCTATCGCTATTTTCTTCTGCGCGAGATTCCCTTTGGCCTGGATGGAAGTTTTAGCGAAGATGCTTTGGTTAGCCGGATAAATTCCGACTTAGCCAATGACTTAGGTAATCTCTACTTTCGCACATTTACCATGGTGGAGAAATATTCTTCGGCAGGGGTTCCCGCGGTAGCTTCGCCTGATGCGGTTTTTAAAGATAAATTAGAGAGCCTTCCTCGGGAATTAGAAAAGGCAATGCTGGATTTAGATTTCCAGGAGACGCTTGTTTCTATCTGGGAACTGGTGAACATTGCCAATAAATTTATTGAGGATTCCCGCCCCTGGGAACTTGCTAAAACAAAACAACTTGATAAACTTTCCTCTTTTATTTATAATTTAGTTGATGTCCTGCGCATAGTTACAATTTGTGTATATCCCTTTATGCCCAATTTTGCCCAGAACCTCTGGCAGCAATTAGGACAAAAAAAGGGAATAAATGAGGCAAAATTTACAGAAATTTCTCAATGGGGGCTTTCTCAACCGGGAGCAAGGATTCAAAAAGGCAATCCTCCCTTCCCGCGCATTACTTAAAATATTCGTGGTAATTCGACCTGCCTGCCGGCAGGATTATACATTTGTCTAACTCTTGTCGGGGACAGGCAGGTAAAAATTTGTGGTAATTTGTGTATAGAAATGGCTAATAGGTTTATTTATCTCGACCACAACGCTACCACCCCCCTCGACGCGCGGGTTTTAGAGGCGATGTTGCCCTATTTAAAGGACAAATACGGCAATGCCTCCAGTATCCATACTAAAGGCAGGGAGGCAAGGGAGGCAATAGATAAGGCACGCAGGATAATTGCCTCTGCCTTGGGTATTGCTCCTGAAGACCTCATCTTTACCTCAGGCGGAACCGAAGCGGATAATCTTGCCATTAAGGGAGTGGCTTTAGCAAATAAAGATAAAGGAAACCACATCATAACCTCCAAGATTGAACACCTGGCAGTTCTAAACACCTGTCAATTTCTGGAAAAGAGAATGGGTTTTACAGTCACCTATTTAGATGTGGATAAATATGGGATGGTGAGTTCCGAGGATGTTAAGAAAGCGATTAAAAAGGAGACAATCTTAGTGACCATTATGCATGCCAATAATGAGGTTGGCACTATTGAGCCCCTAAAGGAGATTGCCAAGATTACCCGGGAGAAAGGGGTTTACTTTCATACCGATGCCGTGCAGAGCTTTGGCAAAGTTACCTTGAAAATAGAAGACCTTGGTGTGGATTTGTTGTCCATTTCCGCCCACAAAATATATGGGCCCAAAGGTGTAGGCGGATTATACATCCGTAAAGGAGTAAAGATCTATCCGCATCAGCACGGTGGACATCATGAGAGGAATCGCCGCGCAGGGACAGAAAATGTTTCCGGAATTGCGGGTTTTGGCAAGGCAGTAGAATTGATGCAGGAGGATTTTGAGAAGAAGACAGAGCGCATAAAGATATTGAGGGATAAACTCCATCGGGGTCTGACGGAAGGCCTGGATGCTTTGCATCTCAATGGGCATCCTGCCTTACGACTTCCCAATACCCTAAACTTGAGTTTTGAGTTTGTGGAGGGAGAGTCCATCCTCATTAACCTTGACCTAAAGGGCATCTGTGCGGCTACGGGCTCTGCCTGCACCTCAGGTTCATTAGAACCCTCTCATGTTTTAACTGCCATGGGCGTTGCCCCTGAGATATCCCAGGGCGCCATACGCTTCTCTTTAGGTGAGATAAACAGCGAGGAAGAGGTTGACTATTGCCTTGAGGTCATTCCGCCGATTATCAAGCGCCTGCGCGAGATGTCGCCGTTGTATAAAGGGGGTATAAGAGAAAATGGGAGTATAAGGGAGTGAAGGAAAATTGCTGCCTTGCGAAATTTCCCGGCACTAAGATTATAACCGGGATAGGAAAAATTAGCATAAGATGGGATGTTGCCGGTTCTATAAAAGATAGAATTCTGAATCACTACCGGGATTTTTTGACTCCCGGGAATAAAAATGCAGATATTGAGATTAAGATTGAGAATAACTCATTCCGCTTACCTCAAGGAATCCCTCCTCTTTTAAGCACAAGGAACTGGGATTATTTAAGGACCAGAGACAGAAGGTATTTCCATTTCCCGCGAGGACAAAGCAGTTCTTTAGCCGAAATTTCAAATAATTTTAAAAATATAAGATTCTCTTCTAAAGATAAACACGGACAGTTACTTCTCTATTTATTTCCCGAAATACTTTATAGTCTAATCCTGCCTGAATTTGAGGGAGTCCTGCTCCATGCCTGCGGGATAAAAATACGCAATAAAGTTTTTATCTTTATGGCGCCCCCGGAAGGCGGTAAGTCTACAATGGCAAAACTCGCCTTAGAGAAAGACCTTACTGTTTTAAACGATGACCGCATAATTTTAAGAAAGCTTAAAGATAGATATTTTGCCTTTGGCAATCCCTGGCACGGAGAAGTGGGAAATACATCTCCTGACTCAGGCGAGATTAAGGAATTATTTTTTCTTAAAAAGGCAAAGAGAAATTATATCCGGAAGATAACCAGGAAAGATATGTTCCTGAATATTGTAAGAAACAGTTTTTATTTAAGAGAAGACAAAGAGAATCTAAAAAAAGTTGTAGAGATTGCCTCGGACCTGGTAGATAATATAGAGGGGTATATTCTGGGATTTAGACCCGATGTAAGTGTATGGAGATATTTAGATGAAAGATTTATATAAAATTCCCCGAAAGAACACCGAACTTGCCTGGCGGATAATTGAAAATGAAACTGTAATCATCCCTTTAGATGAACAGACTACGGATTTTGAGAAGATAGAGCTTTTAAACAATACCGGCACGAAAATTTGGGAGTTGATAGACGGCAATAATACTATAAAGGAGATAATTGAAAAAATATGCGGGGAATATGCGATTGGGCATGAAGAGGCGGAAAAAGAGGTGCTCGGATTTATAAGAAATCTAAGAGGCAAAAATTTAACCCGCCTTCGCGGAATTCCCCACCTGTAAGGGTGGGGATGGATAGCGAGAGGAATTCCGCTTCGGCGAGGTTTTCGCTGTGCCGAGCCGAAGCGAAAAGAAAGATTCCACGGGTGTAAGCCCGTGGAGCTTCAATTAAGTAGTTCTAGAAATTAGTTTAGGGGCGCGGAAATTCGTATCGAGGCTTGAAGCTGGAAACTGGAGTTTGGTTTACGCGAAGATAGGAGGCGGGAGATGAAGAAAAATGCCAGGAAGAAATGGGAGAGACCGAGGGTTGAAGAGGTAAAAGTAGGGAAGCAAAGCGCGGTACATACCGCCTGCGACAAGACTAGCCAGAGGAGACCTGAGAGCGGAGGATGGATTATAGACTGCGATTCGAACTTCTCTTCGTAGCCCCCCTTACCTTTCCTAGAAAAACTACATTCCACCTACGCGGTGGAATACGGTCGCTGCCATATTAAGTGGCATAATATCTTTTATCCCCCTTCTTGAGCCAATGCAGTATAAGCCCGATTTACCCCGTTAGAGAACGAAGTTCTCTAACGGGGTTTACCCACGCCATTCTGAGTATTAGCTTACTTTTTCTTATTCTCTGCTCAATAGGTAAAATTTTGCTCCCCTTCCATCAAGTTGTTGAAAATTATCAATAATGGTGGTATACTTGAAAATAATGGATACAATGGATACAGCAATTTGACCAAAATAGATCTCTTCACAGGAGTTAAGATATGAAAAATATTCTTAAATTTAATAAGCATAATCTAAAAAAAGAGATAGAATTTGAATTAAAATATCTCAAAACCCTGTCTACTCGACAAAGGTTTGAGGCAATGTTTAAAAAAACAAAAGAGATGGTTGAATTATTGGAGAAAAGTGGACATCGAAAACCTTTTGAGGTTATTAAAAGAGCATCGGGTTAAATTTGTAATAATTGGCGCTACTGCTTTCCCAGTCCATGGCTATGCGCGCGCAACTTTGGATACCGATATTTTTATAGAACCAACCGAGGAAAATGCTAAAAGGACGTGGCAGGTTTTAAAAGCATTTGGATATAATATGACCGATATTCGGATAAAAGACCTGCTTAGGAAAAAGTTGCTTATTAGGCAATATGCTGTAGAAACCGATATTCATCCATTTGTTAAAGGTTTAAGTTTTGAAAAGGTCTGGGAAAATAAGGTTAGGGCAAAATTTGGCAATACTTTCGTCTATTTTGCCTCCTTAGATGATTTAATAAAAATGAAGCATGCTGCAGGTAGAACAAAAGATATCGAGGACCTTAAATATCTAAAAAGGTTAAAGAAACTGTAGGAGGTGAGCGATGAAGAAAAATGCTAAGAAGAAATGGGAGAAGCCGAAGATTGAGGGGATAAAAAAAAGGAATCTGGTGGCGACACAGTGTTGGAAAGATGACTTTAGCTGTATTCCTGATCAGGTGCCTCCAGCGTACCGGTGGCGAGAAGTCATGAACTCGTAAACGTTTCCTCTGTTTTGGCTATTGTGAAACCCTTCCACTTACGGAGACTGGGTCAAATAAGTACTGTTATTTCATTACTGTCCAAATTAGCAAAATGCAAGTTCCAACTGTAACTCCTTTGGAGGC
>JBBIPY010000068.1:0-6991 GCA_037442605.1 Candidatus Omnitrophota bacterium
TCGCTTTCAGCGGGTCTCGACGCAGCTCGAAGAGCGAAGTCGGAAACGTAAGTTCGCTGGCTGAATTTGCCCTTGACAAACTTGGTAAGTTTGTCAAGGGTTCAATTCGCACAGCGACTTATGTCGTGTAGGTAGATAGTACTCCATAAGTCGCGTGCTCATTAAACATGAAGATATTGATTGCCGGCGGGGGGAGTGGAGGGCATATCTTTCCGGCCTATGCCCTGGTCTGTGAACTGCAGCGGAGGAACAAGGATATTGATTTTGTATTCGTTATATCCGGTCGGAGTGAAGAAAGAATCATAAGCGATTACCTTTGCCGTAGACTCTCAAATTTCAGGATTAAGATTATTCCCTGGTTTCCGTTAAGGGGAAAGGATATCTTTGCGCTGACCGACTTCTTAACCCGCTTGTTATGGGCGGGTAGTTATTCCTTCCTGTTTGTTTTGCTACAGCGGCCGGCGGTTGTGGCGGGGTTCGGGGGTTATCTATCCGCGCCCCTGATAGTGGCGGCATCTGTGTTGGGCATACCGACTTTGATTCATGAGCAGAACATCTGTCCGGGTCGGGCGAATATTATTTTGTCCAATTTTGCCGACAGGGTGGCTTTGAGTTTTGAGGAATCGAGAAAATATTTTAGGAAGAAACGCAAACTGGTGGTTACAGGCAATCCCGTCCGCCCCGACCTGGTGCATATGGATAGAAAGGCTGCGGCGGAAAGTTTCGGTTTTAATCCGGAAGTGTTTACGATACTCATTCTGGGGGGGAGCCAGGGGGCAACGCCAATTAACCGGGAATTCACCGGAGCCTTAAAACACATAAAAAAAGAGGGCATGAGGCTGCAGTTTATTCATATTACGGGCAGGCGAGATTTCCCCTGGGTAGTTAAGGCATATAAAGAACTCGGATTGGGCGCTGAGGTTTTTCCTTTTCTTGAGGAGATAGGCCCTGCCTATATCTGTTCTGACCTGGTGATTAGCCGGGCGGGGGCTTCCACCTTGAATGAACTTTCCTGTCTTGCAAAGGCAGTCCTGTCTATTCCTTATCCCTATGCCGGGGGGCACCAGTTGTTGAATGCGCGCTACTATGCTCAAAGAAACGCCCTTGTTGTTCTGGAAGAGAAGGACTTAAGTTCGGAATTGTTATTTGATTGCATTTATGGAATAATGGGGGATAGAGGGAAAAAAGAGATGCTGGGCAGCCGGATTAAGGAAATAAATCTTTCCAATGCGGCTTCCCTGCTGGCAGGAGAGGTGTGGGAGTTGGCCGATGCTCAATAACGCAGTTCATTATGGCAAAACAGAAATATGGGTTTAATGCTGACTGATTGCAGAAAAATTCATTTCGTGGGGATTGGCGGTATAGGGATGAGCGGTCTGGCGGGCATCCTCTTGGAGATGGGCTGTAAGATAAGCGGCTCAGACAGGACGGCGAATGCCTGCACCAAATATCTGTCGGAAAAAGGGGCGGGGGTTTTTATCGGGCATAATGCAGACAATATAGAAACGGATGTGGATATGGTGGTCTATTCCTCCTCCATTTTTCCCGATAACCCCGAATTGTTAAGAGCAAAAGATAAGAATATTCCCGTCGTCCATCGTGCCGATATACTGGCACACCTTATTCAGTCAAGGATAGGAATCGTGGTTGCCGGCGCCCATGGCAAGACCACAACCACCGCCTTGATTGCCAGCATACTTTATGAAGCGGGATTAGACCCTACCGCGGTGGTGGGAGGATGGGTTAATGCCTGGGATGCCAATGCGCGATTGGGCAAAGGAAATTTTCTGGTTGCGGAGTCGGATGAAAGCGATGGTTCTTTTCTGAAACTTTCCCCGGTCTACACGGTAATAAATAATATAGACCTGGAGCACGTTGATTTTTACCATACAATAGAGAGAATCAAGGAGGCATACAGGCTTTTTATCGGAAGGACACGCGATTGCGGATGCGTCTTTTATTGCTTAGAAAACCCCTATCTAAGAGAGATTATGAGAGAATGTCGTCTGCATAGCATTAGCTATGGGCTTAGCCGCGAGTGTGATATCTATCCCGAGGCGATCAGGTTGGATGCGGGCGGTGTAGAATTTGAATGCGTATATTTCGGGGAGAACATCGGCAGGATAAAACTGCAGATTCCCGGCGTCCATAATGTGATAAATACGGAGGCAGCCCTGGCGTTGGCGAGACAGCTGCATATTGATTGGGAGACCATAAAAAGGGCTCTTTCCTCTTATCAGGGGACAAGGCGCAGATTCCAGATTAAGAAGGCTCAACCGGTTATGGTGGTAGATGATTATGCGCATCATCCTGCGGAAATAAAGGTAACCTTAGAGGCAGCCCTCTCTTGGAAAAAGAACCGCATTATTACCGTATTTCAACCCCATCGATACAGTCGGACCTTTTATCTGAAAGACGGCTTTGCCGACGCCTTTGGTCTTGCGGATAAATTAGTGATAACCGATATCTATCCCGGGGGAGAGAGCCCGATTGAGGGGGTGAGCGGTGAAGATATCTATAGGGCGGTGCTGGATAGAAGCAATAATAAGGAGATTTTATTTTTAAGCAAGGATAAAATAATACCGTATCTGTTAAGCATAGTTAAAGATGACGACCTTATCCTGATGTTGGGAGCGGGAGATATAACCTGTATTACCGATGAACTCATAGAGAAATTAAAAGAGGTGGGGTGTGCTGATTAAAACCAGCGCAAATTTAGCCAGTGCAGTCCGTGAACTGAATATAGAAGGTAAAATTGCTACTGATGAGATACTGAGGCAGCATACCACTCTGAGCATCGGTGGCCCGGCAGAGGTTTTCATCGAACCGTTTTCTTTAGAAAGTCTGAGGAGAGTCCTTATTTTTGCAGAAGAGAACGGTATTCCCTTATTTATTCTGGGGGGAGGCAGCAAGGTATTAATTCCTGACGAAGGACTGAGCGGGATTACCTTAAAATTAGACGCACCGCTTTTTAAAAAAATAGGTCTATCCGATGGCTGTGTAAAACTGGGTTCGGGGGTTAAGATAAGTGAATTTTTGAGCTGGATGATAAAGAATTCATTCGGTGGCGGGGAATTTTTGGCAGGCCTTCCGGCGACAATGGGGGGGGCGGTAATGCTGAATGCAGGAGTGAGAGAGAGGCCCAATAGTGCAAGATACATCCAGATAGGGGATTTTGTAGAGGGGCTTATGGTTACGAATAAAAAGGGCGAGATGCTTACCTTACCCAGAGAGGCTATTACATTTAGTTACCGGCATTCTAATCTTTCGGATTATGTTATTTTAGAAATTAGGTTATCGGGATTGATAAAAAAGGATAAGACGGCAATTCAGGAAGGAATAGGCAGATATTTTGATTATCGCAGAGCTGCTCAGGAATTGGAATTTTCCAGCGCGGGTTGCGTCTTCAAGAATCCTGGCAAAGACAGACAGAGCAGCGGTGAATTGATTGAGATTTCTGGAATGAAGGGTAAAAGGATAGGCGATATTATGGTTTCGCATAAACATGCCAATTTTATGCTCAACGTTGGGGAGGGAAAGGCGAAGGATTTTATTGAACTTATGCATCTGGTTCAGGATAAGGTTAAACTCGACCATAATATCTGGCTCGAACCGGAGATAAGGATAATAAAGAATTAAATTTTTTCCATCGGTTAAATTAGAATGATAATAAAATATCATGGATAGGGATATTTGGAAAAATTTTAAGATCGGAGTCTTTATGGGCGGGCCATCATCCGAGCATGAGATTTCTTTAAAATCGGGAGATGCGGTATACCGCGCATTGAAAGAGGAAAAATTAGACACGATCCCCATAAGATTGCCCAGGGACCTGGATACGGAAATTAACGGTATCGCTGGGCTCTTGGGAGAAATTCTGGAGGATGCCCGGGTTGACATGGTCTTCAATGCCCTGCACGGTTATTTTGGAGAAGACGGTAAAGTGCAGAGGATTCTGGACGGACTCCGCATGCCTTATACCGGGTCAAAGGAAAAACCCAGTTCATTGGCCATAGATAAGATTGTCTCCCGGAGAATATTTGAGAAGGCAGGTATACCTGTGCCGCGATATAATGTAATAGAGGAACGGAGTTTTCCCAGGGTAGATTTCCCTTTTCCCGTGGTGGTTAAACCCGCCAGAGGAGGGTCGAGCATAGGGGTTTCTGTAGCGGAGCGGAGGCATGACCTGGAAGAAGCAATTACCCTAGCCTTTACCTATGATAAAAAGGTAATTATTGAGGAATATATTGAGGGAAAAGAGATAACCGTGGCAATTCTGGATAATAAAGCCCTTCCCGTTATCCAGATTGTTCCCCGGCAGAAATTTTATAATTATCGGGCAAAATACCTGGACCAGGGAACCGAATATCTTTTACCCGCGCCAATTCCCGCTATCCTGCAGAGAAGAGCCCAGATACAGGCCCTCAAGGCGCACCGGTCTTTGGGATGCTCCTGTTTTTCACGCGTGGATATGATTCTCAGCCGGAAGAATATTCCCGTGGTTTTAGAAGTAAATACCATCCCCGGTTTAACCCGACGCAGCCTTTTACCCAAGGCGGCCCAGGCGGCAGATATCACTTTCAACCAGTTATGCCTTAAGATGTTAGAGTCGGCATTGCAAAATAAATTATCATAAAAATAGGCGATGCTACACAGTAAACAAAAGCGCAAATTTAAATCCGGCAAGAAGATTCTCTTGCGAACATTTATATTTGGGTTTGTATCAAGGATAATTCTTGCCGTCGGACTTATCTATCTTCTAATACTAGGGATTTCCAGATTGAGCCGGTTCTTTCTGGATAATTCGCCTTATTTTACGCTTTATGAGGTATATGTGAGGAACCACTTTACCCTGCGCGGTGAGGATGCGTTTGAATTTGCAGGTCTGAGGCCTGGCGTTAATCTCTTTGCGATAGAACTTTCGTCTATTGCGAAACAGATTAAGCATAGACACCCTGAATATGAGGATGTGTTTGTGAGAAGAGTCCCACCTGATAGAGTAGACGTACTGCTCAAGGAAAGAAGGCCGGTAATGCAGATAAAACTTGCTAAATTTTATCCGATAGATAAAAATGGATTTGTAATACCTTATGCCCAGGATAATGCCTATCCTAACCTGCCTGTCGTAATCGGTGTTGAACCGCAGGAGGCGCAGATAAACAACTACTCCAGTTCCCTGCGTGTTAAAAAGGCTATTGAGCTGATAACAATGATACGCACAGAAAGATTCCCCTGGCAGAGGAGGTTACAGAGACTCAATCTTACAAGTTTAAATGACATCTCCTTGTTGTTAGACAACGGTCTTGAAGTCAAGATCGGAGGCGGTTTTCATTTAGAGAGATTGGGACGTCTGGCTCAGGTACTGGATGAGATTAAGATGAAAGGGCTTTCCCCGAGTTTTATTGACCTGAGATTTAAAGATGTGATTATAGGACCTAAGTGAGGACGTAAGTTATGGAGTTTTCTCAAGAAGGTAGGCGACATAACTTATCTACCTATCGGTAGACAGGTAAGTCCGAACTTACCCCCACACCAATTGCAATATAACGTCGGTATTACGCAATTGGTGTGGGGGTTAAATTCGCAGACGCTTCGCAACGAAATAGAGCGAGCTACAATTTACGTCGCTTCGCTCCGTAAATTGTCTGCTCATTTATCATGAGAAAAGAGATAATCTGCGGACTGGATATCGGCACAAGTAAAATCTCTGCCTGTGTCGGAGAGTTTATTGATACAGACAGGTTCAGAATCCTGGGCAGGGCCCGCATAGATTCAGAGGGGCTGGAGAGGGGTAAGGTCTTGGACATAGAAAAATTTACCAGGGCAGCGGAGAGGATAATGCATCTTATTCACGCGGATAAAGATTTGAAACCCGGTCGCCTCGTGCTGGGAATAGGGACAGAGTGCTTAAGAATCCAGCATTATCGTCGTACCGCTGCCATTTCTGAAAGGGGAAGAGAGATAAAGAGTTCAGATATAGGAAATCTCATAAACAGCGCATTGGAGATGGCTGTGCCTTTTGACCATGAGATGCTCCATGTCTTTCCTCAGGAGTTTGTTGTGGATGGACAGAGTAAGATAAAGGACCCCCGCGGCATGTTTGGCTGCAAAATATCTACAAGGATACTAGTTATCTCCGCCCCCTCCTCTCTGCTTTATAATCTGAAGAAGGGCATTTATAATGCGGGTTGCGATGTAGACAGTGTGGTTTTTTCCGGCCTGGGCTCGAGTTTTGCCTTTTTAAGCGAAGAAGAACGCAATGCAGGGGCCATCTTTCTTGAATCGGGAGGAGGCATAACCAGTGCAATAAAATTTAGCGAAGGGTATCCGGTTTATACGGAGATTATTCCTTTCGGAGGAATGGATATCGAGGCTATAATTGCCAGGGCATTGGGCATATCTTTACCCGAGGCAAAGGAATTAAAAGAACAGCATGGCAGCCTCCTGGAACAGTCGGCTCACAGAATAATCTTAAATAAACGCGAGACAGAAATCACGCAAACGAAATTAAAAGAGCTTATACTGCCTGCGGCAGAACGCATCCTGTTCCAGATTAAAAGGAGACTAGAGAGCTCTAATTGTTTAGAATATACGCCTTCAGGTATTATCTTGGGGGGCGGTTCTTTTCTTCTTGAAGGCTTGGTAGAGAAGGTAGAGGATATATTTCGCCTCCCTACAAGATTAGGTGCGATAGGGAACATAGAAGACTGGACACAAGACGAGAAAAGTCTTTTCTTGCAATCTGCTTCCATCGGGCTGATTAGATTTGACCGTCTTCATACAAACCGCGAATTACCCCGCCAGTTAGAAGTCGGCCCCCTCCAGAGATTCATAATAAGGACAAAGAGAATTTTCGAAGAGTACTTCTAAGGCATCTCTCTTCCCCACAAACCCATTGACAATGCCTCTCTTTTTTGTTATATTTTACTCAGTTAGGATAGATTTTGTCTTCTTATGTTAACCAGAAAGATTAAAGTTTTACATATAATTA
>JBBIPY010000069.1:0-6951 GCA_037442605.1 Candidatus Omnitrophota bacterium
TTTATTTTAATCCTTTCCGCCCTCTTACCCAGAAGAAAACATCCCGCTGCCTCAAGGATAAGCCAGTTGGCGAGAATAATGCCGATAGAGAGTTCGTTGCCCGAAAAAATAATCAGAAGCTCCCTTAAAAGCAGCAACTGGGCAACCAGGCCGCTAAACCCTATCGTCAATATGGCTATACCAAGGCAGTTCTTCATTATCTCAGGAAGATTATACAAAATTGCAAGATGTTTTACAAGAAGCGTCATATCTTAAGGGTCAAGTTGGCCTCATTGCCATTGTCATTTTTATCTTGACAGGATTATTTTTTGAGGTATATTTAATATGGTTGATATTTAATGTAGTTAACTGTTAAGGAGCTTAAATATGCAGAATAACTCAGTCAAGCATTTTGCGGATAGGCTCGCCACATTATTGCCGCAGTTTATCAGATTGATATCCAGGCGGCAGTCAAATGAGTTATATAAAGGAAAGATTACCCTGCCGCAGTTTCTCGTGCTGGAGTTTCTCCATAGAGAGAAAGAGGCGATTATGTCAAGGATTGCCGGATCTATGTCCGTTACCACCGCCGCAACTACGGGGATTGTGGATAGATTAGTGCGGGACGGCTATGTTTCGCGGGAAAACAATGTTAAGGATAGAAGGATTGTTTTGATAAAACTTACCTCCAAAGGAGAAAATTTGGTGGATAAGGTTGCCCGGCAGAGACGCAGGATGATTATGGATACATTCGGGAAGCTCGCCGAAAAAGAACGCCAGGCGTATCTGCATATACTAACCAAGGTCTACGGCATTCTTCTGCAAGAACAGCAGGGTTGATATGGTGCTCCGTCAACTAAATACTGCTTCTATAATTTCAACTTAGATTCACACAGATTTTTTAAGGATTCACACAGATATTTCTCGCCGCAATCAGTGTGCATCTAATTTTTATCTGTGTGCATCTGTGCAATATAGGAGTAATATTTTGTAGACAACGCAATATGGGTATGAGAATGTTATTTCCGATATTTTGTTTATGGGTTTGCGCCGTGGCAACGGCAGAGGAGTCCATAACCCTTACCCTGGAGGAGGCAGTAGATATTGCCCTGAGGGATAATCGCGAAATCCTCCTCAAACAGGAAGACCTGAAAAAGGCAAAAGGAAAATTGAAAGAGGCAAAGGCAGGGCTTCTGCCCGACTTTAGCGTTACCAGTTCCTGGACGGATACATTAGACTACCATGCCAAGGATTCAGCGAGCATCTCTAATCAGCTGTCTTTAAAACAGTATCTCTATAAAGGCGGTGAGACCACCAATGCTATAGAGCAGAATAGATACAAAATTGAGGTGAGTCAGTCCGTATTAGACAGGACTGTCCTTGAGACAATTCTCAATGTGAAGAGGGCATTTTTTACTCTGCTTTTGGCCGAGGAATATGCTAAACTAAATGAAAATATCCTTGCCAATACGCGCGCCCATCTCAAGGCGGTTGAGGAGCGCTATCGCTATGGTCAGGCTTCAGAATCAGACCTGCTTAAGGTGCGTGAGGCGGGGGCAAATATGGAATATGTCTTGGAGACGTCCTTGAATCAGGTTGAGGGGGCAAAGGTTAATTTAAGAAATATACTCTACCTTGCCAGGGATGCGGAGATTAAACCGGAAGGCGGGCTTGTTTATGAGCCCATAGAGGTTGCCTTTGACGAGGTCTATTTAAAGGCGCTTAACTTAAGGCCGGAACGGCGTCAATATGAAGCCCAGGAGAAGGCAGATAAACTGCAGATTGAAATTACCAAGGCAGATAATCGGCCTTCCATATATGCCTCCTGGGATTATTATAGCCGTTCCACGGCTGCCGCCTCTACAGCCAAGGGATGGCAGGAGCATCAGATAATCGGTATTACTCTGTCCTGGCCCATATTTGATGGCCTGGCTACCCGGGCAAAGATAGAGCAGGCGACGGTAGATTTAAAGGAGACGCAGTTGCTTAAAGAGAAAACGGTTGCGGATATAACCTCAGAGTTGAAGAATGCCTATATTGATTTGACCGATGCCATCTCACGGCTGAAAGCCAGGGACTCCGAGGTGAATTTATATAAGGATTCCTTAAGGGTTATGCAGGATAAACATAGGGCAGGTCTTACCAGCGCATTAGATTTAGAGGATGCACGCCTGAGTCTTGAGATTGCCGGGTTCAACCGCAGGGAGGCAGTCTACGATTACTTGGTGGCAAAGGCGCGTCTGGAAAAGGCAATGGGAGGGTTTGAATGAAATTACAAATCATAGGCCTTGTTATCTGGTTTCTTCTCTTTTCTTACGGCTGCCAGAGAAAAGAGGTGAAAAAAGAAGAGACCGCTCAGGCTATACCGGTGAAGGTTATGCGAGTCAGACTTGAAGATATTACGGAGACAATTGAGTATGTAGGAGATATAAAAGCGGAAGACGAGGTTCTGGTCTATCCCAAGGTGAGCGGAAAGATTATTGAAAAGGTTAGAGAGGACGGTGCTTCTGTGAATAAGGGGGAGGCGATTGCCTATATTGATCGGGATGAAGTGGGGTTTAAATTTGAGAAGGCGCCGGTAGAAAGTCCTCTTACCGGCATCGTGGGCAGGCTCTATGTGGATTTAGGTCAGAATGTAAATGCCCAGACACCCGTGGCCCTGGTGGTGAATATGGACAGGGTAAAGATTAACTTAGAAATCCCGGAGAGATATCTGCCCAGGGTATCCCTGGGACAGATTGCCAGAATCGGCGTCGATGCCTATCCTCAAGAAGAATTCAACGGCAGGATAACCAAGATCAGTCCGGTGGCGGAACCCGCTACCCGCACCGTCCCTGTTGAGATAACCCTGGATAATCCCCGGCACCGTCTTATCTCGGGAATGTTTGCCAGGGTCTCGCTTGTCATAGAGAAACACGCAAATGCCCCCGTGATTCTGAAAGAATCGGTCATTGGCAAGGGAGCCGATACTTACGTTTATGTCATAGAGAACGAAAGAGCGGTTTTGAAAAAAGTCAGCCTGGGTATTCGTCAGGGTCCGTACTATGCGGTAAAAGACGGCTTAAAAGCAGAAGAGGCGGTGGTGATTATGGGGCAACAGAGACTCAGGGATAATGCCCCGGTGGTTGTAGAAATAGAGGAAAATAAGAAACCCTAAACTCAAAACCCAGAGTTTTTTGGACATTTGGATTTGAGTTTATTTAGGATTTGCGACTTAGGTTAATGAGGAGATATGAGGCTACCTGAATTTGGCGTAAGAAGGCCGGTAACAAATCTGATGATTTTTTCCGCAATCATCATTATTGCCTTTTATAGTCTGAGCCGGCTCGGTATAGATATGATGCCGGAAATCGAACCCCCGGCTATAACCGTCATCTCAGCCTATCCCGGGGCAAGCTCAGAGGATGTAGAAATAAAGGTAACCGAACCTCTGGAGAACCAGCTTGCCGCCACGCCGGGTATGGAGAAGATTACCTCGCGTTCCCTCGAGGGGGTTTCTCTGGTAACCCTCAAATTCAGATGGGGGGTGAACCTGGATGAAGCCTCCAATGATATCCGCGACCGCATTGAACTGACCAAGCGTTTCCTTCCCGCTATTCCGGATGAAATGGACAATCCCTTTATTTTCAAGTTTAATACCGCCAATATCCCGATTATCTTTATGGGTATAACTGCCCGGCAGAGTTATAGCGAACTCTACGATCTGGTTGATAAACAGGTGGGGGATGCCCTGAGGCAGATTGCCGGGGTAGGAACGGTGCAGCTGATGGGAGGAATGGAGAGACAGATTAACATCTGGATTAACCGCGAGCGGCTGGAGGGATACGGATTTTCTGTTCTGGACATACAGAATGTGCTGAGAAAAGAAAACATAACCCAGCCTCTGGGAAGCGTAAAATCCGGGCTCACGGATTATCTTCTGCGTTTGCCGGGAGAATTCGCCAGCCCCGAGGAAATAAACCTGGTTATTTTAGGCAAGCGCAATGGTAAATTTGTTTATCTCAAGGATGTCGCGCGGGTTGAAGACAGTTTCAAGGAGGAAACGATGCGGGTTAGATTCAACCGTAATCCCGCGCTTCTGATGATGGTCCAGAAACAGACCGGCACCAACACGGTTGAGGTGGCGAAGCGGATTAAAAAGAGGATAAGAGAACTGGAAAATATCCTTCCAGCGGATGTAAGGATGCTGATAATCTTTGACACTTCCCAGGACATTATAAATGCCCTGAGTTCTTTAAAGACCTCCGTGTGGTGGGCGGTCAGCCTGGTAATCCTCGTGGTCTGGTTTTTCCTGCGTCAGCTTACCACAAGCCTCATAATTGCCCTGACCATACCCTTTTCCCTGCTCATAAGTTTTATTTATCTGTTTTTGAGCGGAAAGACCATAAATATCATCAGCCTTTCTTCCCTGGTTATCGCGGCCGGTATGGTGGTGGATAACGCGATAGTTATTGTGGACAATACATGCCGGCACCTGGGAAGGGGAGAGCGTCCCCAGGAGGCGGCGATATTCGGCGCCTCGGAGATGTTTTTGTCAGTGGCTGCCTCCACTTTGACTACGGTGGTCGTATTTTTACCTATGCTGTTTATAAGCGGAGTGGTGGGGATTATGTTTGGCGAACTGGCGATGATTGTTTCGGTTACCCTTATCGCCTCTCTCTTTACCGCCACTACCTTTACCCCCATGCTTTGTTCGAAGTGGCTGAAGAGAACTCCGCAATCCGCAGTCGACAGCCGGCAGAGAAAATGGTCCAGAAAAATATACGATGTTTCTGAAAGGGGGTTTAGTGCGCTGGAAGGGTTTTACAGCCGGACGCTTGCCTGGTGTCTGAGGCATAAAAAAATAGTGGTTTTCGGTTTTCTGGGCGCCTTTGTCATCAGCCTGTTCTCCATGCGTTTTATCGGCAATGAATTTATACCGGAAGAGGATACCGGCGACCTGCGCCTGACCGTAAATCTTACCCTCGGCACACGGCTTGAGGAAACCGACAGGGTAGCGGAGCGGATAGAGTCCATATTTGAGCAACATGTGCCCGAGGCAAAACTTATCTATGTGCGAAGCGGTGAGACTGCCGGACAGGGCAGGGCAATGGGCGGCGCATCCGGCAAGCACGTCATCGTGAGCGGCGCGAAACTGGTTTCCAAGACCGAGAGGAAGCGCTCCGTATTTGAAGTAGGTCAGGCGGTGAGGAGGGAAGTCCGGCGCATACCCGGCGTATTAAAGGTGGATGTTTCTACCGGTAATCCTCTGGGCAGGTTGATTACGGGAATGGGGGGCAAGGGCATACAGGTTGAAATCATCGGGCACTCTTTCGCGGAAACCAACGCGCTGGCAGAGAGAATAAAAGGGATTATGGAAAAGACTCCCGGCGCGGTGGATGTGAGTATTTCGAGGGAGATAGACAGGCCGGAGTTAAAAATAGAGGTGGACAGAGAAAAGGCGGCGGTCCTGGGTCTGGATATGGACACAGTTGCCGCCAGCATCAAGACTTTTATCGAGGGCGCAACCGCCACAAAATATCGCGAGAAAGGGGAAACCTATAATATCTACGTGAGACTGGAGGAGGCTTCGCGTTCAAGCATAGAGGATATAGAAAATCTTTCCCTTGTCTCACCCTTGACGGGAAAATCCATAAAGATAGCCAGTTTTGCCAGAATTTACGAAGTCGCGGGTCCTGTTGAGATAGAGCGCCTTAACCGTGAAAGGATGGTAAGGGCGGAATGCAATGTCTACAGACGTTCGCCGGGAAAGGTCAGAGAGGATATCAGAAAGGAACTGGCGAAAATAAGCATTCCCTCGGATATCAGGATAAATTTTGGCGGTGAGGCAGAGGAACAGGCGAGGGCATTCAAGGACTTAGCGGTTTTGCTTGCCCTGGGCATTATTCTGGTGTATATGGTAATGGCTGCCCAATTTGAATCTCTGCTTGACCCCTTCATCGTTATGTTTGCTGTTCCTTTCACTTTTAGCGGGGTATTTCTGGCATTTCTTCTCACTCAGACGACATTAAGCCTGATCACATTCCTGGGCATAATTATGCTTACGGGTATCGTGGTAAACAACGCCATCGTTTTAATCAGTTATATCAATATCCTGCGGGCGAGAGGATTGTCTCTATCTGAGGCAGTAACCACGGGCGGCAGGCAGAGGCTGAGGCCGGTATTGATGACCACGATTACTACGCTGGCGGCTTTGTTACCGCTGGCGCTGTCCAGGGGCGAGGGTTCGGAGAGCTGGCAGCCTCTGGGGATTACCATGCTCGGCGGGCTTTCCGTATCGACCCTGATTACACTGCTCTTTGTTCCCACGCTGTATTCGGTGGTAGAAACCAGAATTAAGAAAAATAACAGGCATAAATAAACGTATTACCACACACGCAAGTGTGCGGAGGATGTTTCGAGGAGAATACGATGAGAATGGTGATGATTGCCTACAATGAGGCAATCGATGAGGAGGTAATGGAGGCATTAGAGCATTGCGCCTTAAGGAATTATACCAAGATAATCGGCGTGTTTGGCAGAGGCACGCAGTCCGGAACGCATTTAGGCAATGACATCTGGCCGGGGAGGAATAGTCTCTTATATGTGGCCTGTGATGAAAAACAGGCTCAGCAGATAGTTGCCTGCGCGAAAGAATTGAGACAGAAGCTCGGCCACGAAGGCATCAAGGCATTTGTCCTTCCTGTAGAAGAAATGACCTGATTCCTCAATTACCGCGGTATCGAGCGAAACGCCTTCGCTCAAATCCTTATAACCCGAATTTTGCAGGAGTAAATTTTGTCCTTCGGACAGCCCTTCTAAAGAAGGGGCTGGGGTGAACCTCAAAGGCAGAATAAAATATTTTGCAAAATTGCCGATATAGTAGTAAACTAAGGGTAATATAGTTCTCGCTGAAAAAGTATTTTTTACACAAATTACATCTATGAAAAGGCTAACCTTGTCAAGCAAAAAGTATAATATAGCGAATATTAC
>JBBIPY010000070.1:0-6745 GCA_037442605.1 Candidatus Omnitrophota bacterium
GCAGTCGCGTAACTTATGTGCTCATTGAAGTAGTATGGCGAAGTTGACAATTAGAGATTTGGATTTGAAGGATAAGAAAATTTTGATGCGCGTGGATTTCAATGTGCCTTTGGATGAAAAATTAAATATTACCGACGATACAAGAATCCGGGCAAGCCTCCCTACCATAAGATATGCCTTAGAAAAGGGAGCAAAGAAGGTTATTCTTATGAGCCACTTAGGCCGGCCGGACGGCAAGATTGTAGAGTCGCTGCGGCTTAATCCGGCGGCAAAACGGCTTGAAGGGCTCCTTGGCGAGAAGGTGAAGAAATTGAATGACTGCATAGGAGAGTCTATCGCCAGCGATATAGAGAAGTCAACCGAGAGGGTTATCCTGCTTGAGAATCTGAGATTTCATGCCGAGGAGGAAAAAAACGATACCTCTTTTGCTAAAAGTCTGGCATCGCTGGGAGATATTTTTGTTAACGACGCTTTTGGAACAAGCCATCGCGCCCATGCCTCAACCGAAGGAGTAACTCACTACCTTAAATCCGCAGCCGGCTTCTTATTGGAAAAAGAGATTAAATACTTAGGCGATGCCTTGGAGAGACCGCGCAGGCCTTTCATAGCCATCCTGGGAGGGGCAAAGGTATCGGATAAAATCGGGATGATTGAGAATCTCCTTCCCAAGACCGAGGCGATTTTAATCGGCGGCGCCATGGCCTATACGTTTCTGAAAGCGAAAGGGATAAATATCGGAAACTCTAAATTAGAGAAAGACAAGATTGATTTAGCCAGGCAAATTCTGGAAAAGGCCAAAGATTTGCATATAAAGATAGTCTTACCTGTTGACCATGTGATTGCCGATAGAGTTGAGGCAGGCGCAGAAGCCCAGACTACCAAAGATGCGGTTATCCCGGATGGCTGGCTGGGAGTGGATATTGGACCAAAGAGCATCGAAGAATTCAAGACTATTCTAAAAACGGCCCAGACCGTTGTCTGGAACGGGCCTTTAGGCATTTTTGAGATGGAGCCCTTTAGCAGAGGGACAAGAGAGATTGCCCTGTATTTAGCCGGACTTAAGGCAAGTACTGTGGTAGGAGGCGGAGATACGGCGGCGGCGGTGGCGAAGTTTGGCGTGGATGATAAAATGACCCATGTTTCCACCGGCGGAGGAGCGTCGCTGGAGTATATGGAAGGCAGGACCCTTCCGGGAATAAACAGCCTCACAGAGAAGAAAGAGACTACAGGTTACGTTTACCGTTAACCGTGAACCGTTTACCGCTAACCGTTTTCAGTAAACGGTAAACAGCGAGGCGAAGCCGAGCGGGTAAACGGTAAACGTTACGTATATACTACAAGTGAGTGGAATGAGACGGCCGATAATCGCAGGTAATTGGAAGATGCATAAGACCATCTTTGAGGCGATGGAGTTGGTCAATGGCCTTAAGAGAAATTTTATTGACGATATAGGACTGGATATTGTTGTCTGTCCGTCCTATACTGCCTTATCGGAGGTAAGCAGTCTCCTGCAGGATTCCGCAATCCAGTTGGGGGCGCAGGATATGCACTGGGAAGATAAGGGTGCATTTACCGGAGAGGTCTCTCCCGCAATGCTAAAGGATGCGGGGGTGAAGTTTGTTATCATTGGGCACTCCGAAAGGAGGCAATTTTTCGCAGAAACCAATGAGACAGTGAACAGAAAGGTAAAGGCAGCGCTCCAACACGGTCTGATTCCCATTATGTGCGTGGGTGAGACCTTGGAAGAAAGAAAGGCGGGCGAGACGCTTGAGATAGTAAAGGGACATATAGAGACCGGCTTGGAAGGAGTCGCTATTCAGGGCCCCCAGGACCTGGTAATTGCCTATGAGCCGGTCTGGGCAATTGGAACAGGTATAAATGCCACTGCCCAACAGGCGCAAGAGGTCCAGGCCTATATCCGTGGCCTATTGGCCAATCTCTTTGGTCGTTCTCTGGCTGAAGGAATAAGAATTCAGTATGGGGGCAGTGTTAAACCAGACAATATTGATGAGTTAATGCGAGAAGAAGATATAGATGGGGCATTGGTGGGAGGTGCAAGCCTGGATATAATTTCCTTCACGGAGATTATCAGGAAGGCACAGGCAGTTAGTTTAAATAAGTAGAGAGTAGAGAGAGCAAGAATTCTTAGTTAAATGACTTATTAAGAGGGTTGCTCAAAAGTGCCTTTTTGCACAGATTAGCACAGATGAAAAGATGCGAGATTAGCACAGATGTCGTTGAGAAAAATCTGTGCCCATCTGTTTCTTCTAATCTGTGATCATCTGCGAAAAATTGTCTTAATTCTCCGACGATAAAAAAGGCACACTTATAATACGAGGGAGGTTAATGAGATGTTTGGACTGATTATCGCCCTGCATATAATAAGCTGTATTTTTCTCATCCTTGTAATTTTAATCCAGCCCGGTAAAGGCTATGGCCTGTCTGAGACATTTGGCGGACAGACACAGAGTATTTTCGGGACGCGCGCGGCTACATTTATGACACGGATAACCGCATTATCCGCGGCAGTATTTCTGCTTACCTCTTTAAGCTTAGCGGTTATCTCGGGTAAAAGAAGCCGTTCCATAATGGAGAGGGTAAAGGCTGAAGAAGTAAAGAAAGAAGCAGCTCCTGAGTCACAGGAAGCAGTTCCGCCTGCCCCGGAAAATATTCCGGCAACCGAACCAGCCAGTCTGCCGCAGCCTGCCCAGCAGAATCAGTAATGTATAAAATTTTTTTTCTTGGTTTATTTTTTTTCTGCTTAGGATGTAGTCCAGAGAAGGCATCTTTATTTTCTCATAAAGATCCCCAACCCCAAACCGCAGAAAAAGAATACTTTCCCCAAACAGGCACCCCTGGCGGTACCTTGACCTTATCTACCATCTCCGACCCCAAATCCTTTAATCCTATGGTTGCCAAAGAGACCTCCACTACCGAAATTACCGGGCTCATCTTTGAAGGGTTAACCAGGATAAACGGGATTACCTTAGAGGTTGAGCCGCATTTAGCGAAGTCCTGGACGGTCAGCGAGGACGGATTATCCTGGACCTTTGAGCTACGGGACGATGTAGTCTGGCAGGATGGCTTTAAATTTTCTGCCGATGACGTGATATTCACCTTCAATGAATTAATCTACAATCCCCAGATACCCGCCAGCGCCCGCGATATCTTTACTATTGAAGGCAAATTCTTTAGAGTGGAAAAAATTGATGAATACAGAGTGACATTTACATTGCCTAAAAGATTTGCGCCCTTTTTGATGAGTATGTCTCAGGAGATTCTTCCCGGGCACATATTAGAAAAACCGCTTAGAGAAGGAAAATTTAACTTTACCTGGGGTCTGGATACCCCTCTCGGGCAGATTGTCGGCAGCGGTCCGTTCCGTCTGAAAAAATATCTGCCCGGAGAAAAGGTTATTCTTGAAAAAAATCCTTTGTACTGGAAAAAGGATGCCGCCGGCAACAGGCTTCCTTACCTTGACAGGATTGTTTATCTTATCGTTCAGAGCCAGGATAGCGCTTTCTTGAAATTTAAAGAAGGCAGTATCGATTATTATGGGATGCGCGGAGAGGATTATCCTTTTTTGAAACCCAGGGAGAAGGAGGGCAATTTCACTGTATTTAATACCGGTCCGGCATTCGGGGAGAATTTTCTGGCTTTCAATCAGAACCGCGAGGTGAATCCCAGAACGGGAAGGCCGTTTGTCGAACAGAAAAAACTGCAATGGTTCAGAAACAGGAGATTCCGGGAGGCGGTGGCTTATGCAATTGACAAGAACTCAATTATTAATATTGTCTTGAATGGCTTAGGCATACCGCAGTATTCCAGCATGAGCCCTTCTTCCGGTTTTTTCTATAATCCCGATGTAAGAAAATATGAATACGACCCGGAAAAGGCAAAGACCCTTCTTAGAAAAGAGGGTTTTATTGACCGCAACAATGATGGATTCCTGGAAGACGCTGAAGGCAATCGGGTCGAATTCAATCTGTATACCAATTCCGGGAATACCGAGCGTATGAAAATAACCCAGCTTATCCGCAAGGATTTAGAGAACATAGGATTAAAGGTAAACTTTCTGCCTTTGGAATTTAATCTTATCGTCAGCAAATTAGATTCCACCTATGACTGGGACGCCGTAGTTTTAGGGCTGACCGGAGGAATTGAGCCGCATTTCGGCGCCAATGTCTGGCAGTCGCGGGGTCAGCTCCATCTCTGGTATCCGCGCCAGAAGAGCCCCTCAACCGAATGGGAAAGACGGATTGACGAAATTTTCAATCAGGCGGTGCAGGAATTAGACAGAGATAAACGCAAGACTCTGTATGATGAATGGCAGGTTATTGTTGCGGATAATCTCCCGCTTGTATATACGGCGTTGCCTTTAAACATATTTGCGGTGAGGAATAAATTCGGCAATTTATATCCGACCTCCTACGGTGGGGCGTTTCATAACTTGGAAGAAATCTACATTACAGATAAGAAATAGAACGTTACGTTTACCGTGAACCGTGTACCGTTTACCGTGAACCGTTTACCGTTTACCGTGAACCGTTTACCGCTCACCTAATACGGTAAGCGGTAAACAGCGAGCCTTCGTAAACCCCAAGCGAGGGGGTAAACGGTAAACGAAACGATAATGAAATCTTATATAATCCGTCGCTTACTTATCTCCATTCCTCTATTGCTCGCCATTTCCTTTATCACCTTTTTATTCATCCAGATTGCCCCGGGCGATTATTTTGATACCCTGCGTCTTAATCCCCAGATTTCTGAAGAGACAATCAGATTATACGAGTCGCAATATCGCCTCAACGAGCCCTGGTTCATCCAGTATCTCTGGTGGCTGAGAAATTTATTGAGACTGGACCTCGGATATTCTTTTACGCAGAGAAATCCTGTTTCCGCCGTCATCAGGACAAGGTTATTAAACACCCTGCTGCTTTCGCTTGCCAGTTTCTTCTTTACCTGGCTTCTTGCCATTCCTCTGGGGATAATCTGTGCTGTCCGGCAATACCGCCTCGTGGATAAAATTTTCTCCGGGCTGTCTTTTGTGGGTTTATCCATCCCCGGTTTCTTTCTGGCGATTCTCCTGCTCTTTTTAGCCAGCGTTACGGGCGTACTTCCTTCGGGGGGAATGCGGGCCGCCAATTTTGAGGAACTCAATGCATTTATGAAAATTCTGGATATTCTGAAACATCTTATTATTCCCACGCTTGTGGTTTCTCTGGGGGCAATTGCCTCTCTGCAGAGGATTATGCGGGGTAATATGTTAGAGGTCCTGCGCCAGCGCTATATCTTAACCGCGCGGGCAAAGGGTCTGCCGGAGAGAAAAATTTTATATCGCCATGCTTTAAAGAATGCCGTCAACCCTTTGATTACTATCTTCGGCTACCACCTATCGGATATCTTGAGCGGAGCGGCATTGACCGAAATTATCTGTAACTGGCCTGGCCTGGGCTCCATAATGCTTACCGCGGTAAGGAGCCAGGATATATACCTGGTAATGGGGACGATGTTAATTGGCGGGGTGATGCTTATCTTGGGCAATTTGGTTGCCGATGTCTTGCTCGCCTGGCTAGATCCGAGGATACGTTATGAATAACACGAATTACCACGAATTCTTATCGAATTGCCACAAATTAAAACACAGATGGGCACAGATATAAAAACAAAAACTCCGTTTCAGATAGCATTAAACCGGTTAAAGAAACATAAGATTGCTCTCTTCGGTTTTTGGGTTCTAACTGCGCTCTATTTGTTAGCCATATTTGCGGATTTTATCGCGCCTTACAGTTTTGACAACGAGGAACGAAAGAATGCCTATGCCCCTCCGACGAAAATTCACCTGCTTGACAAAAACGGTAATTTTCGTCCTTTTGTCTACGCATACCGTCAGGAATTTGACCTGTATTATAATCGGGTTTATAGCGAGGATGAAACTGAGGTTTATCCCATAAAATTTCTATGCCGGGGGGATAGTTATAAATTATTAGGGATAATCAGAACTGATTTACATCTCTTCGGGGTGAAAGAGCCGGCCAGAATTTATTTGTTCGGTGCAGACAGCCGGGGACGAGACCTCTTTTCCCGCATCCTCCACGGGGCACGGGTTTCCCTTTCCATCGGCCTTATCGGCGTAACAATCAGTTTTTTTCTGGGAACGTTTCTGGGAGGAATTGCCGGATATTTCGGAGGCAGACTGGACAATTTCATTATGCGCCTCTGCGAAATCGTGATGATGGTGCCGGGTTTTTATCTTATGCTTACCCTGCGCGCGGCCTTTCCCTCTAATTTAAGTTCTGTCCAGGTCTATTTTCTTATCGTGGTTATTCTGTCTTTTATCGGCTGGGCGGGACTGGCGCGTGTGGTAAGGGGAATGGCGCTATCTTTAAAGGATAAAGAATTTGTCCTTTCCGCGCGTGCCTCCGGGGTAGGTAATGTAAAGATTATATCTCGACACATTCTGCCCAATTTATTTTCTTACATTATTGTGGCAATAACCCTGTCTATACCCGGATATATCCTGGGGGAGTCGGCATTGAGTTTAATCGGTCTGGGCATACAGGACCCTTATGCCAGCTGGGGAAATCTGTTATCCGAGGCGATGGCGATAAGCGAAATTCAGAGGCATCCCTGGATACTCATCCCGGGAGTTTTTATTTTTATTACCGTGGCGGCGTTTAATCTATTGGGCGATGGGCTGCGCGATGCCTTTGACCCGTATAAAACACCGGTAAAATAATAACTA
>JBBIPY010000071.1:0-6733 GCA_037442605.1 Candidatus Omnitrophota bacterium
GAATAAAAATCGAATTGCCACGAATTGTCCGATAATGCGGCTTTGATGCGTTGTCAATTTCTGCCGTTTGTGTTAAAAAGCGAATTCAGGCGATGAGGATATATAAAAAAAACAAATACAGGAATTTTTTCTTTACGGTTTTGTTTTTTTCAGCCTTTAATTTCTTCTGGCGGGGAATTTTCCTTCCTAAGGAGGCATATGTAGAGAGGGTTATCGACGGGGATACGATTGTCATAAAAGGCGGTCGATTTGTGCGCTATATTGGCATAGATACGCCGGAAGCGCACAGAAAAGAAAGAGGAGAATGGATTTACGTACCCCAGCCTTTTGCAGAGGAGGCAAAAGAGTTAAATGAAAGATTGGTTGCGGGTAAGAAGGTAAGATTAGAATACGACGTAGAAAAGAAGGATAGATATGATAGGCTATTATGCTATGTCTTTGTAGATGAAACCTTTGTCAATGCTAGATTGCTCGAAGAGGGTCTTGCCTTTTTATATACCTCTCCCCCCAATATAAAATATGTGGATAGATTTGTGGCGCTTCAGAGAAAGGCGCGCGAGGAAGAGAAAGGCATCTGGAAAATCTATGCCCGGGGAGAAATTGCGGCCGAAGAGGCAAGGAATCACATCGGAGAATTGGCGGAGGTAGCAGGAAGAGTGGTGAAGACAAGGAAAAAAGAAAAGTTGGTCATTTTATATTTTGGCCGGGCAAAGAAAGGCGATTTTAAGGTGGCAATCTTTAGAAAGGATTGGAAATATTTCTTAGCCAGAAATATTAAGCCCGAGACATATTATACTGGAAAAAAGGTAAAGATTTATGGTAAAATTAAAGACTACTTTGGACCTGAGATAGTTGTCCGTCACCCAATCCAGATAGAGATAATCGAATGAGGGAATTTAGAGACGATTTATATGACCTGGCTATTATTGGCGCCGGGCCAGCAGGATTGTCTTGCGCAATTTATGCCGGTCGGGCAAAGCTAAAGACTTTAGTGTTAGAGAAGTCAATGCCGGGAGGACAACTACTGCTTACCGAGCAGATTGAGAATTACCCCGGTTTCAGCGAGCCGGTTAGTTCCCAGGAACTGGCAGAACGGTTCAGGAAACAGGCAGAGAGATTCGGGGCGCAGTTTATTGAAGAAGAGGTGATGGAAATCTCCTTGAAATCCAATGAGAAAATTCTGACTACGGCAGAGGAGAGGGTGTATAAGACTCTATCCGTGGTTGTCGCCACGGGTGCAGTATATAAAGAACTCGGGGTCCCCGGCGAAGAAGATTTTCGCGGGCGGGGGGTTTCTTACTGCGGGACCTGCGACGGTCCTCTCTTTCAGGGTAAAGATATAGTAGTGGTAGGAGGAGGCAATACTGCCCTGCAGGAGACCATTTTCCTGAGCCGGTTTGCCAAAAAGATTACGCTTATCCACCGCCGGGATAAACTCCGCGGGGTGAAACTTCTCCAGGATAGAATCTTTGCCCTGTCTAATCTGGAGGTGAAATGGAATTCTGTGGTTACCCGGATTAACGGAAAACTGAAGGTGGAGGAGGTCGGCATTAAAAACGTAAAAACCGAGAAAGAGGAGTATATCCCGACAGAGGGGGTATTTATTTTTGTGGGGATAAAGCCGCAGACGGAATTTCTCTCCGGCTTTATTAACCTGGATGAAAATGGCTTCATCGTTACCGATGAGACATTGGGAGCCTCTATAAAAGGAATCTTTGCCTGCGGCGATGTGCGCAAAGATAATCTGAAACAGATAGTTAATGCCTGTGCGGAAGGAGCCCGGGCGGCGGTAGCGGTAGAAGGATATCTGGAGACGATAAAATAATAGGGGGTAGAGCTATGGTTTCTGAGATAACGAAAGGGAATTTTGATGAAGAGGTGTTAAAGGCGGAGATACCGGTTTTAGTGGATTTCTGGGCCGACTGGTGCGGGCCATGCAGGTCTATAGCCCCCGTAGTGGAGGCTTTATCCGAAGACTATAGAGATAAACTGAAATTTGCCAAGGTGAATGTGGATGATTTACCCGATATCGCTTCAAGATACGGGATAATGTCCATACCCACAATTCTTATCTTTCACAAAGGCAAGATTGTCAGTCAGGTCGTCGGGGCACAGTCCAAGGCGCAGTTTAAGAATATTCTAGACGAGGCCTTGAAGAGAAAATGAGAGGGGCATTGCTCTATGAAAAAGACGATAGCAGGAAGACCCGCTGCCTTTTATGCGCACACCGCTGTTTAATAGTAGATGGAAACAAGGGCGTGTGCGGTGTGAGGGAAAACAGGGACGGAGCTCTATATACTCTGGTATATAAAAAGTTAATCTCCCGGCACGTTGACCCCATCGAGAAGAAGCCTTTCTTTCATTTCCTGCCCGGCTCAACTTCCTATTCCATCGCGACGGCAGGTTGTAATTTCCGCTGCGATTTCTGCCAGAACTATGAAATCTCCCAGATGGTCAGGGATGGGGGAGAGATTTCCGGAGATGAGGTATCCGCCGAAGAGGTGGTGGAGGATGCCTTGCGCTATGGCTGCCAGAGCATCTCTTATACCTATACGGAACCAACCATTGCCTTTGAGTATGTTCTGGAGGTAATGAAACTGGCTAAAGAAAGCGGTCTGTGTAATAATTTTGTTACTAATGGATATATGACAGAAGAAATGTTGGGAGCCGCCGGGGGATATTTAGATGCCGCCAATGTAGACCTCAAGTCATTCAACGGCGAATTTTATAAAAAGATATGCGGGGCAAGGCTTGAGCCGGTGCTCGAGGCATTGCGGACAATGAAAAAGATGAATATGTGGGTGGAGGTTACGACCTTGGTTATCCCCGGGCTGAACGACTCCGAAGAGGAACTGAGAAAATGCGCCGGGTTTGTTTTCGCCCTTGGCAGAGAAACGCCCTGGCACATCAGCCGTTTTTATCCCCATTATAGAATGGATAATCTGCAGCCCACCCCTCTGAATAAATTAGAGAAGGCGAGGAAAATAGGTTTAGAGGCAGGTTTACGATACGTGTATACCGGGAATGTAGCCGGGGATGAGGGAGAAAATACATATTGTTATAACTGCAGGAAAATAGCGATTGGGCGCTACGGTTTTCAGATTTTAGAATACAATATTGAAAATTCCCGCTGCAGATTTTGCCAGACCTTAATTGAAGGGGTTGGTTTATAGATGAGATTGTATCTGAGACTCTTAAGATTTGTGCGTCCGTATTGGTTTATTCTGGCTCTTGCCATTCTGACGATGATTATCTCCACAATCTTTGATGGCGTATCCCTGGGGATGCTCGTTCCCATTGCCGATAACATCCTCTCAGGCAAGAGAATTGTCCTGCCCAATCGTTTGCCTTCGTTTCTGGAAAATTTGGTAGATATCTTCAACAGCACCTCGCCGATAATCCTCTTGAAATTCGCCGGTATTTTTATCGTTGTCCTCTTTACCCTCAGGGGAATATCTACCTTTGTGCAGGGCTACCTTATGAACGACGTCAGCCAGCGGGTAATCCGCGACATAAGAAATCTCCTCTACGAGAAACTGCAGAGTCTCTCCCTGGATTTTTATAGCCGTTCCAAAACCGGCGTGTTAATTTCCCGGGTTACTTACGATGTGGTCTGGATTCAAACCGCAATTTCCGAGGCGCTGGCAGATTTGATTTTCTATTCGCTGCAGTTGATATTGTTCACCTGCATAATATTTTTTATACACAGCCGACTTGCCCTTATTTCGCTTATTTTGCTTCCCTTGATAGGGCTGCCGGCGGTGCGCATCGGCAGGCTTTTGCGCAAGGTAAGCAGACGCAGTCAGGAAAAGATGGCGGATATAAACACAACCCTTTATGAATCCATTACCGGTGCAAGGATTGTGAAGGCGTTTTCTATGGAAGACTACGAGATAAAGAAATTCAAAAAACACAATCGCGACTTCTTTCATCTTATGCTCAATTCTGTCAAGAAACAGCTGGCGCTAGGTCCAATTACCGAATTTTTCGGCGCCTGTGCAGGGGTCTTTGTATTATTCCTGGGAGGCAGAGAGGTAATCGGGGGTGTAATTTCTTTCGGCGTATTTATCCTTTTTCTCGGCTCTCTGCTTTCGCTTCTTAAGCCATTTAAGCGTCTGGGAAAGGTATATACGATAAATCAGCAGGCCTTGGCTGCGGTGGGAAGGGTTTTTGAGATATTGGATGAGACTCCTTTGGTTGTGGAGGTAGACGCCCCTGAAATATTGAGGTCCTTTGAGAAAGAAATCGTCTTTGAGCAGGTGAGTTTTCAATACGAAGACAGGACTGTTCTTAAGGATATTAATCTCAGGATTAAAAAAGGAGAACTCGTGGCGGTGGTGGGACCGACCGGCTCAGGCAAGACCACCTTAGGCAACCTTATCCCGCGATTTTATGACCCCACGCAGGGCAGGTTATTAATTGACGGAATGGATGTGAAAAAGATGGGTATAAGGGCTTTGCGGGCTAATATAGGTATTGTTACCCAGGAGACCATCCTCTTTAACGACACGGTAAGAATGAATATCGCCTATGGTAGACCGGAGGCGAGTCTGGATGAGGTGGTTTCGGCGGCGAAGGTAGCCAATGCCCATGAATTTATTATGCGGTTGAGCCAGGGTTACGATACGGTTATCGGTGAGCACGGGGCGAGGCTTTCCGGAGGAGAAAGACAGAGACTGGCCATTGCCAGGGCGGTTTTAAAGAATCCCCCCATACTGATTCTGGATGAAGCCACATCCCAGCTTGACAGCGCCTCGGAGAGGGTTGTCCAGGAGGCCCTGGAGCGCCTGATGCAGAATCGTACCGTATTACTCATCGCACATAGACTTTCTACAATAAGAAATGCAGTGAGGATAGTAGTTCTTCAGGATGGAGAGATTATTGAGGTAGGCACACACGAAGAACTGATGCATAATGACCTGCTCTACAAAAAGCTTTATGAGATACAGAGATTGGAGGTTTAAAAAAGTTTGCCATAAAAGGGTAATTTATGCTATATTAAATGAAGCCACAACTTACGGAGCGAACGTAAGTTGTCTATCTGTCGGTAGACAGGAAGAGCTGAATTTACCCTTGACATTTTCTATAAAGCCTTCTTACTGGAAAATGTCAAGGGTTCAATTCGCACACATAAGTTACGCTCCTTTTAGTCGCGTAACTTATGTGCTCATTGAAGGAGGGAAAAAGAGTGGCAACCATTGGATTGATTAAGGAGCTTTTGGAAGCAGGGGTACACTTCGGACATCAGAAAAAACGCTGGAATCCCCGCATGAAACAGTTTATTTTCGGGGAACGCAACGGCATCTATATCATTGATCTGGAAAAGACCGCTGATTGCCTTACCACCGCCTGTAAATTTCTGGAAGAGATTGCCGCCCAGGGAGGAGATATACTCTTTGTAGGCACGAAGAAACAGGCTCAGGACATTGTGGAGCAGGAAGCCAAGCGTTGCGGGGTCCCTTACGTTAATAACCGTTGGCTCGGAGGCACCCTGACAAATTTCGAAACTATAAAAAAGAGCATAAAACGCTTGAGAGAACTGGGGAGGATGAAAACGGATGGTATTTTCCAGCAGTTTTCAAAAAAAGAGGCCGCGAAACTGAATAAAGAAATAGCGAAGTTAGAGCGTAATCTTGGCGGTATTTGCAGCATAGATAAGCTTCCCCATGTCCTGTATGTTATAGATTCAAAGATTGAAGAAAACGCAGTGAAAGAGGCAAGTCGTTTATCTATACCTTTGGTTGCGCTTATTGATACCAATTGTGACCCGGCACCAATCAGTTATCCTATCCCGGGCAATGACGACGCAATCCGTTCCATCAGGTTCGTCACTACAAAGATTGCGGATGCCGTAATTGAGGGCAAGAAAGAATACGCACAGATTGCTGCTACAGCATCTTCGCCGGTCAGCAAAGAAGAAAGTGAGAAGGGAGGCGTCGAAATCCCGGCGGAATTGGAGGAGACAACAGAGAAAACAATAGGAAGAGCGACAGAGAGAAAACCACACAAAATACCCCGGCTTCGCACTAAAGGCGGCGCTTAGGTTGAAGGAGGTTTTATGGTAGATATGATTAAAGAATTGCGGGAGAAGACGGGTGCCGGCGTTATGGAATGCCGGCGCGCCTTAATTGAATCCAAGGGGGATTTTAGTAAAGCGGTCCAGATAATTAAAGAAAAAGGACTGGAGATTGCCCTGAAAAAGTCCTCCCGCCAGGTCAGGGATGGCCAGGTTGAGGCTTATGTGCATCTGGGCGGCAAATTAGGCGTTCTCGTTGAGATAAATTGCGAAACCGATTTCGTGGCAAGGAATGAATTGTTTAAAAAGTTATGCCGGGATATAGCCATGCAGATAGCGGCAGCAAATCCTGCCTATATCAAAGCCGATGACGTCCCGGAGGAGGTTATAGATAAGGAGAGGGAATCTTTGAAAGAGGGTCTAAAGGGCAAATGCGGACAGGATTTTGACAAGGCCTGGGAATCCCATTTTGCCCGTTTTAAACAGAGTAGTTGTCTGCTGGAGCAGCTGTTTATCCGGGATGAAAAGGTGACTGTAGGAGACTATGTAAATTCCATAATAGCCCAGTTTGGAGAAAATATACAGATTCGAAGGTTTGTGCGGTATCAGTTGGGCGAGTGAGAGATAGAAAATATCCTTGGACACGAATATCACGAATAAAAATCGAATTACCATCTATGAAAAGGCTAACCTTGTCAAGCAAAAAGTATAATATAG
>JBBIPY010000072.1:0-6376 GCA_037442605.1 Candidatus Omnitrophota bacterium
TGTCTCGTCGGAGAGACCTAAAAAATTGCTCATTTCACGCTTTTTTGAGGTATTACCATAATTTCTAACGGGGTCAATACAATTGACACGTACAAATTTAAGTGTTATATTAATGACTGTGATGACTATGGCTACGCAGATTTTTAAGGGACTGCGCAGATTATATTTGCTGCTTGCTGCTTGCTGCTTGCTGCTTCCGGTTTTTCTATCCGCGGCATTTAGTCCAGCCTATGGCCAGAATCAAGGTTATGTCTACGTCATTCCCATCAAAGGCGTGATTGACTTAGGGCTTTCGGGTTTTGTCAAACGGGTGACACAGGAAGCGAAAAAAGAGAATGCCTCAGCAGTGGTTGTGGAGATTGACACCTACGGCGGAAGGGTGGATGCGGCGGGAGAAATTGTCAAGGCCCTGGGAACATTGAAACCCATCAAAACCTCCGCCCTGGTTTTAGGCGAGGCCTGGTCCGCAGGGGCACTTATTGCCCTTGCCTGCCAGGAAATATATATGAGCCCCGGTTCGAGCATCGGCTCGGCAGAGCCGCGGATTATGGGTGTAGGTACGGAAGAAGAGACAAAAGATGAAAAAACTATCTCGGCTTTAAGGGCAAAATTTAAAGCCACCGCAGAAACAAATAGCCACTCTATAAAATTAGCCGAGGCGTTTGTGGATAAGGATGCGGAGTTGAAATTGGTCGAGATAAAAGATGAAATTTTAATTCTAACGCCTGAGGAAATCGAGACAAAGAAGCAGGAATTGCCGGACAAGGATATAAAAGTCATCCGGACGATTACGGAAAAAGGCAAACTGCTCAATCTTACGGCCGAGGAGGCAAAGGGGCTGTATCTGGCTAAAGAGATTGTCCGGAACCGCGAAACCTTATTCAGCCTTCTAAATTTAAAAGATGCCGCGGTCGCAGAGCCAAACCTTACCTGGTCGGAAAATCTGGTGCGCTTCCTCACCCACCCCATTGTAAGCTCGCTTCTCTTAACCCTAGGCTTCCTGGGCATAATCTTTGAGATAAAAATCCCCGGCTGGGGTATTGCTGGTACCCTGGGGATAATTTCGCTTGCCCTGTTTTTCTGGGGACATTATCTGATCGGCATGGCGAACTGGACCGAGATTATACTCTTTATCTTAGCCATCTTTTTAATCGGATTAGAGATATTTGTCCTGCCGGGATTTGGCATCGCGGGAATATCCGGCGGAATACTTCTGGTTGCCAGCATATTTTTAGCCTTGATTAAACATCCCTTCGAGACGCCCAGATTAGAACTGTTAAAGGCGTTTCAGGTAGTGGTCTACTCTTTCTTCGCCACAATTGCCGTGATGCTGGTTTCTATAAATCTCTTTCCCAGAACGGGACTCTGGAAAAGGATAATTCTGCAGCAGGCAGAAACCAGGGAAGAGGGTTTTACTACAGAAGATTTGACTAAGGCGGATCTAATCGGTAAAATAGGCAAGTCCCTGACTGCCTTAAGGCCGGCGGGAAAAGCCGAATTCTCGGGAAAGATTCTGGATGTGGTTAGCGAAGGCGATTTTATTGATAAGGATAGAGAAATAAAGATAGTTAATGTCGAAGGTAATAAAATAGTAGTTAAAGGTGTGTAAATTAAACACTGATGCACACAGATAGAAATATGGATTCACACAGATAATTTTATCTGTGCTAATCTGTATCTTCTCATCTGTGCTCATCTGTGAATGAGGAGCGTAGCGACGAATGCCGGACTGGTTACTGGTCTTAACTCTAATTTTGCTGGGTTATGTGTTGCTGGCGATTGAGATTCTGATTATCCCGGGGTTCGGGGTAATTGGCGTAAGCGGCGCTGTTTCTCTCATCCTTGCCTGTTACTTTGCCTATACAAGATTAAACTTATTCTTAGGCATCATTACTTCCGTAGGAAGTTTAATTATAATTATCTTGTTGTGGAGACTGTTTCCCAGGACGCAGGCCTGGAAAAAACTGCGTTTAGATAATCAAGAGACCCGAGAAGCAGGTTTTCATCCCTTTAAGGGAAATTTATCAGAATTGACTGATAAAGAAGGAACCGCTCTTTCTTCTCTGCGCCCCATCGGAGTCTGTCTCATAAATGGTAAAAGAGTAGACGCTATTTCCGAAGGAAGTGCATTTATTGAAAAAGATAAAAGGGTACGAGTGCTCAGGGCAGAGGGAAATCGCGTAGTAGTCAAACCAATCTAGTTAAATGGTTAAGAGGTTAAATAGTTAAATTCTCTCCATTCAACCAATAACCATTTAACCAAAAACGGAGGTGACCATGCCGGTAGTCATCATTGCCATAGTTATCGTTGCAACCCTGTTTCTGTTTGGTTATTTTATTCCCGTACGGCTCTGGATTGCCGCCATTGCTGCAGGCGCGAGGCTTTCCATCTTCAGTTTAATTGGAATGCGTTTGCGTAATGTTGAACCCCGCATTGTCGTTCCGGGTCTTATCATGCTCCATAAAGCCGGGCTCTCTATACAGCTGGATGGCCTGGAGGCCCATTATTTAGCCGGAGGAGATGTAATCAGGGTAGTCAAATCTCTGATTTCAGCGGATAAGGCAAACCTGGATTTGAAATTTGAACGCGCCTGCGCCATTGACCTGGCGGGACGCGATGTCTTGGAAGCGGTTAAAACCTCGGTCAATCCCAAAGTAATCGATGCCCCCCGGGAAGGGGTGCTGGCGGCTGTAGCCAAAGACGGAATTGAATTGAAAGCGAAGGCACGCGTTACTGTCCGCGCCAACATCGAACGCCTCGTCGGGGGAGCAACTGAAGAAACCATTATTGCCCGCGTCGGCGAAGGAATCGTCACCACCATCGGCTCTGCAGAAACCTATAAACAAGTGCTGGAGAATCCGGACAGCATCTCTAAAAATGTCTTAGCCAAAGGTCTTGACTCCGGGACCGCCTTCGAGATACTCTCAATAGATATTGCTGATGTGGATGTGGGAAAAAATATCGGGGCCCAGCTTCAGACGGACCAGGCTGAAGCTGACCTTAAAGTGGCCCAGGCCCGCGCTGAAACCAAACGCGCTCTGGCGGTGGCGCAGGAGCAGGAAATGAAGGCGCGCGTACAGGAAATGCGGGCAAAGGTAGTAGAGGCCGAGGCGGAAATTCCCAAGGCCATTGCCCTCGCCTTCCGTGAGGGGAAATTAGGGGTGATGGATTATTACAATTTGAGGAATATCCAGGCCGATACCGACATGCGCAACAGAATCGGAAAACCCGGTGAGGAGAGGAAAAAAGAAAAAGACTGAAACACGAATTACAACGAATTTTTATCGAATTACGAATAAAATAATTTGGCTTTTGATTCGTGGTAATTTGTGTGGAGCGAAACGATGGAAAATATAATATTTCTCATTTTTATTATCGTAATGTTTCTGCTCCAGGCCGTGGGTCAGATTTTGACCAGGAGGAAGAGGCACTTCCCTCGGGAAGAAAAGCCACCCCAAGAGGCGACTTTAGAAGATATCCTGGAAAGGCTGGGTTTTCCTATGGAAAAGCCGCCGCTGGAAGAAAAGCCGGCTGAGATAGAAATTGAAGAAGCATCGGAACTTGAGAAAGCAGAAGAGGTAAAAACGGGCTCTGAAGATGAAAAAATACCCGAGCCCCTCCCCGATAAAATTCCGGAAAAAGAAGGGATACTTTCTTTTGACAAATTAGAAGAGGCAATTATTTATTCCGCGATTATCGGCCCACCCAAAGCCAAGCAATTTTGCCGGAGTGGTGAAATTGGCAGACACGCATGACTCAAAATCATGTGAGCTAAACACTCGTGTCGGTTCGACTCCGACCTCCGGCACTTAAATTCTCTACACAACCATAATTACTCCAACCAGTTGCCAACCTCGTAGGTTGGATAGGCCTGCGTTTCCTTATCCCCCAGGCATCCAGATGGACAACAATCCTTTCTGCATTCTGTCGCAGCTGAGAACAAAAAATGGCCTCCTCTTTTTTCTCGGAGACCATCTGCAGGATAACGTTATCTTTAAACTTTCTGGTTGACTCTAAAAAATATCGACTATCGTCTTCTCCATCGGCGTTTATCCGCATCGATATCAGCGTCTATCCGTTTCTATTTTTCTTCCCACACCCCCATCTTGCGAAATTTCTCGTAGCGCATCTTGATCAATTCCTCTGCAGGGACGTCCCTGAGTTCCTTTATATGCCTCTTTATCGCCGTCTTGATAGTCTCGGCCATCTCCTGAGGAGCGCGGTGGGCCCCTCCCAACGGCTCCCCAAGCACCTCATCAATAATGCCTAACTCCAATAAGTCATCCGCGGTAAGTTTCAGCGCCTCCGCTGCCTCCGGGGCATTGGTGCGGTCTTTCCATAAAATGGCGGCGCAGCCCTCAGGAGAAATTACCGAATAATAGGCATTTTCCAGAACCAGAATTTTATCTCCTATGCCTACGCCCAAAGCACCTCCGCTTCCACCCTCTCCGATAACGATCACAATTATCGGCGTCTCTATCCCTACCATTTCGCGTAGATTATAGGCAATGGAGTGCGCCTGGCCTCTTTCCTCGGCTCCGATTCCCGGATATGCCCCCGGCGTGTCTATGAAAACAACGATGGGCAATTTAAATTTTTCTGCCATTCGCATCAGTCTTAGCGCCTTGCGGTATCCTTCCGGGTGGGCACAGCCGAAATTGCGCATAATATTCTCTTTCGTATCCCTGCCCTTCTGATGGCCAATCACGCACAATTTCTGATTATCTAATTTCGCCAGCCCCCCAATGATTGCTTTATCATCGCCGAAGAGCCGGTCTCCGTGAAGCTCTACAAAATCAGTCATTGTTATGGATATGTAATCTAAGGTGTAGGGTCTCTGGGGATGCCGGGCAATCTGAACCTTCTGCCAGGGAGTGAGGCTCTCAAATATATTATGCTTGATATTCTCCAGTTTTTCTTCTAAACGCGCAATCTCAATGGAGAGGTCGAGTTTCTTTGCCTCGGCAAAGCGTTTCAGTTCCTCGATCTTTTTTTCGAGCTCTATGATAGGTTTTTCAAAATCCAATCCTGTGCCGTTCATTCCTATTATACTTTGTTATAGAACAAGAAATATATTTTATGAGAAGTTGCGTTTACCGTTTATCCGCTCCTCGCTATGCTCGTTGCCGTTTACCGAAGACGGTTAGCGGTAAACGGTCCACCGTAAACGTAACGTGATTAACTAACAGAGCAGTGCTATTCCATAATCACTGCTTCCGTACCTATAGGTAGAATTGTAAAAAGTTCTTCTACATCCTGGTTATACATCCGCACGCAACCCAGGGTGATATGTTTACCAATCGTCTCGGGTTGAGTAGTCCCGTGTATGCCATAACCCGATTCCGAAAGCCCCATCCAGCGTGTCCCTAAGATATTTTCCGCGCTTCCCGCAGGAATGGCCTTGCCTTCCCTATACCAGACGGGATTTACAATCTTATTGACAATCTTAAAAGTTCCTACGGGGGTAACGTTGTTCAGCCCCGTAGACACCGTATAAACCTTTACCACCTCATCGTTGGCCTTCAAGGTCAGGGTATTCTGGGATTTATCAATGATAAGCGAAAATCTTGCCGTGCTGACTTTCAACTTCATCCCCGCGCGCAGATGGTCGGTCTTGATTTGATTTGACTGTGTGAGTAAATCTATGGTGGTATTGAACTGTTTGGCAATCTTACTCAAAGAGTCCCCCTCTTTTACCTCATAGACAACGGAATTCTCGGCAACGAGAGGTGAGAATAGAACCTTGATGTTGAGATTGCCCAGCTGCGTCTGTGCCTCTTGAATCAACCGACCGTCTCCCGACTCAACGATAATCTTCTGCAAGGCCTTCCTGGCATTCAATAACCGATTGCCTTTTTCATACAGGCCGGCCAGCTTAAGCCAGACCGCAAAAACCCTCTTATGCTGGGCAAGACCCTGCGTTAATTTCTCCAAATAGCCAATTGCCTCAAGCAAATTGTTCGCCCTCTCCGCCTCAGCGGCCTTCCGGTTCAGCATCTTAAACTCACGATTCAGTTTCAAGGCTCTAACGGGATTGGCGTCTTTTAGCGAGAGAGCCAGAGAGACAACGATAAAAGCCGCAATCAAGCCAATGCCCAGGGGCAAAATTCCTTTCCAGTTTTTCATCCGACCTCCTTCGATGAGCAGATAACTTACGGAGCGAAGCGACGTAAGTTATAGGCATTGACATCAGAGATGTCAATGCCGTCTGCGAATTGAACCTTGACAAGATTGACAATCTTGTCAAGGGTAAATTCGGACAGACCTGTCTACCGACAGGTAAACCCTTGACACCATGGTGTCAAGGGTGTCCTCATTTATTCTTGAAGCTCCACGGGCTTACACCCGTGGAATCTTTCTTTTCGCTTCGGCTCG
>JBBIPY010000073.1:0-6289 GCA_037442605.1 Candidatus Omnitrophota bacterium
GGAGGTGTTTGGTGAAAAGGAATTATGAATACATAGATAAACACAAATTGCCATCGAATTGGAGCACAGATTTTTATTCTTGCTACTTGCTACTTGCTTGCCCTGAGCGCAGTCGAAGGGATGCTTGCTGCTTGCTGCGTGGCTCAAGAGGGAGGAGTCCGTCCACCGGCAGTGAGCGGGATGTTTTATCCCGGCAATCCCGAGCAATTGCGGTCAATGATTAAAGGTTTTTTAAATAAGGCAGAGCCACCCAAAATAGAAGGTCAACTTAAAGGGCTGATTGTCCCGCATGCCGGCTATGAGTATTCGGGTCAGGTGGCTGCCTTTGCCTACGGGCTTCTTAAGGATAAGAAATTTGACTCAATAATCATTCTCGGATACCCTGCCGTTTCTTTTTCTACCCCCGCTTCCGTTACGCAGGGGGTAGAACAAGAAAGAATAAACAGCGGTCTCTTAGAGGGCGGGACAAAAAAGGAATTGTTAAAGATTGCTCGTCAGAGCCTGGAGATTTATCTGAAGGAAAAAAGGTTTCCCGAATTAGAGGTTAAGGAGCCCGCCTTATTAGAAAAACGCGGTGCCTTTGTGACCTTAAAAAAGAAAGGGATGCTCCGGGGTTGTATCGGTAATTTCAAAGAAGAACCCCTCTATATCCAGATACAGAGAACGGCTGTTTCTTCTGCCTTAAACGACCCCCGCTTTATTCCGGTAAGATTAGAGGAGTTGAAGGATATCCAAATTGAAATTTCTGTTCTTTCCCCTATGCAGAGGATAAATTCTATAGAGGAACTTGAATTAGGCAGGCACGGGATTTATGTTACCGATGGAGTGCGCAGCGGTGTTTTTCTTCCCCAGGTTGCCGAAGAGACCGGCTGGACAAAAGAGGAGTTCTTAAGGCGTTGCCTTGCGGATAAAGCCGGACTGCCTCCAGACGCTTGGGAAAAGGGAGCAAGCGTATTTGTCTTTACGGCAGAGGTCTTTTCGGAGGACCAAACAAATAACTAAGTTGGAGGTTAAGGAGGTTAAAAGGATTAAGAAAGTTGCATTTAAGAATTCCGTAACATCCTTAACCTTCTTAACTTCCTTAACTTTTTTAACTTTATTAGCTAGGCATTCCTCATTGGGGGTTTGGTATTTCAAGATGAGTTTACATTACATTATTGACGGATACAACCTGATGAAACAGGTAACGCGGATTACAGGGAAGAAGTTATATAGAGATAGAGAAGGATTTATCCACTTTCTGGAGACCGAAAGGCCCTATGGGAGCAAAAACAATAAAGTAACGGTTGTCTTTGATGGAAACGCAGATGTTTATGGTCGCCGTATAAATTCCGAGATAGAGATTGTCTTCAGCCGGGGCGAGACTGCGGATGAGAAGATAAAGAAAATAGTGGAAAACCTCGGCAGGAAAAATTTAGTTGTCGTAAGCGATGATAATGCGGTAAAATATACGGCTAAATTGCAGGGAGCCAGGGTTATAGGCGCTGAGGGATTTCTGGCAAAGAAGACATCCAGGACAGGGGACAGGCATTCAAAAGAAGAAGACAAAATCCATCCCGAGACGAGTATAGGCATAAAGATAACTAAGGAGATGGAGAAAATCTGGCTCAAATGAAGACACCCTTGACACCATGGTGTCAAGGGTTTAACCCGCCTTCGCGGAATTCCCCACCTGTAAGGGTGGGGATGGATAGCGAGAGGAATTCCGCTTCGGCGAGGTTTTCGCTGTGCCGAGCCGAAGCGAAAAGAAAGATTCCACGGGTGTAAGCCCGTGGAGCTTCAAATGAACTCACGCCTAAAGTCTACGATTAAAGAGTATACCGAGTCAATTCTCATTGCCTTTGTCCTGGCGATGGCGGTGAGGACCTTTGTTATCCAGGCCTTTAAGATTCCTACGGGGTCAATGCAGCCGACCCTTATGCCGCGAGACCGCATACTCGTGAATAAATTTATCTATCGCTTCAGAAAACCCGAGAGGGGAGATGTGGTGGTTTTTCGTTATCCCATGGATCCCAAGCGCGACTTTATAAAACGCCTGGTTGCCAAGCCGGGAGAGAGGCTAAAGATTGAGGACGGGTATATCTATATAGATGGTGAGAGAATTGACCAGCATGCCGCGATAAAACAGATATATTATTATAATCGGGGAGAATTTGGCAATAGCCCGGAGGGAACCCGCGTACCGGAAGATAATTATTTCGTCCTGGGAGATAACAGCGCTTTTTCTCAGGATAGCCGGTACTGGGGTTTTGTTCCCCGGAAGCATGTCCTGGGAAAGGCGTTGGTGATCTACTGGCCAATCAATCGGATAGGAATAATCAGGTGATTGATTTCTGAATAATGCTGCGCTCAAAGTTAAATTGTGGAATGCGACATTAACAGGCTCTTGCACATATTATACGGGGAGGTGGGTGATGAAGTACATAGGTTTGGTTCTTTTATTGAGCGTTCTTTTGATGGGCTGCACCACTACCCAGAAAGGGGCGGGGATAGGTGCGGCTGTCGGCGCGGGTGCAGGAGCGATTATCGGACATCAGAGTGGACGCACGGCAGAGGGGGCAGCCATTGGTGCAGCCGTAGGTGGACTGGGAGGCGCACTGGCGGGAGAACAGATGGCGATTAAGTTCTGTCCGGTCTGCGGTACAGATTATCCGTCCGATGTGCGGTATTGTCCCAAGGACGGCGCCGAATTAAAATACAAACAGTAAATCACGAATGACCACGCTCGCCTCGCTTCGCTCAGCGAAGCGGGAATAAAAATCGAATTGCCACGAATTAAAACAATTCGTGGCAATTAGTGTTGTGTTCTGGTTCAGGTGGTAAATTCGTGGCAATTTGTGTTTATGAATTTAGCCAACCGTATTTCTTTTTGCCGGATAATTCTCATTCCGCTTTTTGTGGCCTCCGTTCTTTATTATACACCGCAGAAGGATTATTTTCGCCTTCTTGCGGCGTCTGTCTTTATATTATCCGTTTTATCCGATTGGTTCGATGGTTATGTTGCGCGCAGAAAGAAACAGATGACCAAGGCAGGGGCGTTTCTCGACCCTATTGCGGATAAGCTGCTTATCAATACCGCCTTTATACTCCTGTTTGTCCGTAAGGGGCTTTCCGCACAGTTTGAGATACCCGCCTGGATTCCCCTCGTGGTTTTAAGCCGCGACCTGATCCTTGTAGTCGGCTCCTTATCGATTTATCTTACTCAGGGAAAACTGGATATCCGGCCCCGGCTATTAGGAAAGTGCAGCACATTTTTCCAGACCCTGAGCATAATCTTTATAATCCTGCATATCCCCTTTACTCCCACCGTATGGTATATTACCGGTTTTTTTACTATTGCCTCAGGTATGGAATATATATGGAGAGGTAGCCGCCTGGTAGCTTTTCACGAACCATATTCTCCGAGATGATCTTAATCGGATTTCGCGCTTCGGATTTAAGAATGATTTCCTAAAAGGAGCGGCATTAGCATACGATGTTTATCTTTAAAGTTATTTTATCTTTTCTCATCGGTTCTTTCCCCACCGGATATCTAATGGGTAAATGTCTAAAAAAAACCGATATCCGCAAAGAGGGTAGTGGCAATATTGGGGCAACCAACGTCTGGCGGGTAGCGGGCAAGATTCCCGGTATCATCGTATTGCTGGTGGATGTTTTAAAGGGGTATTTTGCGGTCAGGTTCTTTAGTCTGTGGAGGGCATCCCCGTTCCTTGGACTGGGGATGCTTGAGCAGGGATTGATTCTGGGATTATCGGTTATTCTCGGACACAATTTCTCTTTATTTCTGAGATTCAGAGGCGGCAAGGGTGTGGCAACGGCCGCCGGGGTGATATTTGCCCTTGAACCCAGGGCATTGCTTATCGGTTTAGTTGTCTGGGCTATCGTCTTTGCGGTTTTCCGCTACGTTTCTCTGGCTTCGATATCGTCGGCGGTTTTATTACCGCTATTTCTGGCCATCTTTGCCTTTCCCTTATCTTTTGTTGTTTTCAGCGTGGTTGTGGCTATACTTATCAGCTTTAAACACCTTTCCAATATCCGGCGTTTATTTCTGGGAGAGGAATCCAGGTTTCGCTTCTGAAGTTGCTTCTTTTTTATATACGAGATACGATGAAGACATACGTAGTTATACCCACATATAATGAAGCCAAGACCATCGGTTGGCTGGTTAGGAAAATCAAAGAGACAGCGGTAAAAGACGTTGTGGTGGTCGACGATGGTTCCATTGATGCCACTTATAAGATTGCCAGGGAGAACGGGGCGGTAGTTTTAAGGAATGAGAGGAATTTAGGCAAGGGCACTTCTTTAAAAACCGGATTTGACTATTGTCTGGCTAAAAATTGCAATGCGGTTATTACCATGGATGGAGACGGGCAGCACAGCCCGGAAGAGATTCCGCGTCTCATTGATTTTGCTGAGAGTTCGAAAGCGGATATCGTTGTGGGCAATCGCATGCACCATCCCCAGGGTATGCCTTATCTGCGTTTTCTCACCAATAAATTTATGTCCGTGGTAATATCCTCTTTGCTTGACCAGAGCATACCCGATACCCAGTGCGGATTGAGGTTATTGAAAAAGGAGGTTTTGAAAAACATCAGACTTAAGAGCGCTAACTTTGAAATAGAATCAGAAATTCTGGTTCAGGCAGTCAGGAAAGGTTTTGCTGTCCAGTCGCTTCCCATCAAGGCCATCTATCATCCGGATATCGAGAGCCAGATTAATCCCGTTATAGACACTCTGCGGTTCTTCAAATTTATAATGAAGACGGTTATGAGATGGTAGACAGAGACTTTCTATCTTCACGTGAACATATGGTAAAGGAACAAATTGTTTCCCGCGGGATAAAAGACCCGCGGGTAATTGAGGCATTTCTGAAAGTACCCCGCCACAGGTTTGTTCTGGAAAGGGACATTTATGAGGCATACGATGACCATCCCTTACCTATTGGAGAGAGTCAGACCATCTCCCAGCCGTATATGGTGGCTTTGATGACCGAGTGCCTTGGCTTAGAAGGAGAAGAAAGGGTATTGGAGATTGGTACGGGTTCCGGCTATCAGTCGGCCATTCTGGCGGAGTTAGCCAAGGAGGTTTATACCATAGAACACTTTCCTCGCCTGGTGGAGCAGGCAGGGTTGGTTATCGCCGGGCTGGGATATAAAAATGTCCGCCTGAATTTAGGTGACGGGACCCTCGGCTGGCAGGAATTTTCTCCTTACGACGGAATTATTGTTACGGCGGCATCTCCCCGCATACCCCCTCCTCTCATTGAGCAGATGAAAGAAAAAGGACGACTGGTTATCCCCCTCGGGGAGTCTTTTTCTCAGGTATTAACTGTGGTTGAGAAATGCAAGGATAGGATTGATAGTCGCCAGCTATGCGGCTGTGTATTTGTTCCCTTGGTTGGGGAATATGGCTGGCAACCCCACAACTGAGTAAGAACTATTTTTTGTCACCGATGTCACGGATGATAAACACGGATGCAACGGATAGTCTATAATGTCGAATTCCCCAATACCGAATTTGAGAGTATTGAAAAACCCTTATGATGCACAGATGAATCACAGATTAAGAGCAACAGATTATCGTTCTGTTCGGAGCCACTCCCATTTTTGAATTGCGCGGGGCAATACCTCTGGGTTTTGCCTTGCATCTCTCTTGGCAGAAGGTTTTTGTTTTGTCTATTCTGGGTAATCTCTTGCCCATTCCACTACTTTTGATTTTATTGGAGCCGCTTTCAAATCGGCTGAGAAAATTCCGGTTATGGAAGAGGTTTTTTGATTGGCTATTTGAGCGGACGAAGAGGAAAGCCGCCGCCGTGGAGCGCTGTGAATTCTGGGGACTGGCGGTTTTTGTAGGCATCCCTTTACCAATGACCGGCGCCTGGACCGGAGCGATAGCTGCCTCTTTATTTAAGATACGTTTTACTAAGGCAATGCTGGCCATTGCATTGGGGGTGGTAATGGCGGCAGTATTGGTTACATTTTTAGTTTTAACCGGCAGGATGCTTGTCTCTCTCCCCCGTTGAGTAAATCGCTTGCTTCATTATTTCTCTTTCCGTTTCTGCCGCAGGATGGAGAAGGAATTGCATTTTTTGTTTGACGAATAGGGGGTCTTGTCTGTAATATAATTTGAATATTCTTGGGAGCGGAATAATACATGGAGATATTACTATTGAGTCTTGTATAACTAATGGACTATTTAAACACGAATTACCACAAATTTTTAACGAATTACCACGAATATTTCTCGTCATAAACGAAGGTAAAAATTCGTGATATTATGAAAAGGCTAA
>JBBIPY010000074.1:0-6207 GCA_037442605.1 Candidatus Omnitrophota bacterium
CTGACCAGCTGTAAGTACATTACTTGCTGTTATGTCAATTGCATGACCTCCACCAGTGTTCCAGTAGATAAATTGTACACTAGAACTTGTCTGCATAAGAGTATATTCCCAGTTAACCTTTGATATAAGCGGCTGATTGCCGGAAACGTTTGTAGGTTTAATCCATAGAGATAATGTAAAAGATTGAGCAGATGACCAGCTAAGGTCATTAACAGTTCCCACATAATCATCCACCCCATCAAAACTCCCTCCCGCCTGATAAATCTTATAAATCTCGTTTCCCGCATCGAATTCTACGCTAATGTTTCTCTGCTCTAATTTTGCCCTTTCCTGCGCCAGACGGATATGCGAAATTACCTGCCTCCCTGCCGCCTGGAGCCGGCCCCTTTCAATTCCCGAAAGCATCCGGCCGATGATGGCTCCGCCCACCACGGCCATAATCACCATCACAATCAGAAGCTCAATTAGGGTAATTGCTTTCTTCATCTTAATAATAGAGCACCCGTGCACCAGAGCACCGGTGCACCAGTAAATTCTGGTGCGCTGGTGTCCTGGTGCTCTGGTGCTCTAAAGTCTGGTGCCTGGTGACTGGTGCTCCCCTTTACCATCAAGATTATACTCCCTCGCCTTATACTATTCAATCATAATTTACCTATTTGGGAGGCGCTTTTTGCTCTTCTATCTTCTGCAAGATGCCCTCTAAGTTTTTCTTTGCCATTTCGTTGTCGGGTTCGATCTCCAAAACTTTTTCGCAGGCGCGTTTTGCCTTCAATAAATCGCCTTTGGCTAAGTAACAGGCGCCTAAGTTATTATACGCCTTTATATTGTCGGGTTCAATGCGTATCGTTTCTCTGTAAGAAGATATCGCCTGCTCTATTAATCCCATTGCCTGAAAAACACTCCCCAAATTAAAATGGTATTCTGCCCGACCGTAATTTATGCTGATTGCCTTCCTGAACTCCGCCACCGCCTTGCGATAGAGTCCCTTCTCGAAATAAATGCAACCTAAATTATTGTGCGCCTCCGCACATAGCAGACCGCCGGCAGAGGTCGCCTTTTTATATTCAACAATCGCCTCCTCTTTTCTGCCTAATTTCTCATAAATAAAGCCTAAATTGGCATGGGCGCTGGGAAGCCGCGGGTTAACCAGAAGCGCCTTTTCGTAATAATCCAGCGCCTCCTCCAGCTTGCCTTCTGCCTGATAGGTTGCTCCGATATTGTTGTAAAGTTCACCTATGTAAGGATTGACCTCAACTGCCCTCTCATATTGGCGTCTGGCTAATTCTGCGTTTCCCATCATATCAAAGAAAACCGCCTTTTTGAAATAGGAGAGCGGATAGATTCTTTTTTGACGAAATTTAGTTGCCTTAATTTCTATATCCGGCTCAGGGTCGCGCCAATTTTCAAAATCAATTGCGTATCTGTCAATCACTGCCTTGTTTTCGGGAATATTCTTTACAAAGACCAGACCGTTGGCATCAAAAAAGACCAGACGCCAGTTATTATCGTCATGCAGGCGTTTAAGCAAAACCCCGCTGGAATTAATATCAAGCAAGAAATAATTTATATTGTAGTCCTCAACCAGCTGGTCAAAGATATAAGGATAAAGAAAGACGTTGGCATAAAAATGCAGGTGTTCTTCGTCATATACGCTGGTGCGTCCGTCAACAAACACCTTCAGTTCCGGCCATGCCCGCCAGATGAGATATCCGCCAAAGCCGAAATTATTGAAGCCGTTGCCTTTGATTTCGTTCCTGAGAATAAAATCAATTGCCTCTTTAGGATGTATGGGGCTTTCGCCAAAGCCGATACGGGGCTGAATTTTCCCATGCATAATAAAAGAGGCGCTCAATGCATCCATGCTGAAATAAACACAGCCGGTAATAACTGCCGACAGGGAAAATACGGCAATGGCCTGTTTCAGAAAATTAGGTATCTTTCTAAGAAAATCCTCTTTTCGCTGCAAGAAATTAGCCAGGTTTTCCGCAATAATCGGGATGCTGATGAGTCCGAAAAAGGCAATATTGCGCACCGCCACCAGGGATAGGTAGAGAAACATGAAATATAAAAAAAGGTTGCCCAGGTTTATCTTGCGATAGTTGAGCAAAAAAGATGCCTGGGAAATGAGAATCAAAATTTTATAGTAAATGAGGTCGAGCCCGAAGAGCCTGCGCTCAATGAAGGGAGGCCTCAGCTCCACAATCCCCCCCGCTAAGGTATCGATATGCGTATGCATCCAGCCAAGGAGCGAGAAGTACTCTTTGAATATCCTTATCCCGTAGGGATTGACGCAGGTTACGATGATTGCCCAGAGCCCGACGCAGAAGAGATGTTTGAGCCTCTCATTGTTCATTACGGAGGATTTGCTCCATTCCCAGGGAAGCTCTATTTTCAGATTTATATACTCGGCGATAATAAAAACCCAGATAAAGATTATTCCGAATACCGCAAAGGCGTGGAAATTAACCCAGAGTATCTGCAGGGGCAAGAGGAGCCAGATGAGTCTTGTATTTTCTTGCCGGAATCTGTAGAGGATAGAGAGATAAATAACTGTAAAGAGAAAACTGAACATCTCGGGTCGTTCCACAATCCTCTCTCTGCAAACCAGAACCGCCAGGAAAAGCAGTCCCAGACTAAGAATATGACGGGAACTCCTAAAAAGAAGGCGGAAAAGGAGATAAAAGACAGAAAGAAATACAACGAGCCTCAGGATTACCAGGCCGGGAAAACCGCCTGCTTTATAAGCTAAATAGGCAACCACGGCAAAAAGCCAGTTAGGATTGAACCAGAACTGCCCCGGCGAGGTATAGGAATAGATATCCGCCTGGGGAACCCGTGAATGGCTGATGATATATCTGCCTGTCTGCAGATGCATCCAGAGGTCAAGGTCCCAAACCCTTGAGCAGGATAGGATTGCCACTAAGGCAAGGATGAAAAATAGAGTAGCAGTTTTAAGGAAAGAATTAATGCTCGGCATCAGTTTAGTTGTGCACCAGCGCACCAGTCACCAGTGCACCAGCATATCAGTTTTTCTGGCGCTCTGGTGCCCCGGTGCTCTGGTGCTCTTCCATGAGTTTTTTCAGTTTTTCCAGATTACTCTTTGCTTCGGCTAAATCGGATTCTATATCTAAAGCCCGCCTGAATTCCTCCTCGGCGCGTTCGTACTTCCCGAGTGTCATATAACAGGCGCCTAAGTTATTGTAAATAATTGCCAGCTCCGGCTGGAGGTCTCTTGCCTTGCGGAAGGAATCCAAAGCCAGCTGTATCTCGCCCATATCCACAAGGACCAATCCGCGGTTATAATAAAATTCGTACTGCGACGGCTCAAGGGCAATTGCCCTGTCGTAATTCGCCAGGGACTTGCGCAGCAATCCCTTCTGACGATAAATCTCACCGATGTTATTGTAGACAAAGGCATTGGGCATATTGAAGGGAGGAAGTATCCCCTTATAAATCTCCAGGGCCTTCTCCATCTCTCCCCGTGCCTGATAGATAGAACCCAAATTCAGCGAGGTATTGACCAGACGCGGGTCGAGCTCCCGCGCCTTCTTGTATAAGCTAATCGCCTCTTCAAGTTTTCCCTCCTTCTGATAAATAGTCCCGATGTTATTATACAACCCCGCCGCTTTAGAATTTATCCTCAGGCCCAGAAGGTATTCTTCCTCTGCGCGCCGGTTGAGACCGAGAGAAAGGAAAAGTTCGCCTTTGGCAAAACAGGAGGTAGGAAAAGGACGCCTTTTCATATGGGAATAATCCCCCGCCGGGTCGAGGGGAAGATTTTCCAGGTCAACTTCGTATCTTTCAATTAAATTATTATTCTCCGGAATATTCTTTACAAACACCGCTCCGGTATAGTCAAAAAAAACCAGGCGCCAATTTTCTCTGTCTGTATAGAGGCGTTTAAACAAACCGCCGGAATTGATGTCCAGGAGAAAGTAGTCTATTCTGTATCTGTCGAGCATATGCTGAAAGAGGGCAGGATAAAGATGGACATCGGCATAATAGCGCAGGAAATCGTCTCCGTAGACAGAGGTCCTGCCATCGATAAAAACTTTTCTTTCGGGATAGCAACGATAGATGAAGTATGAGCCGAAACCGAAGGAATTAAATATATTTCCCTTAATGCCGTTTTTCAGGATAAAGTCCACCGCCTTTTCAGGATAAAATGCGGAGGCATGCAGACCAAATTTCTTCTCTAATCTCCCTCCCAGGTAATAACTAAATAAAACCTCTTCCCGAGCGGTAAAGAAAACCAAGCCAAAAACATAAACGGCAATTGCGGCTCTGGTTAAAAACCTGAGAAAATTAAAGAATCTTGTCGCCGGAAGACGCCTGAAGTAAACAGGAAAATCGTTTATATTATCCATACAGATTGCATAGCTTATCATACTAAAAAGAACGATATTGCGAATTGCCGCAATAGACAGATGGAAAAAAACGAGAAAAAGGAGCAATTGACTGAAATCAATGCGTTTGTATCTTATGATAAATGTAGCGAGGGTAATGGCAACCAAAACCTTATAATAGAAAAGACCGGGGGCAAGGATATGGGTGCGGTAAAAGGGGGGGATGAGTTCGCTGATTCCTCCGGCAAGAATCTCGCGGTGATTGGCGATAAAGCGCAGAAGATACACGGAAAAACCGAATATCTTAATTCCAAAGGGATTGATAACCGAGGCGAGGATGCACAAAAGAAATACCTTCAGAAAAACAAAATAATCTTTACCCTTTAATACGGCTCTGTTCTTGTTCCAGTCCTGAGGCAGGACGACCTTCCAGGAGATAAAGTCCCCCACTAAAAAAACGGCAATTATTCCCAGACCCACAAATGAGAACGCATGCAGATTGGTCCAGAGAATTTGCAAAAAGGGCAAAATAAAAATGAATTTTGTCCTTTTATATCTATAACTGTAGATAAGCGCCAAATAAACTGCGATAAATAGAAAACTCACAAACTCCGGCCGCTCATAGAATCTATCCTTGGCAGCCAGAATCGCAATCAGAAACACAATCACATTCCATAAATAACTCTCTCTGCGATAACCGATGCGGAAAAGCACGATGAAGGACGAGATTATCAGTAGCGTCTTGACGATGATTATGCCGGCAAAGCCCCAGAAGCGATGGATGAGATATACGGTTGTCTGGAAGAGCCAATGGGGATTAAACCATAGATTTCCCGCGGCAGTATAAGAATAAAAATCGGAACGCACAAATTGCAGGTTCTTCAGGAAGTATTCCCCGGTTTTTAGATGAACCCAGATGTCTAAATCAAAGATATTGCGGATGGAAAAGGCAAGGATTAAAATGAAAGGAGCGAGGAAGAGCAGGGCTTTTATAACTTTGCCTATCCTCTTTATAAATAGATGAACTTTCAATTTAGCACGTTGATATTTTATATCGCAGAACTACGCGGAACTTTACGCAGAACCACGCCCGCCTTCGTTAAAACTTCGGCGAGGCTGTCCCGCCACGATTTATGGTGGACGCATAACCTGTCTTGCGTGGTTCCGCGTACTGTTCTGCGTGGTTCCGCGTACTGTTCTGCGTGGTTCCGCCCCTTCATTATTTATGTCTTGCAGTATCATACACGCGCCTTATTATCTCTATGCCATTAGGCGGACCAAAGTTAATCAAATAACCTGCCTTATAAGTAGTTCCTTTCAAATAATACCAGAACTGCTTTATATCATCTTTCGTTAGATATGGCTTAGCCTTTAATTCAACAAGTATACAACCGTTAACAACTGCATCTGGGGTATATGTGCCGACTTTCTTATTTTCATAAAAAATATCGACGCGTTTATTCCTCTCTACGCTTAAACCCTTCTTATGTAGTCCGATTAAAAATGCATTATGATAGACGCTCTCTTTATGATTATTCCTGAATTGCTTGTATATCTCATATGCCACTCCCCTTATTGTATACGATTCTTCTCTATATAGAAACTTATCCATGTCTAGCGTAGTTCCGCGTACTGTTCTGCGTGGTTCCGCGATATTGCAGGACTTCCCTGTAGTAATTTCTGTGGATAAAAAGATAGGGAGAAAAAACCTCTTCTCCCTATCAGGAATTTCAGATTAAGATTTAAGACTAATCCGCAACAAGGTTCTACCAGGTACTGGTGTCGCCTGTGCCATTAGCAGTGACTGTTCTTGCCGGCAATATTGAGCGTCCGAAGCTGGTAGAGGTACCTGTGGCATTAT
>JBBIPY010000075.1:0-6152 GCA_037442605.1 Candidatus Omnitrophota bacterium
TATATTATACTTTTTGCTTGACAAGGTTAGCCTTTTCATAGATGGTAATTTGTGTTAAATGTAAAGTTACTTATTTCGTTTGTATTAAATTAAGGCTCCATAACTTATGTCCTCACTTATCTGGTTAAACTAACCTCCGGTTTCTTGGGTAAGGTGAAACTAAAGGTTGTTCCTTTCCCCGGTATAGAACTCGCCCATATCTTTCCCTTATGCGCCTCGATAATCTTCTTGCAGAGCGATAGCCCCAGCCCGGTCCCTTTCTTCTCACGGTTTATGGGGTTATCGACCCGGAAGAATTCCGTGAATATCTTTAGCAGGTCTTCCGGAGCGATGCCAATGCCGGTATCCGAGACATCGGTTCTGATATAGCCGTTATCTTCCTTCATATTTATGACGACCTTTCCCTTGTGGGGCGTGAATTTTATGGCATTGCTCAACAGATTCAGGAAGACGCGGTTTATATGGTCGTAGTCGGCGTATATGGTAGTGATACTGGCAGGGATTTCCGGTTTTATTTCTATATTTTTTTCTTCCGCCTGCGGACTTATCAATTCCAGAATATTCTTTAATAACTCGGAGAGGCGTATCTCCTTTATATCCATCCCGATTTTACCCGATTCAATGCGGGATATATCCAGAAGGTCGTTGATGAGTTTTGCCAGTTCAGATGAATGGCGGTCAATTCTTTCCAGGCGCTCTTTCTGTTCCTGGCTCATATGTCCCATCTTGCCGGTTGCCAGAATGGAGGCATATCCCTTGATGGATGTAAGCGGGGTGCGCAGCTCATGGGCGACCGAGGCGACGAATTCTGATTTCATCTCATTCATCCTTCTCAGTTCTTCATTTGCCCTCGCCAGGTCTTTCGTCCTTTCCTTTACCCTGACTTCCAGTTCCTGATAGGAATGCCAGAGCTGCTCATAAAGGCGGGAGTTTTCTATCCCCTGGGCGATTTCGTTTGCCAGTATGGAGATAAGTTCCACATCGCCTTCTGTCACGCGAGCATAAAGCGATTCATTTCCCACAATCACCAGACCCGAAACGACCTCTTTGATATAAATAGGCGCAATGATAAAGGCGCGCAGACGCAGAAACTCGCTTATAACCTTTTCCTGGGGCGTTACCGTTTCCGGCCTTTCCATCAATATCGGTTTACCTTCACCGATGACATTCCTCAAGGCGATATTGTCTTGAATCTCTTTCTTTATCTGGTCAATATGTTCTTCAGAAAAGCCTATCCAGCGCCTGCATTTAGGCTTCTTGGTTTCTTCATCCAGTAAAATTACTAAGAATTTCTCAAAACCGAGTTTCTGAATAAAATTCTCTCTGATGGAGTTGAACAACTCCTCAATATCAAAGGTCATATTTATGGTCCGGCCGAGCTCATGGAGGGTGTAGAGTCCGTTTATCTTCTTATCCAGTTCCTGCTGGGTTTTGTTCAGCTGCAGGTCGGTTCTGACAATCAGTTTTGCCTGTTCATCGAGTTCGTTATAGGCGTGTTTCAGCTTATCGAAAGCAATTTCACTGATTTTCCTTCTCTTGACCTCAGCCTCGATCGTCCAGGCCGAGACAATAAAGAAAGCCAGGAGCAGGACTATGCGTAGTATCTCCGCGGGATATCCCCCGGGTAGTTGTTGAAACCATACGCCGGGGACTATGGCAATGACTGCCGCCAGAAATAGGATAAGCGTCCGTATATTCATTTTCAATGAGCACGCGACTTATGGAGCATCATTCTTCCTGCCCGACATAAGTCGCTGTGCGAATTGACCCCCACACCAATTGCATTATAACAGAGGCTAAGTACGCAATTGGTGTGGGGGTAAATTGTGTCTTCATTTATTTATTCCCCTATAGCCAGGGTGGTAAAAGAGGCATTCTGGAAATATGTCTGGCCGATGTTTATCTCGGAGGTCAAGGGTGCCTGTTCCCCGTAGGTGTAAAATCCTACGACGGGAACTGTCCTGCCGAATACCTCTTGGACGAAATTAATCTCCGTTTCTTTATATCTGCCTAATAGTTTATCCCGGGATATGGAACTAAAGGCAAAGACTATCTTTGGGCGTCCGCCGTAAAGGTTTTTGAGGGCGGTCTGGGCGGCCCGCGAGGCTGCCTCGAGAACCGATTCCTTGTTGCCCATCATCAGACGGACCTCTTCTCCCTCAGGAACTTCCGCGGCGCAGATGAGCGCGCCTTCCTCGCTGACACTGTTAGGATTTCTCAGGAGATATTCCTCTTCTCCGGGGATAGCCATGCCGAGTGGATAGAGTATAGCCATGCTTGCCAGGGGTTCGGTTCTTAATTCGTTGATATCCTTGCCAAAGTATTCTTCGTAGATGCTTACCGCAGGCTGATTGTCTATTTCGTATATGATGTTGGCAACCGCTTTGGTAACCCGGCGCGGTTTTCCCAAAGGCCGCCATCCGTGGCGGGACCCGATGCCAAAGGCAAGCTCGCCTCCCAAGAGGACCCCCACCACGCTTTCAGTGAGGATTAGCCTATTGCAGTATTGATACGTTTTCTGAAAGAGAAAATCGTCTCCCGAAGAGCCCCCCACAACAGGAAAGCTTCTGCCCAGGATTTCTTGTATGCCCCTGAGAACATCCGCGCAGTTTCCGCGCAGCCCGTCGGGAAATATCATAAATACCCTGCGCTTGCTTTCCTGGGTTGGGCGATTCTCGCTGAAACTGCGGTTTGCCATTATTGCGGATTTATGTCCGGCAGCCCGCGAATCCTTATTTAACAATTCGCCGTAACCCAAGGCAAACTGCAGTTCATCCGATTTTAAAAGCACAATGACCAGGGAATGTTTTTCGGCTACGGTTGCTACAATCTCTCCGGCGGTGCTTGAGCCGATAAGCGGGACATCTTCCAGTATTGATTTTATCCCCTCCAGCATTTTTTCCTGCGGAAAATAAGAAGAGGCAAAGACAAAGGCAAGATTGGGATTGTCTGCCCTCAAGTCTCTCAGGGCAAAAAGGGTCGCCTCTCTTCCGGCTTGAAAAGCGGCTGGATTTTTACTCTGGCCGATACCTATTTTAAGTGGCATAATATCACTAAATCATAGAATATAAGAGCCCGTCTGTCAATTCAAAAATTTCCCTATTTTAAAAATCAAGCGAGGAAAATTCTTGAATAATTTAAAATTTAGTGTTGATTTTGAATATTTATTTGGTAGAATATCCTAGTGCCGTTACAACTTAATATGCCTATAAGATGACGTGAATGCATAATCATATTTCCTTCAACAAGATAAAAAAGGATTTTAGTAGTAAAAAGTTGTAACGGCACTAGTTGTACAAAAAATTTTCTTTCTGGCAGAGTTGGGAAAATTTTTTGCGGCCCCATCGTCTAGCCTGGTCAAGGACGGTTGCTTCTCAGGCAACAGACACGAGTTCAAATCTCGTTGGGGCTGTGTAGTAAATTCCCTCTCCCCAAAGGGGAGAGGAAGTTAAAGTTTTAATTTGTCCTACTGCGAGAAAATAATGTTGTGAAGGACACTTATTGAGTCTTGTATAACTAATGGACTATTTAAACACGAATTACCACAAATTTTATTCGAATGACCACGAATAATATCGCCGACAATTCGTGGAGATTCGATTTTTGATTCCCGCTTCGCTGAGCGAAGCGAGGCAAGCGTGGAAATTCGTGTCCATTGGTTTTGCAATCTTTAATAAGTCAGAAGGAGGGAAAATACATTGAGATGGATAAGATTTTGTTGAACAAAAGAAAGGTAAAAACTATGAGCGAAGAGGGAAAGTTTAAGACGGCGTATGGCTATTTTAGTCAGGATGGCAAGGAATATGTGATTACCCGGCCCGATACACCTATGCCCTGGATAAATGTGGTGTCAAACGGCGAATATGGATTTGTGGTTTCTCAGACCGGTTCGGGTTTTTCCTGGTATAAGAATGCAAACTTAAGCCGGCTCAACCGCTGGGACCAGGACCTGATTACCGATACCTGGGGCAAATACATCTATATACGGGATGAGGAGAACGGCAGATTCTGGTCGGCATCCTGGAAGCCAGTGTGCGCTAAATTCCAGGAATACAGAGTAACCCACGGCATAGGATACAGCAAAATCCATTCCCTTTATGAAGGCATAGAGTCTGACCTGCTTCTCTTTGTGCCCCCCGCGGAACCCCTGGAAATCTGGCGCCTTAACCTCAAGAATAATTCCCGGACAAAACGCAGGTTGAGCCTCTTCAGTTATCTGGAGTTGAGCCTGGGCAATGCCCTGGACCCCCATCGGGAATTTCAGAAGACCTTTATTGAGACCGAGTTTGATGACGAGAGCGGGGCGCTTTTCGGGATAAAGAGAAAGATTCCTGTTCCCGGGCACATCTCAACCGGCCTGTCGGAATGGCCGATTGCCTGCTTTCATAGCGCAAGCATCAGACCGGTTTCCTATGAAGGGGAGAAAAGAAATTTTATCGGGATGTATCGCGGCGTTGCCAGCCCCAGGGCATTAGAAAAAGAACGGCTCACCAATACGGCAGGAAAATGGTTTGATTCAGTGGCCAGTCTTCAGGTAGAGGTTGAGCTCTTACCTGAAGAGGAGAAGACGATTGTCTTCACCCTGGGTTCTGTTGAGGATAAGGCAGAGTCAAAGGAATTGATTAAGAAATATAAAGATTTAGAGAATGTGGAGTTAGCCTTTCAGAAAACCCGCGATCTCTGGGAAAAATTCCTTTCTGCCTTAGTCGTGGATACGCCCGACGCCGCCTTTAATTTTATGACCAATAACTGGCTGAAGTACCAGGCGATTTCCGGCAGGCTCTGGGCAAGGACGGCCTACTATCAGTCCTCCGGGGCTTACGGTTTCCGCGACCAGTTGCAGGATAGTTTAGCCTGCCTTCCCTTAGATGCCTCCTTCACCAAAAAACAGATTCTTTTGCATGCCGGGCACCAGTTTAAGGACGGAACGGTTTATCACTGGTGGCATAATCTTACAGAGGCAGGCGCCCACACCAATATATCGGATAATCTGCTCTGGCTGGTCTTTGTGACCGTCGGTTATCTGAACGAAACCGCGGATTTCTCCATTCTGGATGAGAGAATAAAATTTGTCGATGCTCCCGAGGAGCCGCTTTACAGCCATTGCATTAAAGCCATTGACAAGGTCCTTTCGCGCTTCAGCGAACGCGGACTGCCTCTGATTGGGACAGGCGACTGGAATGACGGACTTTCCAGCGTGGGACGGGAATGGAAAGGGGAGAGTATCTGGTTAGGGCATTACCTGTACGGGGTGCTGAACCAGTTTGCTCCCCTATGCGCGCAGAGAGGCGATTCCGAGAGGGCGAAGACATATCTTGAACGCGCCGGGCAATTGAAGGAAAATATCAACAAATTTGCCTGGGACGGGGCCTGGTATATCCGGGCGACCAAGGATAATGGCGAGCCCCTGGGTTCTGTTCAATGCAAGGAGGGGAAGATTTTCCTGAATGCCCAGACCTGGGCAGTAATTCACGATACCGCTACCCCGGAACGGGCAAGGCAGGCGATGGATTCTGCGGAAAAGATTCTCTTTAGAGAATACGGTCCGCTTCTTTTCTATCCCGGCTATACCCAGCCCGATAAAGGCATCGGTTATCTTTCGCGTTATGGAGAGGGCTTGAGGGAAAACGGCGGGGTTTACACCCATGCGGCGACCTGGGCGATAATTGCCGAGGCGATTCTAAAACGTCCGGAAAGGGCTTATGAGGTTTATGCGAAACTCTGTCCCATAAAGCGGGGTATGGAGCCGGAGGTTTTTATGGGTGAACCCTATGTGACCCCGGGGAATACCGATGGTCCCCAATCCGCTTATTTTGGCCGGGGAGGATGGAACTGGTACACGGGTTCGGCTGCCTGGTTATTTAAAATTTCCTGCGAGTGGATATTGGGAATCAGGCCTGCCCCGGAAGGATTAATTATTGACCCCTGCATTCCCCGGGAGTGGGCGGGATTTAAAGTGGAACGCCGATTCCGCGGGGCAACCTATAATATAGAGGTAGAGAATCCCCGGAATGTAAGCTTCGGGGTAAAGGAAGTCTGGTTGGATGAAAAGCGATTAGAAAAACCCCTTATTCCTGCTTTAGCCGACGGAAAAGCCCATCAGGTAAGAGTTGTGCTGGGATAAATCCCGTTAGAAATAGGTTACTAAAGAG
>JBBIPY010000076.1:0-4291 GCA_037442605.1 Candidatus Omnitrophota bacterium
TAATGCTTCGATGACCAAATGTCCAATTAGCAATTGAAAAATTGGGAAATTATTTAGGCATTCGTCATTGGGAAATTCGGCATTTATTGATTCTTGTATAACTAATGGACTATTTAAACACGAATTGCCACAAATTTTATTCGAATGACCACGAATAACATCGCCGACAATTCGTGGAAACTCGATTTTTGATTCCCGCTTCGCCGAGCTCAGCGAGGCGAGCGTGGAAATTCGTGTCCATTGGTTTTACAATCTTTAATAATACGGTAAGATTAATATGTTCGGTAAGTGGATTGAACGGTTGGGAGACAGGTTCTTGGCCTTTTTAGCCTACATAGGCAGCGTCTGGGTTTTGTTGGTAGAGACGGTATGGTTGATCTTTATTCCTCCTTTTCGCGGGAAGAGCGTATCCGAACAGATGGCGAAAATCGGGGCGGATAGCCTGCCGATAGTTTCCCTCACCTCGCTTTTTACCGGGATGGTTCTGGCTTTGCAGAGCGCCTATCAGATGCAGAAGATAGGCGCGCAGATTTATATATCTTCTCTCGTGGCGCTCTCTATTACGCGCGAATTGGGTCCGGTATTGACCGCCATTGTTGTGGCAGGGAGGATGGGAGCGGCGATTACTGCGGAGCTGGGGACAATGAAGGTAACCGAACAGATTGATGCCTTGGATACCCTGGCAGCCAATCCGATAAAGTATCTGGTGGTCCCGCGTTTTATCGCCCTATTTGCCATGTTGCCTTTACTCACCATTTATGCGGATTTTATCGGGATTCTGGGTGGTTTTATCATCGGCGTCTGGAAGTTAGGCATAGGACAGAGTTTATATATCAGGATGACTTTTGATGCCCTGGGCCTTAAGGATGTCTTCACCGGGCTCGTCAAGGCATTATTTTTCGCGATAATCATTGCGATTATATCCTGTCGGGAAGGGATGCATACCGAGGGCGGAGCCGAAGGAGTGGGTAAGGCGACTACACGTGCGGTGGTGCTTTCTTTTATTCTAATCATTGCCGCAGATTGTTTATTTACAGCGCTGTTTTATTTTATGTTTAGATAAAACACAAATAGGCACGAATTACACACGAATACACACAAATTTGTAATTCGGCTTTTATTCGTGATGTAAATTCGTGCTATGAGGGGCGAAGCGACGAATGATAGAGATAATTAATCTGTGTAAGGCCTTTGACGGGAACACCGTTTTAGACAACGTCAATTTGAAGATAAATACCGGCGAGACGATGGTGATTATCGGCAGAAGCGGTTGCGGCAAGTCGGTCCTGCTTAAATTGATCATCGGTTTGCTGAAGCCCGATTCCGGAGAGATATTTATTGACGGCGAAGACATCGTGAGGTTTAAAGGAGGGGATTTAGATAGATTGCGTATGAAATTCGGGATGCTCTTTCAGGGAGGGGCATTGTTTGATTCGCTGAGCGTGGGGGAGAATGTGGGTTTCTTCTTAACCGAGCATGCCCATACAGAGGAAGAAACTATCCGGGCGCGGGTCAGCGAGTGTCTTTCTCTCGTCGGGCTTTCGGAAACCGAGGATCTGAGACCCGCCCAGCTAAGCGGAGGGATGAAAAAGCGCGTGGCCTTGGCAAGGGCAATCTGCATGCATCCGGAGATAATACTTTACGATGAACCCACGACAGGCCTGGACCCGATTACCGCGGATGCCATAAATAATCTTATTGTGGAACTCCACGACAAATTAAAGGTCACCGCTATTGCGGTTACCCATGATATGAAGAGCGCTTACAAAATCGGGAATAGGATTGCCATGCTTTATAAGGGAAAGATTATCGCCGCAGGCACACCGGCAGAAATTCAGAATACCGCCAGTCCCGTGGTAAAACAATTTATCTCAGGAATGGCCGAAGGGGTGATTGGAGTAGAAGAATAAGGCTTGGTACATATATTAGTTTACAGTGGACAGTGTACAGTTTGCAGTATTAAGAATTTTTGCTGTTTACTGTAAACAGTAAACTGTAAACTCTCCGACTGAAAGGAGGAGTAATGCCAAGAAAAATTGATTTCGAACTCAAGGTGGGCATTTTTGTTTTTATCGGAATAATAATTTTGACAATCATTGTGTTTTCCATAAGCGATTTTGAGATTGCAAGGGGCGGATATTATCTAAGAGCAGTTTTTAATTTTGCCAACGGCATTGAAACCGGCGCGCCTGTGAGAGTAGCGGGAGTAAAGGTGGGGGAGGTTAAGGACCTGAGGATTGTCTATAGCGAAGAGAATAAACAGCCTCAGGTAGAACTTTTGATCTGGATACGCAAAGGGATTGTGATATACGCAAATTCGGTTGCCTATATCAATACGCTGGGCCTATTGGGTGAGAAATATTTAGAGATTATTCCCGGCTCAAAAGGCGGTTCAGCCTTAAAAGAAGGAGACCTGTTCCAGGGTAAAGACTCGGTTTCGATGGCGCAGGTGACCGAACTGGGTTATCAGATTGCCTATAAATTAGACAGGGTGATTGCTTCAGTGGATGCCTTGCTGGGAGACCCCGAGGTAAAGTCCGCCTTTAAAGAAACGATGAAGAATACCCGGAAATTGACCCAGGAGTTTCAGGCTTTGAGTGCTTCCACCCACGAGATTATAGATAAAATTAAGCGGGGAGAGGGAACCCTGGGTAAGCTTGTCAGCGATGAAGGTCTGTATAATGATATTGAAGGTTTTGTCCAGGACCTGAAGGCGCATCCCTGGAAACTGCTCTATCGGCCAAGGGGCAAGATCAAATGAAGCCCAGACTTACGGAACGTAGTGAACGTAAGTCTGTTGGCTGAATTTGACCCCCACACCAATTGCGTAATAACGGCGTTCTATTGCAATTGGTGTGGGGGTTCAATTCGCAGACGCTTCGCTATAACTTACGTCGCTGAAATTAAATAAAGGCTCCGTAAGTTATCTGCTCATTTAAAATGGCTAAGACGAAGACGGTTTTTATCTGCCAGAATTGCGGTTATCGTTCTCTGCGCTGGCTGGGGAAATGCCCTGACTGCGAAGAATGGAATTCTCTGGTAGAGGAAACGCTACAGCCGGTAACTAAGACGAGAGAAGGGCTGGAAGAGCCGAAACGTCTCTCTGAAATTGAGACCCTGGCAGAAGAAAGGGTGGTTAGCGGCATAGAAGAATTCGATAACCTTCTGGGCGGGGGCGTGGTTCCCGGTTCGGTTATTTTGGTAGGCGGCAATCCGGGGATTGGCAAGTCTACCCTGCTTCTTCAGGTCTCGAATAGCCTGAGCCTGCGGAAGACGCTTGTGCTTTATGTGAGCGGAGAGGAATCCGTAAGACAGACTAAGCTGCGCGCAGACAGACTGGGAGCAGGAACGGACAATCTCTACATTGTCAACGAGACCGATGTTGAGACTGTCGTTGGATACATCAGCAGATTAAATCCCCGCGTGGTGGTGGTTGATTCCATTCAGATTCTTTATAAATCCGAACTCTCTTCCAGTCCCGGGACAGTGAGTCAGGTGAGAGAATGCGCCCACCTTCTCACCTCGCTGGCTAAATCGCGCGGCATTTCCATATTTCTCATCGGGCACGTAACCAAAGAGGGCGCCCTTGCCGGACCGAAGGTGCTGGAGCATTTAGTGGACACGGTTTTATATTTTGAGGGGGAGGGTTTTACGCAGAGGCGTATACTGCGGGCGGTAAAAAATCGTTTCGGCTCCACCAATGAGATAGCCATATTTGAGATGACCGCGAGCGGATTGATGGAGGTGAAGAATCCTTCCGAGATGCTCCTGGGCGAACGCGAAGAGAATATTTCCGGCTCGGTAATCGTCCCCGTAATGGAAGGGATGCGACCTCTTTTGGTGGAGATACAGGCATTGGTGGTTTCTTCTGCTCCCGGGCTTGCCCGCCGGCGTTCTACTGGTTTAGACTTTAACCGCATCCCTTTATTGGTAGCGGTTCTGGAAAAAAGATTAGGGCTGCACCTGGGAAGTCAGGATATCTTTGTCAATGTGGCGGGAGGGATAAAGGTGGTTGAGCCGGCAGCGGATCTGGGGATAGTCTTAGGTATTGTCTCGAGTTTTCGTAACCTTCCTCTACAAAAGGGTACGCTGGTTTTGGGAGAGGTGGGGCTGGGAGGAGAGGTAAGGGCGGTAAGTTTTGTGGGTCAGCGCATTCAGGAAGCATCTAAATTGGGATTTAAACGCGCGATAATACCTAAGGCAAGCATCAGCGGATTAAGGGATGTCAAGGCGGGACTTGAACTTGTGGGTGTAAAGAATATTGAAGAGGCAGTGGATGCGGCGCTGGGAT
>JBBIPY010000076.1:4391-6087 GCA_037442605.1 Candidatus Omnitrophota bacterium
ATATGGGTTTATTTATTCTAAGGTTGTTCTTTGTTCTTATCTCGTCTTTTATCGGGCATCAGATTGGCGGCGGTCTGGTGGGGATATCGGCAAGGATGCCTCTGGTTGGGTTGGCATTGGGTTTTCTGGGAGCAATAATTGTGGTTGTTCTGGAAATGGCTGCGCGTCGCGTGTCAGTTAAGGGACTATCCGCCGCCGTTTTTGGACTTCTTTTCGGCTTAATTATGGCTCGGCTCCTGCTCTGGATTTTGACGGTTGTTCCGCTGGCGGAAAAGACCGCCTCCATCTTGCAGCTTGTGCTCACGCTGGTTTTCTGCTATCTGGGAATGGCGATAGCCCTGCGCGGCAAAGACGAATTCAGTTTGGTTATTCCCTATGTAAAACTTTCACGCCAGAATCAGCGAGAAGAAATTGTCATTCTGGATACGAGCGTAATTATTGATGGCAGGATTGCCGATATTTTTCAGACGCGATTTGTAGAGGGCCGGGTGGTCATCCCCCGTTTTGTGCTGAAGGAACTGCAGCAGATTGCCGATTCCCAGGACCACTTGAAACGCACCCGCGGCCGGCGGGGTCTGGATATCCTCAACCGGGTTAAAAAAGTTCCCAATATTGAGGTGAAGATTCATGAAGAGGATTATCCGGATATCCCTGAGGTAGACGCCAAGCTGGTTAAATTGGCAAAGAGCTTAGAGGCAAGAATCTTGACCAATGACTACAACCTCAATAAAATTGCCGAACTGCAGGGAGTGACGGTTCTAAATATCAATGAACTCTCCAATGCCTTGAAACCGGTAGTCCTGCCCGGCGAGACAATGACGGTTCGTCTGGTGAAAGAGGGAAAAGAGCACAATCAGGCAGTTGCCTATTTAGATGACGGGACGATGGTGGTGGTGGAGGAATCGCGCAATTTAATTGGCAGGACCATTGATATTACGGTTACCTCCGTCCTGCAGACCTCAGCAGGAAGAATGATTTTCGGTAAGATTGGGAAGGGATGAGAGTCATATCTTGCATTATTCCCGCTGCGGGAAGAGGCAGACGCTTAGGCAGTAAGCAAGATAAGGTATTTGCTTTATTGGATAATGAGCCGATTCTCTTTCATGCCTTAAGAAATTTACAAAAAGCCAGAGAAATCCAGGCGATTATTCTGGTAGTAAGTAAACGGTCCTTGAATTACACAGAGAGTAAATTTTTTAGAAATCTTAAGTTTACAAAGATAAAGAAAGTAGTTCCGGGAGGCAGGACGCGCGCGGATTCGGTCTGGAACGGACTTAAAGAAATAAGTGCAAATACGGAATTTGTGCTTATCCATGACGGAGCGAGGCCTTTTATTGATTTAGATTCTCTGAAGAAGTTGATAAAGGCAGGTAAAAGATACGGGGCAGCGGTATTGGGTATCCCGGTTAACGCTACTGTAAAGAAGGTTAAGAATTTTCGCACGCTTGAAACCGTCGAGCGAAAATTCTTATGGGAGATCCAGACCCCGCAGATTTTTGAGAAAAATCTGCTCATAAACAGTTATCTGAAAGCAAGACGGGAAAGATTTAAGCCTACCGATGATGCCCAGATAGTGGAGAGATATGGATACAAAGTTAGGGTGGTTAGAGGCAGCCCTTTGAATATCAAGATTACGAGACAGGAAGATTTAGTGCTAGCCAAGGCCATCTCAAGAATTAAGAAAAATGACTAATTA
>JBBIPY010000077.1:0-6051 GCA_037442605.1 Candidatus Omnitrophota bacterium
GTATAAATGCCTACCTGGTGGGAGGTCCGGTAAGGGACCTGTTTCTGGGTGAGTCCAATATCGATCTCGATATAGCCGTAGATAAAGATATTGAGAAACTCCTGCATCCATTGTCTGAAACCCTGGGTGCAGAATTTGTTTATCATCGCCAGTTTAAGACTGCTACAGTTTTTTTAGATAATCTGAATATAGACATTGCTACGACGCGCGAAGAGATTTATCCGTCAGGCGGCAGTCTGCCCGAGGTCTCGGCTTCCTCTTTAGACAAGGACCTCTTCCGTCGGGATTTTACGATTAACGCGATGGCCGTCCAGATAAAAGAAACAGGACCAGGTTCTCTTATCGACCCTTATAATGGTTTAGAAGATTTAAGGAATAAGAAAATCCGCATCCTGCATAATAGAAGTTTTCAGGACGACCCCACCAGGATTATGCGCGCCATACGCTTTGAGACCCGTCTTGATTTCTCCCTTGAGAAAAAAACCCTTGCCTTGCTCAAAGAGGCGGTTTCGCGGAATGCGTTTTCCAGGGTTTCCTCATCGCGTATCGGTAATGAGATAGTCAAATTGCTCCAGGAAAATCAACCCCTAAAAGGAATAAAAAGATTAAATCAACTCTGCGGCCTGAGGTTTATACACCCGCAGATTAAATTCAATAAACAATGGAATCTGCTCTTTCCGCAGGCAGGCCGACACATGCTAAAGTTTGCGAAAATCTCCCGTAGAGATATAGAGCCATGGATTGTCTATTTTATTCTTCTTACGGAGGCCCTGGATAAGAATGCCCTGGCAGAGCTCTGTGAGCCCTACGAACTGAAACGCCGCCAGCGCATACCCATTATGCACGCGCATTATCTCAGGAATAATGTTGACATCCGTAATATCGGAAAAGATAACCCGAGCAGTATATACGCGAAATTAAAACCCCTGTATCCTGAGGCTGTAATTTATCTGGCTTCTAAGACCGCTGATGCGCGGATAAGGGAAAAGTTATTCCGCCTTCTTGCCATATTGGATAATATCAGGGTATGCGTGGGTGGCGAGGAGCTGAAAAAAATGGGGTTTAGGCCTGGCCCGGTCTTCAATAAGATATTGGAAGCGCTTTTCCTCGCTAAATTGGACGGGATTATCTCTACGAGAAAAGAAGAATTGAGGTTTATTGAGAATAATTTTGGGCAGAAGTTATGACTGTCGGAATTTTAGAACTTGCCTTAAGAATTAATAGCAGTCAATCGCTGAAGGAAAAGAGGATGGTTTTGAAGAGTTTGAAAGACAGGCTGCGGAATAGTTTTAACATCGCTGTTTCTGAGACAGATGAGCAGGACAAATGGCAGCTTGCCCGGCTTTGCGTTGTTACGGTTAACTCGGATAAAAAATACGTCAACAGTTTAGTCTCTAAAGTGGTAGAGTTTATTCAGCGGTTTCCCCAGATAGAGCTGTTAGATTACCAGATAGAGCTCATCTAGTGCCGAGGTACAAATTTATTTATAGATAAAGGATGGATGAAAGTGAAGCCCCGCGCCCAGAAGGTAGCCGGTGTTTTTAAGGAAGAGATTTCGCGGATTATACGGGAAGAGTTGCGCGACCCGCGTATCGGCTTTATTACCATAACAGACGTGGAGCTAACCGACGACCTGCGTTTTGCTAAGATTTATTATAGCATCTTGGGTTCAGCAAAGGATAAGGAAGAAACGGCTAAGGCATTGGAGAGCGGCTTGGGTTTTATGCGCAGATTGATTGGAAGAAATATCAAGCTGCGCTATACACCGGAGATTAAATTTGTGCTCGATGAATCAGGAGAACACAGTATCAATATTCAGGAGATTCTGAACAGGATTGACCAGGAAAGCCGTGAGGGAGAATAATAATGTCCGTTGATAGGATTCTTAAAGCAATAGCGAAGGGGAGGAGTTTTCTCATCAGTTCTCATATCAATTTAGAAGGCGATGCCCTGGGCAGCGAACTTGCCCTTGCCTATCTCTTGAAGAAGATGGGCAAGGAATGTTTTGTTTGCAATGCCAGTCCGCTTCCGAGAATCTATAATTTTTTACCTTTCTTAAAATTCATAGAGCCGATATCCGGGCATAAGAAGGCATTCGACACCGCCGTTATCATTGATTGTTCAAATTTAGAACGCCTGGGTAAAATTAAGGATTTAGTTACCAAGGATAAGGTCATCTTGAATATCGACCATCACCCCGACAACGATAATTTCGGCAAGGTCAACTGGGTTGTTCCTGAGGTCTCCGCTACAGGCGAGCTTATCTATGAATTGTTTAGAAGGGCGGGAGTTAAATTAAATAGAAATGTCGCATTATGTCTGTATGTTGCCATACTGACCGATACGGGAGGTTTTCGCTACAAGAATACCACGGCACAAACCCATAGGATAGCAGGGCATCTCTTAGAGAATAATATAAGCCCCGAGGTTGTCTTCGGAAAGATTTATGAGAAGCATAGATTACCCCGTATGAAATTATTGAGTCTGGCACTTGCCGGGATGAAGACGAATAAGAAAGGAACCGTGGCCTGGATATCCGTATCTCAAGATATGTTCAGGCGTACGGGGACAGACACGGATGATACGGAGGGTTTTATTGAGATGGGCTGTTCGATTGAAAATGTGGAGGTGGCGGTGTTCTTTCAGGAGGCCGAGCCCGATAAAGTAAAGGTAGGGTTTCGTTCCAAAGGCGATATAGATGTGGGCAAGATTGCCCGCTCTTTTGGCGGAGGAGGCCATTTTGCAGCAAGCGGCTGTATCTTATCAGGAAAATTGAAAGAGATAGAGAAGAGGGTTATAAAAGAGTTAAGGTTTTTAGTACCTTGTTAATTGAATAGCGTTTCGTTTACCGTTTACCCGCTCCTCGCTTGTCGCTGTTTACCCCGTTAGAAATTGGGAATTTCTAACGGGGTTTACCGCTTACCGTATACGGTAAGCGGTACACGGTCAACGGTAAACGCAACTACTTGGCTTTTATTTTGTAATAGATAAGCATGGACGGGATACTGCTCGTTGATAAACCGCAGGGTTTGACATCTCACGATGTGGTGAATTTCATCCGCGGGAGATTTAGACTAAAAAAAGCAGGGCATGGCGGCACCCTTGATCCCCAAGCCACAGGCGTTTTGGTAATATTGCTGGGTCGGGCAACCAAATTATTTTCCGAAATCGTCGAGATGGAAAAGGAATATCTGGGTAGTTTCTGCCTGGGAAAATCCACAGATACGGGCGATACGGCGGGAAAGGTGATTCGCGAAGAAAACGATGTCGAGAGGCTCAAGTCAATTAGCAGCGATAAAATCAAAGAGGTTTTTCTTTCCCTGACCGGCGAATTTGAGCAGACTCCGCCGATGTTTTCTGCCCTGCACTATCGAGGGAAACGGCTTTATGAACTGGCACGGGCAGGTAAGGTTGTATATCGTAAACCTCGAAAGGTTAGAATTTCTCTGCTGGAATTGACCCGTTTTGTTTCTCCGTTAGTAGAGTTTCATATCATCTGTTCACGGGGTACCTATATCCGTAGTTTATGCGACGAAATCAGTGTGCGGTTAAACATGCCGGTCCATCTTTATTCGCTGAGACGCAAACGTTGCGGAAGTTTTTCCCTGGAGAACACGGTCTCTATGGATACACTGAAGGAGACTTCCTCTTTAGAGAAATTAATCATACCGTTGAAGAAGTAGCGAGTTATGGAGATAATCCGAGGCCTGAATGATCTGCATAAAATCCCTAAAAGGACGGTTGCCACCATCGGTATATTCGACGGTATACACCGCGGACATCGGCGGATATTTGATAAGGTAATCAGACAGGCGAAGGCGCTGAGAACAAATTCGCTGGTGATAACCTTCAGTCCGCATCCTTACAAAATCATCGGAACCAGAAACGAACCGCCTCTTTTAGTTTCCCTCAGGCACCGCCTAATGCTTATGGGCAGGGCAGGTATTGATTATTGCCTGGTGATTAATTTTGACCGGCGTTTTGCCCGGATGCCTCCGCGCGCCTTTGTGGAAAAGATTTTGTATAAGGGATTAGATGTCCAGGCGGTTTATGTAGGAGAGAATTTCCACTTCGGTCGAATACGGGAGGGAGATGTAGGGCTTCTCGAGAGGTTAGCCGGAGATTTTGGTTTTGCGGTGGGCGTGATTCATCCGCTGAAATGCAGGGGCAGGATTATAAGTAGCAGCTGGATACGAGAAGAAGTTCTGTCGGGGAATTTAACCAATGTTTCGCGGCTTTTAGGCCGCCCCTTTTCTATATACGGCAGGGTAATCAAGGGCGCAGGCCGCGGGAAACGCCTGGGTTTTCCCACGGCCAATCTTGATATTGAACATGAGGCATTTCCTCCGATGGGGGTTTATGCGGTTAGGGTATTCTCTGAAGGCTGCCCCTACGAAGGGCTTCTCAACATCGGCCATCGACCGACATTCATCAGGAAAATCAGGCCGCATACCCCGATAATTATAGAGGTCTGTCTGCTTGATTTTGCAGGCAGTCTCTATGATAAGTTTTTGGAAGTGGAGTTTATTAAAAGAATCAGGGCGGAGAAGAAATTCGATAAAATTCCTTCCCTGATTTCCGCAATGAAAGAAGACAAATTATGCGCCCGCCGAATTTTTTCCAAGAGTGTAGCTTAGACGACGATAAAATCCATCCACTGAAATTTTCTTCCCTAATTCTTATAGGGAATTTTAATCCCTCCTAAGAAACTATCCCATTTTTGACGCTTCACCGAATCTTCTGCAAGTTTTTCTTTTAATCTCAATAAATACAAACTCTTCTCATTTGCAGAAGAGCTCCATTTTTTGCTGTTACGTAGCCGCTAGAATGTCATATTAACTGTGTCGCTAGAATGTCATATGCTATATAGAGCTTTTAAAGCTAAACTGCTGAACAAATTGGTCTTTGTAAAATACCCTGATGTATCTACCAGGTAATACATGTAGCTCAATTTCGGCTTTGGCGTAAGAGATTCTATTAGTAAAGTGGCTTATCTGATAGGTCTTATTGCTAAAGCTAAAGGTATTATCGCTCTTTACCGTTCTTTGATACTTAAAGCAGAAGACATCATCAAGGTTGATATCGCTTGGCAGCGGTTTAAATGCTGAAGGTTCATGCCTGTCTATGGGTCGCTGATCAGTCATAGAATGGACCCTCTTGTTATACCAGATTTGCCAGTCCCGGATGATTTTATTGGCAACTTTTAAATTCCTAACCTTGGTTAAGACAGGGCAGAGCCGCTCTTGCATAAACCGGAAAAGTTTTTCCAGTTTTCCTTTGCCTTGTGGTTCAAACGGCCGAGTATGAATAAATCCTATGCCGAGCTCCAGAAGCGACCTGTGGATTTGAGTCTGTACGCGTTCTAAGTCAACCTTGTACTCAAAGTGTCTTGACCAGCCAGAGCGAATGAGTTTAAACATCGAATCATTATCTGTATAGAGGGTTGAGAATAGGCCATATTCTTCAATCACCCGACGGATAATGAGCATATTATTCCAAGTGGTATCACGTTCTACAAGCTCTGCGCCCAAGAGTTCTCTGGAGTGGTCATCCTCTAAAGCAATCATACAGGTCTCTTTGTCTAAAAGAGGCAGCCAGAAGTGTTCTGAGGTATCCATTTGGACTAACTGGCCAAAGGAAGCCATCTCAAAACGTTTTCTAGGGCGTCTTTTTTGAAGTTTAGTTTGATACAGGTTGTTTTCAATTAAGATGTCTCTAATGGTAGAGGGATGAATCTTCTGAGATATTTCTTCTTCCAAGAAATCAGCAATATGGCAGTTGTTAATCTCTGGATAGCTTTTATGGATGCGGATTATCTTCTTTTCAATGGATTCATTCAGTTTATTCCAGGCCGGATGAGTTCTCTTATAAACCAAAGTATCCAGGCTCATATCGCCATTTAAGAATCTTTTGAGTAACCTCTGGGTATGGCGATAAGATAGATTTAACTCCCTGCTTGCTTGTTTGATGGTTAAGAGCCCATTTACAACCATGCTTAGCACCTTATGCCTTTGCAGGACTTCTTTTGAGTACTGCATATGCCACCTCCTT
>JBBIPY010000078.1:0-5968 GCA_037442605.1 Candidatus Omnitrophota bacterium
TTAGTCCCAGATATCACGCATCTCCTTCAGCTGCTCATAGGTGAATACCGGACCGTCCTTGCAGACATAATATCTTCCTAAACGACAATGCCCGCATTTACCTAAACCGCAGGACATATTCTTTTCCATCGAGAGATAGATATCCTGTGGTTTAAACCCGATGTCCAGCAATTTCATGGTAACGAATTTCATCATTATCGGCGGCCCGCAGACCACCGCTGCGGCATTATTCAAATCTACGGGCAAATCCTTCAATATGGTGGTAACCAAGCCGACGTTGCCTTTCCAGCCGGTATCGCCCACATCAACCGTAGTAACCACATCCACTTTCCTTTTCTTCGCCCACTGGGGTATAGCATTCTTATAGATAATATCCGACGGGGTGCGCGCACCGTAGCGCAGCACTACCTTATTATACCTATCGATATCGGCAAACAGGGCGTAAAGAAGGGAGCGCAACGGCGCCAATCCCACGCCGCCGCCTACAATAAGGACATCTTTGCCGGAAAATCTCTCCAGGGGATAACCTTTACCGTAAGGGCCGCGGATACCCACTGTTATCCCCTTATTTATACTGTGCAGTTTAGAGGTGAGCCGGCCGACGTTCATAATGGTTACTTCTAACTCTTCCTTTACAGAAGGGTCGGAAGAGGGCGTAAAGGGCGCCTCCCCGGAACCATTGAGGGCTAATTCTATGAACTGCCCGGTAGAAAAAGAGAAAGCGCGCCCCGGACGTAAAACAAATGTTTTAATCGTCGGCGTTTCAGCAATTATCTCCTTTATCTCGGCATCAATAAGTTGATAAGGATTCATCTGGTTACTGGTTACTGGTTACTGCCAGAATTCCGAGAATTTTTCTGATATCAATTCGGGCAGGACAGACCTCAATGCACCTCCCGCAACCGCAACAGGCCGCAAGACCAAGATTATCCGGGAAGAAATCAAATTTTTTAAGATAACGATTGCGTAATCTCTGATAGCGGTATTTCATAGGGTTTGCCCCGCCGGCAACCTTAGCAAAGTTGGCATATAAACAGGCGTCCCAGAGCCGCACGCGCTCATGGGCATTGCCAAATCTATCCTCGGATAATAAAAAACAATGGCAGGTGTCGCAAACAAGATTGCAGCCGCCGCACTCCACGCAGCGGGATGCCTCTTCCTGCCAGAGCCCTGCATCATAGCCTTTCCTGACAATATCCTGCAGCATCCCTTTCGGCGGTATTTTATGCGGAGTAAGATGATCGGTTAATCTCTTGACTAAAAATTCTCTTTTTTTATCTCTATTTGCTATCTGATTTGCCGTCGCAGGACTAAACAGGCTCGATATTGTTTTTACCGCATCCATTGCCTTAACCGAAACCGCCTCAACCAAAAAACCATCCTCTAAGGGTGAAAGGTTCAGGTCAAATCCCTCCACGGCAAACGGATTTATATCCAATGCCAGACAGAAACAGGACTCTTTGAAAGCCAGACAGTCTCCGGCGATAAGCAGGGAGTTCTCCCGTCTCATTTTATAGAAAGGGTCGGAAGCCTCGCCTTGCAAGAAGACATAATCCTGAATCTTTAAAGAAAACAGGTCGCAATTCTTCACGCCGAAGATAGCTGTTTTTTTATGCGGAGGGGGTAAATTCAGTCTTTCTTTAGGCGGGGAAAAGAATGTCCGCAAAGGTTCTACGGTCCGGTATTCGTTATAGACAATCTCTTCCTTTTCAAGGCGGGAAAAAATTTCCAGATGATATTCGTGACAGGGTAGTTTAAAATTGAAATCGCAAGGAAGTTCCTTGCCTCTCTTCTTAAGAGGTAAATAAATCTCGTATTCTTTGCTCAGTCCGTCTAAAAAATCAAGCCAGCAGTTTTTTTTCAGGTAATATATCGCCACAGCACCGGTAACATCGATTTGTAATTTTTTCACAATTACGGGCCAACATAATAATCTTCTAAGAATAATTTGTCAAGGAGAAAAAAGACAGGATTATCCAGGCAATGGCGGTTGTAATTATCCCCACCACCAGACCAATCCCTAACCAGCGGAAGAATTTTATCTTTATCCCCCTTTCCTTTTCCAGCATACCCAGGGCGACAATATTGGCGGTAGAGCCTACAAGCGTAATATTCCCGCCCAGGCAGCCGCCGAAGAGCAGCGCCCACCATAAGGGACGCAGGTTAAACCCGAATGCCTGAAAACTCTGTATAATGGGAATGAATGCGGCAACCAGGACAACGTTATCCAGTATGCTCGAACTATCGCACTGACCCAGAGTATAAATCCGGCAAGGACCAAAAGGTTGTGTCCGGCGAGGAGGGAAATCCGCCGGGCAAACACATCGGTCGCCCCCGTGTATCTCAATGTCCCGGCCTGAGCAAAGAGAAAAAGAAAGAACAAAAGCGTCCACCACTCTACATCGTGCTCAATATAGAAACGCGCCCTTTTCCATTTCCAGAGCATCACCAAGCCGCTCGAAATGAGGGGAACGATGAGAAGGATGGTATTGGGTTGCAGGTTCCATAAGAGCTCCAGCCGGCGATGCAGGGCGATGAAAAGAAGGGTAATCCCGAAAATCCCCAGCGAAATCTTAAGCCCTTTCTCAGGGGGCACAGAGATAAGTCGGATGAGTATTTCATTGGCGCCCAATTCTTTTATCCGCCGGTCGAATTCCTTCAACGGCTTGCGATACCAGAAATAAACTACTGTTATGGCAGCCAGCAGACAGACCAGCATTAAAGGAAATGCCCTTAAAATAAAATCCTCAAAGGTAAGTCCGAACTTTGAAGCAATAAGAATTCCGATGGGATTGCCTAAAACGGTCCCCGCGGAACCGATATTGGTAGTTATAACCGAAGTAATCACGAAGGGGACAGGATTGACCTCAAAGTAGTCGCAGATCTCCAGTATGGCAACAACCATAAAGATAATTGAGGTCACCTCATCCACCGCGCAGGCAAGAAAGGCGGAGATTAGCGAAATGGAAATAAGGAATTTCTTTGCCGAGAGGTTCTTTATCCTTAGAATCAGGCTCACCAGCCAGGCAAAAACCCCGCCCTCTTTCAGAAGCCCGATGAGGACCATCATGCCGACCAGGAACAGAATAACCTCTAAGGAGGCGGATTTGACCAGATTCTCCAGATCGATGGTACGCGTCAGAAGCAGGATGCTCGTTCCCAGGAAGGCAAAACTCAGGCGGAAATCCCAGAAGAAAAGCGTGCCCAGCACGGAGACCAGAAATATAGAAACGGCAAGCGACTGCTGGGAATTGAGCCCCATCCTTGCACCCAGCAAGCCGCTACCTACGGATATAGACAGCAAAACGAAAAACTTCAGACCTGTATTTCTGTGCATTTTTATATTAGCAAACAATAGAAAACCTCTTGCGTTTACCCGCTTCGACTCGCGTCGAGCGAGGCGAGCAGCCGTGGCTTTCTGTGGTTCGGGGTAAATCAATAATTACCCTTCACCAATCAATCTTTATCCCCGCCTCCAATCTTTTCTCTTCCGCCATTTTAGAAAGGCGCAGAAAAACCCTGACATTCTCTCGCAGGAAACTGCGCTTAAAACGCACGCCTATCCCTAACCCTTCTTTTCTTTTATTCTTAAGTTCAAAGACAAGCTCGTTATTTTTATCCAAAAATACGCTTGCCCCGAAAATAATCTCGCGCAGCCGATTTCGGCCATAATTTATCTCAAATAGTAATTTTTTGCTTTCTCTCAACCTCCAGTTGCCAAAAAGCGAAAATACCCGCTCCTTCGCCGACCTCTTTATTCCTGCACCCACCTTGCAAATAATTTCTCCTCTTTTGCCCTGTCTCTCAGGAACCTCCCAGACACCTCTAAATTGAAAGAAGGAATTATTCTTGAGGTCGAGCGCATAGGTAATGCGGTCCTTTGACTCAAGCTCCCAGAAACCCCGGAATTCCAGGTATTCCGTAGTTTTAGTCCTGCGGACCAGGTCTTCCTTTTCGTAAGTATAAATAATCTGCTGATTTTTGTTGACCTCCCAATCTCCGGTAAATCTTAAGACATCCTCATCTACATCCCGGGTTATCCTAAAATTTAGTTGATTGGACCCATCCGCCTGCCATCTGCCGCCCAGCCGCAAAAGCGAGATTCTGTCTTCTTCAGGTCCTTTCTTAAAGCGTGTCTGAAAAACCAGCGCATCTGCCTCGCAGGACAAGAGCCTTCCCCGGATATCAAGTTCGTCTCCTTTATATTGATAATCTGTTTCCGTAAGAGACAGGCTCAAATCGTGATTCCGGCTGAGGCGCCAGGAGCCAGCAAACCTTATTCTTCTCGGAAGGTCTAATTCTTTGGTAAAGGGGGATTTTCGGGAAGGCAGAAAAACCAGTTCGTTTCTTTCAGTCTTGAATTCGCCCTCTATGGGATAGGTCCTGGAGCCCTTTTTGACAAGCAGGCGATTATACGGGTCCACGGAATACCTTAACTTCTCCATAATAAGATTGCTAACCGAGCCTGAGCAGCCAGATACCCGTAATTATCAATACCGCCGCCGCAATCTTGGGGACGCTCACGGATTCCCCGAGCAGCAGGATTCCCAGAATGAAGGAAATCAGGGGATAGCTCCCGGCTATAGGAACCACCCGCGAAATCTCTCCCCCTTTCAGGCTGTGGTAGAAAAAAAGCTGCGCGGCAAAACTGGCAAGAAAACCGCCCGTCATCAAAAGTATTGCCGGACGCAAACCTACGCTCCTAATCTCCAGCGGCTTGAGTATAAAAACACCCATAATTAACAGTCCCAGCGTCACCCCCAGACTTCTGTAAAAAAGCCCCGCCAGGGGATTTACCTTTGCCAGTCCCATCTTCTCAAGCAGCGGCACAATCCCCCAGATACAGGCAGTCAGAACTGCCCAGTTTATTGTGCTCATTATTTTCTCCTTGTTTTATATCTCAATAATTTCCGCTTCGACTTTATCCAAATCCAGAATTGCTGCCGTGGCCTTACCGCTAAACCAGCCCCCTGTCTCGCCGGGATTTATAAAGAGGCTGTCTTTCTCTTTCCTTATCTCCGCCTTATGGGTATGACCATAAATTACTATGCCGGGCAGTCTGTTTCCATTTCTAATCTGATTCAAGTCGTGGACGATTAAGATCTCCCGTCCCGATAAATTAAATAAATACGGGGGGTCCTTAATCTTACCCATGGACTTTTCTCTTAACCCGATTCTCTCGCCATCGTTATTGCCAAACACCCCGACAAAATCAAATCCGCGGTCAAAATACGGCCTGAGGGCAAAGGGGGCGACATAGTCACCGGCATGGACGAAGAAGTTTATCCCCCCTTTTTTTAACAACTCCAGGGCTCTATTTATTTTATCGAGGTTGTCATGGGTATCCGATAAGACGCCTATTTTCTTATTCAGGTTTATTGTTTTATCCTCCATTCATAACTGCCTGTTTTCTCATTTAAAACCTCGATGGGTGTACCGGGGGAGGCATCCGCCTGCAGGCGCTTGGCATAAAGAGCCTGCACCTCCTCTACCGCGATGCCGTTTTTCCTGGCTATTGCCTCATAGATAAGCATGCGGTCTCTATTCTCGGCTGCAATAAGTTCATTCAGAAAAGGAGATGTCTCATCGGGTTTTCTTTTTTCCGCAAAACCCAACCTGTTTTCTCCTATCACCCCTTTCCTTTCCCAGGCATCCAGTTCATTATGCCTGTCCCGACGCCTCAATGCCGCCGCTTCTATAGCCGGACTTAACCCTTCTTCCGCATACGCCTCTCTGAGAAAAACATACGGCATTCTGCCATTGCCCTTGGACCCGGATTTTCCTTTTGTCCCGGAAACAATGTTCTCAACGGCATCGATATCTTTCTGGATGTGCTGATAGATATCCAGGCGCATAGAGATATCGACCTTAATCGGTTCTTTTGGTGCGCGGACCTCTACCCTCGCACACGCCGGTAAAAACGCCAATACAAGAATAAAGGCAAAAAGCATCCTCATCGCTCCTCCTT
>JBBIPY010000079.1:0-5788 GCA_037442605.1 Candidatus Omnitrophota bacterium
ACGCAATTGGTGTGGGGGTTCAATTCGCAGACGCTTCGCTATAACTTACGTCGCTGAAATTAAATAAAGGCTCCGTAAGTTATCTGCTCATTAAATGTACGACCGCAATACAAAGATTATTCCGGTTGATATTGAAGACGAGATGAAGGACTCCTACATCTCTTACGCGATGAGCGTCATTGTCGGCAGGGCGCTTCCGGATGTGCGCGACGGGCTGAAGCCGGTGCACCGGAGAATTTTATATGCCATGAAAGAACTTAATCTAGAACACACCAAACCCTACAAGAAATGTGCCCGCATCGCGGGTGAAACTTTGGGCAAATTCCATCCGCATGGAGATGTGGCGGTCTACGACGCCCTGGTAAGAATGGTTCAGAATTTTTCTCTGCGCTATCCCTTAATTGACGGCCAGGGCAATTTCGGTTGTTTTACTAAAGACACAAAAGTCATGCTTACGGACGGCAGAAGTATTAGCTTTGAAGAATTAACAAAAGAAGCCAGTCAAGGCAAGAGAAATTATACTTATGCTTTTAATCCAGAAGCACAACAGATTCAAATTGCCGAGATTAAAAACCCTCGAAAAACACGCAAAAATACAGAAATAATTAAGATAATCTTAGACAACGCGCAGGAAATTAAATGTACCCCCAACCATCTCTTTATGCTAAGAGACGGAACATATAGAAAAGCCAGAGACTTAAAACCAGAAGATTCTTTAATGCCTTTGTATGCTCAACTTTATGATGGTAAGGACGATATTAATCTAAAAGGATACGAGGCGATCTATCAACCCGTGCAGGAGGAATGGGAATTTATTCATCATTTAGCCGATGAATGGAATTTAGAAAATAAAGTTTATAAAAAAAATACTGGCAGGATAAGGCACCACAAAGATTTTAATAAACTAAATAATAATCCTGATAATATTCAAAGAATTCCATGGAATCAACATTGGCAATTTCATAAAGAGATAGCCAGATTAAAACATAAGAACGATATGGAATATGTAAGAAAACTTACTGAGGGCAGAAGAAGATTTTTATCTGACCCCAAAAATCTCCGGGCGATTGCCCAGCGTTTAGCAGCGCGGAACAGGAAGAATTGGCAAAATCCTGTCTATCGCAGAAAGATGAGCGAGATTATACGTCGGGCCTGGCAAAGGTCTGAATACCGAGAAAGGATAACCGCGGCCTCAAGTAAAATCATAGGTTTTGTTGGCAATTTATTAAAAACTGAAGAAAAAGTTACGCCAGAATTGTATGAACAGATGAAGACGCGGGGATTCCCGGGAGTCAAAACTGCCCTAAAATATTTTTCCAATTTTGAAGAAATTGTTAATCAGGCTGAGCCAAGATATAATCATAAAGTAGTAGCCATAGAATTTCTTAATGAGAGAGAGGATGTTTACGATTTAACTATAGAGCCCTGGCATAATTTTGCTTTAGCAGCAGGCATTTTTGTACATAATTCAGTAGATGGCGATACCCCGGCGGCTATGCGTTACACCGAGGCGCGCCTGGCACCCATTGCCGACGAGATGCTTGCCGATATCGAAAAAGAGACCGTGGATTTTACCCCCAATTTTGATGAGTCGCTCCTTGAGCCTACAGTTCTGCCGGCAGTTTTACCCAATCTTTTAGTCAATGGCTCAAGCGGAATTGCCGTAGGCATGGCGACCAATATCCCTCCCCATAATTTAAGCGAAGTGGTGGATGGGATTGTCAGGGTAATCGATGAGCCGGAGGTAGACATAGATTCTTTGCTGCGCATCATCAAAGGACCGGATTTTCCTACGGGCGGACTTATCTGCGGGGTAGGCGGATTAAAAGAAGCCTATCGCAGTGGTCGCGGTTTAATCAAACTCCATGCCCGGGCAGCGATAGAGGAAGGAAAATCCGGCAAAGAGACAGTTATCATTACCGAGATTCCCTACCAGGTCAATAAAGCCAATCTGATTGAACAGATTGCCCGACTGGTGGAAGAGAAGAAGGTGGAAGGGATTGCCGACCTGCGCGATGAGTCGGATAAGGAAGGCATGCGTATTGTGGTAGAGTTGAGGCGCGATACCCCCGCGCGGGTGATCCTAAATCAGCTCTATAAGCACACCCAGATGGAGACCTCCTTTGGCATCATTATGCTTGCCCTGGTGGACAACCGTCCGCGCGTATTGAATTTAAAGGAGATGCTCGAGGAATACATCAAGCATCGCAAAAATATTGTTATCCGCAGGACGACATTTGAATTAAACAAAGCCAGGAAACGCGCCCATATATTAGAGGGTTTGAAGATTGCCCTGGCGAATTTAGATAAGATAATCAAGGCCATCCGGCAGTCCAAGTCGGTAGCCGATGCCAAAAAATCGCTGATGGAAGATTTCAAACTGACCGCGGAGCAGGCACAAGCGATACTGGAGATGCAGCTCCAGCGGCTGACTGCCTTAGAGCGGGAAAAAATTGACCAGGAATATTTAGAACTGATTAAAAACATTGAACTCTATGAGTCCATTTTGAAGAGCGAAAAGAAGGTGCTGAATATTATCAAAGAGGAAGCCCTAGCCCTGAAAAAGAAATATGGAGATGAGCGCTTAACCGAAATTGTTGCTGAAGTAGAGGAATTGGAGATTGAGGACTTGATTGCCGAGGAGGACGTGGTGATTACTATCAGCCACGGCGGCTATATCAAACGGCTTCCCGTGAGTTCCTATCGCCGACAACGCCGGGGCGGCAGGGGTGTTACCGGAGCGGAGGTGAAAGAAGAGGATTTTATTGAACACCTGTTTATCGCCTCCACCCACGACTATATTCTGTTTTTTACCAATGTTGGTAAGGTGCATTGGGTTAAGGTTTACGATATCCCCCAGGCAGGAAAGGTAGCCAAGGGCAAAGCGATTATAAACTTATTGGAGTTGGAGCCAAATGAGAAAATCAGCGCCTTTGTGCCGGTGAGGGAGTTTAAGTCAGATTATTACCTAATTATGGCGACTAATAACGGGGCAATAAAGAAGACATCGCTTGAGGCCTTTAGCCATCCGCGCAAGGGAGGAATAATCGGTATTACTCTGGATAAAGGCGATGAGTTAATCGGCGTTGCCCTGACCGACGGAAAACAGGAAATATTTTTAGCCACGCAGGAAGGCAAGGCGATCAGGTTTTCCGAAGATAATGTGCGCGATATGGGCCGCGCGGCGCGCGGGGTCAGGGGTATTCGCTTGGGGAAAAAAGATAAGGTCATTGCCATGGAGATTGTTAAAAAAGATGCTACTTTGCTTACGGTAACCGCCCTGGGATTTGGCAAACGCACACCGGTGGAGGAATACCGCCTGCAGTCCCGCGGGGGCAAGGGGATTATCAATATCAAAGTAACCAAGAAGAACGGGGAGGTTATAGGGCTAAAGACCGTAAGCGATAAAGACGAGTTGATGATTATTTCTGAAGCGGGTATGATTGTGCGCTGCGCAATCAAGGATATCCGCGAAACCGGCCGGGCAGCCCAGGGTGTGCGGGTAATTCGCTTAGACGCCAAAGACAAAGTTTCCTGCGTGGCAAGCCTGGTTGTGGAGGAAGAAGAGGAAGAAAAATAATTTTTGCTTCAAACTACAAGTAGATTGCAAATAACCGACCCCATCGTCTCCCGCCAAGCGGAACGGGTATGGAGGCGGGATCCCGCATCGGATAATTAATGGCTGGATGCGGGATATCCTGGCCTAGGACACCCCGCCAACGGCGGGGTGGCACGGGTTCAAAAATGTATTCTGTATATATAATAAGAAGCTTAAAGGACAAAAAATGCTATACAGGGTATACAAATAATTTAGAAAGAAGATTGTGCGATCATAATAGAGGTAAATCGGTGTCTGTGAGACACAGAGGACCGTTCGAGTTGATTTATAAGGAAGAGGTTGAGACAAAAATAGAAGCCATTCGCAGAGAAAAAGAGATTAAGAGCTATAAAGGCGGCGAGGCTTTTAGGAAACTAGTGAGCCACTATTCGACCCTGTCGTCTAGCCTGGTCTAGGACAAGAGCTTTTCAAGCTCTCGGCACGGGTTCAAATCCCGTCAGGGTCGCTTAAATCTGCCCAGGACACCCCGCCAACGGCGGGGCGGCACGGGTTCAAATCCCGTCAGGGTCGCTTAAGTCTGCCCAGGACAACCCCGCCAACGGCGGGGCGGCACCGGTTCAAATCCCGTCAGGGTCGCCATCCTGCGCCTATATTGGGCGATTCAGAGAAGCAGAAAATGTCTAATGACGAAATCCGCATGTTAGCAATCTCTCCGGCTTTCCTTTGTCATATACAACAGTTCCACCCATATCCACGGGCTTTTTGCTTATGTCTTAAGATATCTCTCTTGACAAACTAACCAAAATGGATTATACTCCATCTTAGTAATACTAAAACGGAGGGCATTACAAATGAAGAATCTAAAGAGGATATTGGAAATAAAGCTTCCTTTAAAACAATCCGCATTCTTATGGGGAGCCAGGAAAACAGGCAAGACGACGTATTTAAAAGAGAGATTTCCTAACAGCCTATTGTATGATTTTTTGAAGACGGATATATTCTTTGAAGTTTCCAAAAACCCTTCGCTTTTGCGCGAATGGCTGCTTGCGAAGGACAAATCAGAACTCAAAGAGCCTATAATACTTGATGAAGTACAGAAAATACCTCAAATACTTGATGAAGTACATTGGTTGATAGAGAATATGGGCTTAAGGTTTGTGCTTTGCGGTTCAAGCGCAAGGAAACTAAAAAGAGGACATGTCAATTTGTTAGGTGGCAGAGCATGGCGATATGAGATGTTCCCTCTTACTAGCCAGGAAATTGGGAAATTTGATTTGATTCGCGCATTAAATCACGGCTTGATACCGCTGCATTATTTGCAGAACGATGGAGATTGTAAAAAATCCTTAGCTGCCTACATACAGGATTATTTACGCGAAGAGGTTTTTGCCGAAGGCCTTACGCGCAACATCCCGGCATTCTCGAGATTTTTTGATGCGTTCGGATATTCGCATGGCGAGATTACCAATTATGCCAATATCGCCCGTGAATGTGGCGTTGATGCCAAGACAGTCAAAGAATACTATCAGATTCTCGTGGATACGCTTTTGGCTGTCAGGGTTGAGCCTTTTAAGAAGAGGCAATCAAGGCAAGTAATTACAAAAGCCGCAAAATATTATATGTTTGACGTAGGTGTTGCTGGTTGTTTAACAAAAAGGCACATAACGGAACAAAAAGGTGATGAATTTGGAAAGGCGTTCGAACATTTCATTCTTATGGAAATAGTTGCCTATAGATCGTATTCCAGAAAAGATTTTGCGATAAATTTCTGGAGAACGAAATCAGGGCTTGAAGTGGATTTTGTGCTTGGTAAAGGAGAAGTTGCTTTAGAGGTAAAAGGAACCTCGCGTCTTGATAAAAGGAATATTAATGGTTTGAATGCTTTTTCTCAGGAATACTCTCACAGAAAAAGTATTGTTGTTTGCAGCGAGAGGGAAAAAAGATTGTGCAATAAGATAGAAATATTGCCCTGGGAGATTTTTTTAAAGCAATTGTGGGCAGGAAAGATATTATAAAATAGGTAAATATAGGCAAATATAGGGACAACCCCCGTATTTTAAGAACAAATTGCGGCAATTAGTTGTAAACTCGCGGTAATCCCGAACGTAGTTAAATCTATGGATGTTCTTCGGGATCCCAAAACAGAACTTCCCTGGAAAAGGGACGTTTTTATTAAAAACGGGTTCAAATCCCGTCAGGGTCGCTAAAATCTGCCTGCATCCGAAGTTA
>JBBIPY010000080.1:0-5717 GCA_037442605.1 Candidatus Omnitrophota bacterium
GCAAATGAAGGATTCACCCCGTTTAGAAATTTATTCCTAACGGGTTTCGCTCTAGCCTTCAAATTTCTCCATCTCTCGAATTTTCAACCGCTTGCCAACCTCGTAGGTTGGCGGATTTCCAGGGTTAGCCTTACTTTATCAACTTATCAAGCGTAGTTATCTCTGCTCCCGGATAATAGAACTTCAAAATCTCATCAACCTTATATCTTTTCAGCGCCATAAAATAAGCCCCCCACTGGCATAGACCCACCCCGTGCCCCCAGCCGTAACCCTGAAATACTACACCATCGGGGGCAACCTCTGTCTCAAAATTGGTGCTGCGGATAACCAGCGGATTAAATAACTGACGAAAGTCCTTGGCAGAAATCTTGAGATTGCCTTTATCAGAAACTATGTGCAAATTCCTGAGTCTGGCGCTTGCATTTTTCTCGGAACCGACAATTGCAAGAATCTTCCCGGTATTGCCATAGCCCGCCGCGGTTAATTTCTCCCTCATCTCCTTCGAAGAGATAAAACGCTCCCAACGATAGTGGGGCGACTGCCAGCAATAGTCGCATTTAACCCCTTTAAGCGGAGGCAGATTGATATTCCAGAGTTCGCTGGCATCTTCCGTTGCCCCGCCGCAGGTGGCATGAAAATACGCCGGAAAGATTTTCCCTTTATAGGTCAATACCTGACCCCGCGTCAGATTAACCGCCTTGGTAGCGCGATATTTCTCCGAGGTCCTGCCGCCGTAGACCTGGGAATAGAAATCGGCGGTTAAATCGTAATCTTTGCTGGGGCTGACGGATTTTTGATACAGGGCGTAGGTCCGCGAGGCAATTGCCTGTGCCTTCAGGACCTCAATTGGCCAGCGATGAGAGACCTCATGGTAAAGCACGCCGTAGAGATATTCCTCAATCGGGATACGATTAATCACCAAAAGCCGCAATTCCTTCGTGCGGACTATGTCTATCTCTCCGCGGTAGCGGCGGTTATTTACCAGGATTGAGGCGTCCTTCTGGGGCTGTATCCTTATGCCGAACACCTTATATACACGCTCGCCTATACGTATACCTTCAAGAAGAGGAAGTACCTGTGCGGACCTTAAAGAATTAACCGTATCAATTAGTTCTTCGGCATAGAGAGGCTTTATGGCGGCAAGGCCTTTCAGGGAAAGTTCAAGGGAGGACGCTTGATTAATTATGGCAACCCTCAAGATATTAGACGAGGGCGCTTCCTGCGCAAAGACCGAATTTATTTTAACTATAAAAAGAATAAAAACAATAATTATCCGTCTCATCAGGCTCATTTAATGCGCCGGCTGAAAAACCAGAATATAAGACTTAAAACGCTGCTTAATATTATGGAAGTAGCAATCGGAAAATAGAGGGTGAAATTTTTGCGCTGGATAAATACATCGCCCGGCAGTCTCCCGAACCAGGTTATCTTCGCCCCCAGCATAAAAATCGTTCCCAGCAGAATGAAAAACAGCCCTATGCCAATCAAAACCCTGCCGAACAAACTAACCCCCGTCTCCATATCCCACCTTATAATTTAGACTTTATGCCTCTTGCCCCTGTAACCTCTTCTCGCTCTATCTTACTGTAGATACATCCACAATACCTCTGACGATAAAGCCCTAATTCTCTTGCCTTATTCTGGGAATCCCGGAATCCTTCCCGAAAATCCCTGTAAAAGAACCCCATTCCCTCCTCGCGGGCTACATACTCCCCTATTTCTCTGATTTTAAGCTGGTCTTGATAAGGACTGATGAGAAGCGTGGTGGTAAAGTTGTCAAATTTATGCTCCCTGGCAAATAACGCCGCCTTCCTTAATCTCAATTCCCAGCAACCAAGGCAACGTTCTGGCTTTTGCAGGGCTGGACTGACTTTAGTGAAGAAATCCTCAGGTAGATAATCAAAATAGAGCACATTGAAACTATGTTTATCTGCGAAGTTGGAAATGGCATCTCTGCGCCTTTTGAATTCCTCTTCCGGATGAATATTGGGGTTGTAAAAAAAGCCTGTTACGTCATACCCTTCCTCTTTTAATGCGATGAGAGGATGGATGCTGCATGGCCCGCAGCAGACATGCAATAATAATTTCTCCATTCCTATCTTAAATGTCGAATTTCTAATAACGAATGACTAATGAATTCCTAATTTAAAAATATCCAATAATCTAAAATCATGTTTAGACATTGGACATTTGGGCATTTATTCGACATTCGGATTTCGGCATTAGCCATTTTTATTAGAAGATCTCTTTTTGCGCCTCTTTGGGACAAGGCAGCCCCAGATGTCCGTAAGCAGGCGGGGTTGCCTCCCGGCCGCGTGCCGTCCTCTTTAGAAAACCAATCTTCAGAAGATAGGGCTCAACTATATCAATAATCGTATCCGGCTCTTCGTTCAGGGTAGCGGCTAAAGATTCAATTCCCACCGGTCCTCCCTGGTAAGAATCTAATATCGTCTTCAATACCCTGATATCCAGGGAATCAAGACCCAGACTATCAATTCCCAGCATCTCCATCGCCTTTAAAGATATATCGTGGGTGACTGCACCTTTGGCTTTTACCTGGGCATAATCACGTACCCGGCGTAAAAGCCGATTTGCCACACGCGGGGTGCCCCGCGAACGCCGGGCAATCTCTTGTGTTGCTGCCTTATCAACCGATACATCCAAAATCCTGGAGGAACGCTCAATTACCTGCGCAATCTCCTCCTCGTTGTAAAAGTCCAGATGGTGGAATATGCCGAACCTTCCCCTCAGGGGTGCGCTGAGCAGTCCGGCGCGCGTCGTGGCGCCTATCAAGGTGAATGGTTTGAGGTTAAATTTTATGGTCTTGGCATAGGGTCCTTTATCTAAAACAAAATCAATCTGGAAATTCTCCATCGCCGGATATAAAAACTCCTCCACTACCTTGGAGAGACGGTGGACTTCATCGATAAAGAGGATATCTCCTTTTTCTAAATTGGTTAAAATCCCGATTAAGTCCCCCGCCCGTTCAATTGCCGGTCCGGAAGTAGCGGTAATCTTTGTGCCCATCTCGTGGGCAATGATATGGGCAAGGGAGGTCTTGCCCAGACCCTGCGGACCGGAAAGAAGGATGTGCTCCAGAGGCTCCTTTCTATTCAGGGCGGCAGAGATGGAAATCTTCAAACTCTCCACCACTCTATTCTGGCCGATAAATTCCTGTAAGCGCTCCGGCCTTAAAGAAAGATTGAAAATTAAATCCTCTTCGGTTTCCTGAGGCACAATCAGTCTTTCTCTTTCTTCTTTCATGCGGAAAAGACATTTTTTACACAGATTGGCGCCGATTAAAAGATACAGATTAGCACAGATATTATCTGCGCTCATCTGTGTCTCAGATATGTAACTACCGTATAAAATCTGCGCTCATCTGTGGGATTTCTGACGATAGACTTCGTTCAAAAGCTCCTCGGTTGTGCTGATATTCGAGTTTCGCTCTAAAGCCCGTTGTATCATCCGCTCTGCTTCGTGCCTTTTGTATTGTAACTGGGTAAGCACCTCCAGAACCTCCTCTTTCAAATCATGCTTTTCGGCTTCTTTAAATGCGAATCCTTCGTCCTGAATAAGTCCAAATTTTCCTATCTTCCCCTGGAGCTTGGCGATAATTTCTTTTGCCCGCTGCCGGCCGATGCCGGGGAGAGAACTCAAAAGTCCGATATTTCCTTCATCAATTGCGCGGGCAATTCTGGATATGGGCATATTCAGAGCCTTAACCGCGGTGCGCGGTCCTACTCCCGAGACACTGATAAAGCGTTCAAAGAATTCCTTTTCAATCTCGTTTATGAAACCGATAAGAATGGGCGTGCTCCGGCTGGGTTCAATTTGATGGTAATGGAATGTTACCAGAGAAAGGGTCTCGTCTTTTTTATAATTTTTCTCAATACTGCGCAACACAGTAGGCGGAATCAGAACCTCGTAACAGATACCCTGCACCTCCAAAAGAAGGCAATTTTCTTTCTTCTGAATAACCTTTCCTTCAATGCGGGAAATCATCCCTTTGCTCCTTCTAAGAAACTGCCTTTACGCCGCAAAATCGCTCAATGTCCGCAGAGGCGCAAAATTCTTGGCTCTCGGCATCGGTATCGCTGGAGTGGCGTCTGTCGTTTTGCCTGCCTGCCCCGACAATTTCTTTAAGGAAGTCGGGGCCTGCCGCAGACAGGGTTTTCGTCTCTCGTCTTATGACGAATAACGAGACCGAAAACTACAACCAGGCGCTACCGATACCCATACCGACAACTCATTCGTTATTTAATTCTCTTTTTGCGTCTTTGCGGCATTGAGGGAACGTTTATGATACGGGCGCTTCTATTGATATGCACATACGCCAAAGCCAGAGCCAAGGCATCTGAGACATCTTCGGGATGAGGAGGCTTTGATAAACCCAGCAGGTCTTGAATCATCCTTTGCACCTGTTCCTTTGTGGCGTTGCCCCGTCCCAGGATGGCTTTTTTTATTCGCGAGGAGGAATAACCGACTAAATGGACACACCTCTCCTCCGCCGCAAGAGAGATTACTCCCCGCGCATGGCCCATAAGAATTGCGGTGCGTGGATGGCGGTAATGGGAATAGAGTTCTTCCAGGACAAGAACCTCGGGCTGGAATTCGTTAAGGAGCTCTTTAATCCCTTTGTAAATCCGGTTTACCCTCTGGGCTAAAGTGGAATTAGCCGGGGTTTTGATTATCCCTGCCTCCAGGAGATGTGGTCTATCGCGGAAATCACGGCTGCCCACTTCTAATAAACCATAACCCGTGATATGCAGACCCGGGTCAATCCCTAATATCCGCATTGCCATTAATCTCTATATGAACATTTCGTTTGCCCCGTTAGAAATTCCCAATTTCTATCGGGGGAAACAGCGACGAGCAAAGCGAGTAGCGGGTAACGTAACGATGCTATGCGCCTTCTTTGAGGATCTCATCGGGAATATCGAAGTTGGCGTAGACATTCTGCACATCGTCGTGGTCTTCTAATTCCTGAACCAAAGAGAGCACCTGCTTGGCGTCGTTACCGGCCAGCTTAACGGTATTAGTCGGTATCATCGTAATTTCTGCCGAAACAGACTTTACCTTGGCATCGGTCAATGACTGTTTAACCTTCTCAAAATCCTGAAGAGAGGTAGTTATCTCGTAGTTTTCCTCCTGCGCAGTCATATCCTCTGCCCCCGCTTCCAACACCAGGTCCATTAACTTCTCTTCGTCTATCTCCTTCTTATCCACCACTATAAAGCCCTTCTTATGGAACAGCCAGGCCACGCTTCCCGCACCCGCGAGGTTACCTCCTTTACGGGAAAATATAGTGCGTATTTCTGAGGCAGCGCGATTTTTATTATCCGTCAATGCCTCTACCATTATGGCCACTCCTCCCGGGCCATAACCTTCCATAGCCATCTCTTCATAACTTACGCCGGGAAGTTCGCCTGTGCCGCGTTTGATTGCCCGGTCTACGTTATCGGAAGGCATATTCGCCTCGCGCGCCTTGGCTAGGAAAGTGCGCAGCTTGGAGTTCGTTTCGGGATTACCGCCGCCGTGCCGGGCCGCGGCAGTAATCTCTTTTGCCAGTTTAGAGAATATCTTGCCCTTCTGGGCATCGGCTAAGCCCTTTTTGTGTTTTATCCCCGCCCATTTTGAATGACCTGACATATTTCACTCCTTCAATGAGCACGCGACTTATGGAGCTCCACTTTTCCTACGCGACATAAGTCGCT
>JBBIPY010000081.1:0-5695 GCA_037442605.1 Candidatus Omnitrophota bacterium
ATTAAAATTCGTGGCAATTTGTGCTAAGCGAAGGTTTTTCAGTATTAACTAATTAACAAAGGAGAAAAGAGATGCTGAATTATTTGCTGAGCGAGGAACAGGTGATGATGCGTGAACTGGCGGGAAAGGTTGCCGATGAGAAGATTAAACCGCTGGCGGCGGAATGCGACGAGAAGGAAGAATTTCCCTGGGAGATTATGAAGCTTCTCGCCCAGAGCGACTTATTCGGAGTATATATTCCCGAAGAGTACGGCGGATTAGGGGGCGGGGTTCTGGAATTGGCGCTGGTTACGGAAGAACTCTCCCGCGCCTGCGGCGGCATTGCCGTCTGTTTTGCGGCCACGGGGTTGGGGACCTATCCCATAATTTTGTATGGCAATGAAGCCCAGAAAAAGAAATATCTCCCCGATATAGCCAGCGGAAAGAGACTGGCTGCCTTTGCCCTGACCGAAGCGGCTGCCGGTTCGGATGCCTCGGCGATTCAGACCACCGCCGAAAAAAAAGGCGATTACTATATTCTGAATGGGACAAAGCAGTGGATTACCAACGGCGGAGAGGCGGAGGTCTATACGGTAATTGCGATGACCGATAAATCCAAGGGCGCGCGGGGAGCGACGGCATTTATTCTGGAAAAAGGAATGGAGGGATTTACTTTCGGCAAGAAAGAGAAGAAATTAGGTATCCGCGCCTCGGCAACCCGCGAGCTTGTCTTTAATAACTGTAAGGTGCCCAAGGAAAATGTCCTGGGTAGAGAGGGAATGGGTTTTATTGTGGCGATGCGCACCTTTGATATGTCCCGGCCGGGAGTGGCTGCCCAGGCCGTGGGTATTGCCCAGGGGGCACTGGATCTGGCGGTGGAATATTCCAGACAGAGAGAGCAGTTTGGACAGTCCATCTCCAGTTTTCAGGGAATACAGTTTATGCTGGCGGATATGGCCGCTTCCATTGAAGCGGCGAGGGCGCTCATCTATGCCGTCTGCCGGGCAGTGGATAGCGGAGAAAAAGATATTGCCAAGGAGTCGGCGATGGCAAAACTCTTTGCCTCGGATATGTGTATGAAGGTGACTACCGATGCGGTGCAGATTTTCGGCGGCTACGGCTATATGCGGGATTACCCTATAGAAAAATTTATGCGCGATGCCAAGATTACCCAGATTTACGAAGGAACAAACCAGATTATGCGCAATGTGATTGCCCAGCACCTCATCAAAGAGGCTCTTAAATAGTTAAATAGTTGAATAGTTAAATAGTTGAATAGTTGAATGGTTAAATTGGCTGAAGAAGGATTTTCCATTCTATTTAACCTTTTAACCAATTACCTTTTAACCAAATGAACATTATTGTCTGTATAAAGCAGGTTCCCGATACCGCCGAGGTAAAGATTGACCCCCGGACCAATACCCTGATTAGAGAAGGGGTGCAGTCCATGATTAATCCCTTCGATATGTATGCCATTGAAGAGGGTATTCGTCTGAGAGAGAAATTTGGCGGCAAGGTCACCGTGCTTACCATGGGTCCTCCTCAGGCAGAGGAGGCCTTAAGGGAGGCGATTTCCTTAGGTTGCGATGAGGCGATTCTCATCACCGACCGCGCCTTTGCCGGTTCAGATACCTGGGCAACCAGCTATACCTTAGCCAAGGCAATTGAGAAGATTGCCCAATTCGATTTGATTGTCTGCGGTAAGCAAGCCAGCGACGGAGATACGGCGCAGGTAGGTCCGGGTATCTCGGCGCACTTAGATATCCCGCAGGTAACTTATGTGAAGAAGATTGAGGAGATGAAAATTGTAGAGCACCAGAGCACCCGTGCACCAGGCACCAGTAACCAAATTATTGCACGGGTCCAGCGGATGATGGAGGAGGGATATGAGGTGATTGAAGTTCCCCTTCCCTGTCTGATTACGGTAGTAAAGGAAATCAATGAGCCGCGGCTCCCTTCCCTAAAAGGAAAACTCCGCGCAAAAAACGCTGCTGTTATTCGCTGGGGCGCCGGGGATTTAGGAGCGGAAAGCTCGCAGATTGGTTTAGAGGGTTCTCCCACAAAGGTGATCAGGATATTTACCCCCCCTCCGCGCAAAGGCGGACAGGTTCTTAAAGGAGAGACGAAAGAAGTGTCGGAGAAGCTGGTGGAGTTACTCAAATCTGAAATTCATTGAATAGTTAAATAGTTGAATAGTTAAATAGTTGAATATCTGAATAGTTGAATGGTTAAATGGTTAAATTGGCTGAAGAAGGATTTTCCTTCTATTTAACCTTTTAACCAATTACCATTTAACCAAACGAGAGTGATGGGTATAGAGGTAATCAAAGACAAATGCACGGGATGCAAACTCTGCATCAAGGCCTGTCCTTTCGGGGCGATAAAGCTCGAGCGCAAGCTCGCCATTATTGACCTGGACAGATGCAATCTCTGCGGCGCCTGTGTGCCGGTTTGTAAATTTGATGCCATATTAATAAAGAAATTGGAAGCTGGAAGCTGGAAGCTGGATATATCTGAATATAAAGGAATATGGGTGTTTGGTGAACAGAAAAAAGGAATCATCCAGCCGGTGGTCTATGAACTCTTAGGCGAGGCAAGGCGCCTGGCGGGAAAATTAGAAACCGAGGTTTCCTGCGTTTTGCTCGGCGATGGTCTGGATAATAAAAGAATAGAGGAACTTTTCTGGAGAGGTGCGGATAAGGTTTATTTAGTGCAAGCCAAAGAACTCGCGCATTATCAGGACGAGCCCTATACCAATGTCATTGCGGAGTTGATTCGGGAATATAAACCGGAAATATTTTTGTGCGGGGCTACGGCTATTGGCCGGTCGCTGGTTTCCCGCGTAGCGGTAAAAATCAAAACGGGCTTAACCGCTGATTGCACCAGTTTAGATATTGACCCCGAGAAAAAACTTCTTTTGCAGACCCGTCCGGCTTTCGGGGGAAACATTATGGCAACGATAATCTGCCCGGATTACCGGCCTCAGATGTCTACCGTAAGGCATAAGGTAATGAAGGAATTAATGCCCGATAAAACCAGAAAAGGGATTATCATTAAGAAATCTTACGACGGAAGACTCCTCCTCTCAAGGATAAATATGGTTGATATTGTGGAGGAGTTAGAGGAGACAGTGAACCTTGCCGAGGCCGATATTATCGTTTCGGGAGGCAGGGGTCTGGGCAAGGCGGAGAATTTCAGGATAATTGAAGAACTGGCCAAGGCAGTGGGAGGGGCGGTGGGTGCCTCGCGCGCCGCCGTGGACAGCGGATGGATTCCTTATTCCCATCAGGTGGGTCAGACCGGAAGAACGGTCTGCCCCAAAATTTACATTGCCTGCGGCATCTCCGGACAGATTCAGCATTTAGCCGGAATGCAATCTTCCAAGATAATTGTTGCCATAAACAAGGACCCCCATGCCCCTATCTTTAATGTCGCCACTTACGGGATTGTGGGAGACCTTTTTGAGGTCGTGCCCGCATTGACGGAGAAATTCAGAGAAACGCTACATAAAGTAGCGAGTAGAGAGTAGCAAGTAGCGAGAATGGAAAGAAAACCCATAAAGAGCATTGAGGACTTTGAAGTTTATCAGAAGGCTGTAAAATTATTTGACGAGTTTTTAGAAGAAGATTTATCGATATTAAAACAAAGTTTTGCAGGTAGGATATTAGCGGGTAACCAATTAAGAAGCCTGGATTCTATCTGCGCAAATATGGAAGAAGGTTATGAACGTAAGTCAGGCAAAGAGATAAAGAATTTTTTTAGAGTGGCTAAGGGCTCAACCGGGGAATCAAGAGGAAGATATAAAAGATTAAAGAGAATACTGTCTCAAGAAATAATAGATAAACGCGTAGCGATCTTAAATGAGATTAGAGCGATGCTTGAGTCCTTGATTCAGAAATGGAAATAAATCTCTCTACTCTCTACTCTCTACTTGCTACTCGCTACTACCGTCGGAGGTTAACATGGCATTACGAGAGACCTTAAAATTGGGTGAGATGTTATTGGAGGCGGGGATTATTACCCCTGAACAATTAGAGGCAGGGTTGAAAGAGCATAAAAAGAATAAAGAGTTTCTGGGGATTACTCTGGTGAAATTAGGATTTATTAGCGAAGAGCATATCCTGCCCGTGCTTTCCAAACAATTAGGCATTCCTTTTGTGAAACTGAAACAACTTGAGATAGGTCCGGAGGTGGTCAAGAAAGTCCCGCCCAAATTCGCCTCCCACTATAAACTGATGCCTATCCGGATGGAAAATAATACCCTGATTATCGGCGTTACCGACCCTTTAGATGTGCATACCTTGGACGACATAAAGCTGCTTTTAGGCTACGATGTCAAACCGGTGCTTGCCGGAGAAAAGGATATCCAGGATGCGATAAAGAAATACTACGGCGTGGGCGCGGGGACGGTGGAGAAAATGATGGAGAAGACCACGCTTGAGGAGGAAGAGAAGTTTACCGAGGTGGTAACCGAGGAAGTGGAGGAATTGGCAGAGGATGCCTCGGTAATAAAATTCGTCAATCAACTGCTCAGTCAGTCCGTGGATGAGCGCGCCACCGATGTGCATATCGAGCCGTATGAAGACGAACTCAAGGTGCGTTTTCGTGTAGACGGAGTCTTAAACGATATCTCCGTTCCGCCGGCTATCCGCCATTTTGCCGCCGCCATTGTCTCGCGCATTAAGATTATGGCGAACCTCAATATCGCCGAGCGCCGGCTCCCCCAGGACGGCCGCATAAAGATAAAGATTAAAAACTACGACTATGACCTGCGCATTTCCATACTTCCCAGCGCATTCGGCGAGAGCGTGGTGGTAAGAATCCTGAGCATGGGTATGCTCTATAGTCTGGAGGAATTAGGGCTGGCGGAGAAAGACCTTGCCATACTGGAGGAGATGATTAAAAAACCCCACGGGATTATTTTTAATACCGGACCCACGGGAAGCGGAAAGACCACCACCCTTTACGCCTGTTTAAATAAGATAAACAAGCCGGATATAAAAATTATTACCATAGAAGACCCCATAGAATATCAACTGAAGGGTATAACCCAGCTGCAGGTGCATCCCAAAATCGGTTTTACCTTCGCCGCGGGCCTGCGCTCGATATTGAGACATGACCCCGATGTGATTATGGTGGGCGAGGTGCGCGACTTAGAGACGGCGGAGATTGCCATCCGGGTTGCCCTGACCGGACACCTCGTATTTTCCACGGTCCACACCAATGATGCGGCCGGAGGGGTTACGCGGCTTATTGATATGGGGATTGAGCCCTTTCTCGTTGCCTCGTCAGTGGAATGCATTATCGCCCAGCGTTTAGTGAGGGTAATCTGTCCGGATTGCAAGAATCCGGCGAAGCCAACCAAAGATGTTCTGGAAGAGCTTGAGGTGGGTGACCAGAATCCCGCTAAGGTGACTATCTTTGAAGGAAAGGGTTGCGAAAAATGCAAGTTTACCGGTTATCGCGGCCGAAGGGCAATATATGAGTTCCTGGTGCTAAACAACGAGATAAGAAAGATGATTTTAGAGCGCGCCTCCAGCGACCAGATTAAGAAGAAGGCCCTGACTATGGGGATGCGGACACTGCGTCAGGACGGCTGGGATAAGGTTATCCAGGGCCTGACCACCCCTGCCGAGGTAATGCGGGTGACCCAGCGTGAGGAGTAACGCACGAATTATCACAAATTGCACACAAGTTATCACAAATAAGAAGCCGA
>JBBIPY010000082.1:0-5672 GCA_037442605.1 Candidatus Omnitrophota bacterium
CGATTATATACCAAATAGACTGGGGAGGTTAGCCTTTTCATAATATCACGAATTAAGCCATCGACAATTCGTGGTAATTCGGCTTTGATTTGTGGCAATTTGTGATTGTCTGTGCCCATCTGTGAAATATGTGGTTACGTATCCTCAAGTTTATCTTAGGTGTTTTATTTATCCCTTTCTGTTTCGGCGTTTCTGTTAGTTTATACCGCCAGATTATCCAGATTCCCGGTCCCTCTACCAATCAGTTTGCCTTTTTATTGGGGGTAATTTTATATATGCTTCTCCATATCTTCATCTTTAAACCCCAGCGGATTTACGTCTTTGGGCACGAATTTGTCCATGCCGTATTCGCCTGGCTTTCCGGAGGTAGGGTTAAGAGAATCAGGGTCTCCGATAAAGGCGGAGAGGTTAAAACCGACAGGGTCAATTTTATAACCCTGATTGCCCCTTACATCTTCCCCATTTACCCCTTATTATTTTCTCTCTTATTTTTTATCCTTAATGCCTCCTACAGATTAGACATTATTTATTTAAAGATTTTTCTCTTTGTTCTTGGTTTCAGTCTGGCTATGCATATCCTGATGACCACGGAGACCCTAAGAAAGATTCAGCCTGATTTGATTAAAGCGGGTTATCTTTTTTCCATCACTTTTATTTATCTGGTTAATATTGCCATCGCGGCTTTTGTCTTGAGCCGAATCTTTGAGTCCTTTTCCTTTCAGGGATTTTTGAATTCTTCTTACGAAGTCACCCGGGATATCTTCCTGCGGATTTTTAATCAATTCTTCTCGGTATGAATTGCATAAGAATTGGCGCAGTTTAAGCTTAGTGGTATATTTGAGGAGGGCTAGTCTAATTGGTAAGGCACCGGTCTTGAAAACCGGCGTCCCGTAAGGGATTGGGGGTTCGAGTCCCTCGCCCTCCGTTATTCTTAATTGCTATGGCAAGGGTAAAATTTAAGGGAGGTCGTCAAAGAGAATTTTTAGATTGTATTGGCAATTATTTTTGTTATGATTGGTCTAAAATCGCAAAAATTTGCAATATATGTGATAGAACTCTCAGAGATTGGCGCAGAGAAAAGTATAATATGAGTTACGAGGCTTTATTAAAATTACATAAGATTTCTAATATATTTATTCCCAAAATGGTAGAAATTTTGCCAGAGTATTGGAGTGCTAAAAAGTTTGCTTACAAAGGTGCCTTGAGGCGTTACCAGATATATGGAAATCCAGGCACACCAGAAGGTAGAAGAAAAGGAGGAATTAATTCACAAAGATTATTTCGATTAAACCCTGAGTATGCTACAAGGCTTGGTGTAAAAACAAGAAAAACGGTCAATAAGCCAAGACCTTCCATAGAATTAGCGGAATTCATAGGAATAATGCTTGGAGACGGAGGAATTACGGATTATCAGGTTAAAATAACTTCTAATGCAGAAACCGATAGTGCCTACTTATTCTATGTTCGCAAATTAATTAAAAAATTATTTTTAATTTCTACATTTGTTACATTTAGACCAACGGAAAATGCAAATACAGTCGTAGCCTCTGGTAAGAATTTAGTTGAATTCTTAGAGAAGAAAGGCTTAAAAAGAGGTAACAAAATCAGAAATGGGATTGATATACCGAAGTGGATTTTAAATAACAGAAATTACAGTATAGCTTGTCTCAGAGGACTGATAGATGCCGATGGTTCATTTTATCTGTATAAGCACAGGGTATTTAATAGAGTGTATCATAATTTCGCTATGTGTTTTACAAATCACTCATTACTATTGTTAGAATCTGTCTACAAAATTTTAAAAACATTAGGGTTCAAGCCAATTACAAATAATCGTAATCGTGTTTATTTGCATAGGCAAAAAGATATAGATAAGTATTTTATAAATGTAGACACTCATAACCCCAAACATTTACAGAAATATAAAAATTATTCTGCTATTAGAAATTGTTGAACTTTGGAGGGGTACCGAAGTGGTCATAACGGGCCGCTCTCGAAAAGCGGTTGAGTCGTAAGGCTCACGTGAGTTCGAATCTCACCCCCTCCGTAAATTTTTGACACAGTCAAAAATTTACATATAGTTATGAACAAGAAAATATTGATAATTGTAATATCGATTGCAATTGCGCTCGCCATTTCTGCGGGTTTATTTCTATTTCGGGGGAGTAAAATCCCCGTTTCTCCCATTACACCGGCAAAACCGACGCCAGCAATGGCAGATGAGGCCGGAGCAACTTTGGAAGGTGTAATTGCCGTTGTCAATGCAATCAACCAATTTGCTTTCGATGTTTATTCAAAATACAGAGCGCAGGAAAAAGGAAATATCTTTTTCTCTCCTTACAGCATTTCAACGGCTCTGGTAATGACTTACGAAGGGGCGAAAGGAAAAACAGAGGAAGAAATACAAAAGGTATTTTATTTTCCGAAGGATGAAAAAATCAGGAGACCTAATTTCGCTATAATCTACAATGAAATAAATAAAAAAGATAAGAAATACACGCTTAACACCGCCAATGCATTATGGGCACAAAAAGATTACCGGTTTCTAAGCGAATATTTTAGCGTGGTAGAAAAGTATTATGGCGGAAAAGTAGCCAATCTGGATTTCAGGAAAGATGCCGAGGGTTCGCGCATAACGATTAACAATTGGGTAGAAGACCGGACAAACGATAGAATCAAAGATCTAATCCCTGTCGGAATGATAGACGCAACGACTCGTCTGGTGTTAACTAACGCCGTATACTTTAAGGGAGATTGGTTATTGAAGTTTGATAAATCTCAGACAATAGAAGACGATTTCAGAATAAGTCCTGCCGAGACCGTAAAGGTGCAGATGATGAGCCTCGCCGGCGAAAAAGCAAAATTCAATTACGCAGAAACCGATGACCTGCAAATTCTTGAAATGCCGTACTCAGGCGAAGAGCTGTCCATGCTCATATTTCTTCCCAGGAACAACGATCTGCAGAGATTGGAGCAGTTCTTTACTTTAGAAAAATTGAACAAATGGAAGGATATGCTCAGGGAGAGAAAAATTGATGTGTATATGCCAAAATTCAAGTTTGAGACAAAATATTTTATGGCTAAAGACCTTATAGAACTGGGTATGCCTGCCGCATTCAGTGACGCGGCAGACTTCTCCGGAATGACGGGAGAGCGAGATTTGCAAATCAGCGAAGTTATTCATCAGGCATTTGTGGAGGTAAATGAGGAAGGTACCGAGGCGGCCGGAGCAACGGCGGTAATTATGAAAATGATGGCTGAGATGTCTACAGTCTTTAGAGCGGACCATCCGTTTATATTTCTTATCCAGGAGAGAGACACCGGCAATATTTTATTCTTTGGCAGGGTTGTTGAACCCCGATAACGGGATATAATCAATTCCATCTATTTTCCAGAGCATAACCCACCTCAGTTTTATTATACGGATTACTTAAGCCGATATTTCCGAATTGCCTCGCCCTGTTTCTTATGTTATAATCAATAAGTTAAAAATTTTGCGTAGCAAAATTTCTGGAGAGGTCGCATAGCCCGGTTTAGTGCGCGCGCTTGGAGAGCGCGTGACCCAAAAGGTCCCAGGGTTCAAATCCCTGCCTCTCCGTAAATTCTTGCCGCAGGCAAAAATTTACCTAAAAGCATAATGATATAGATGATTATTTATATAGATAGAAACGAATGTCGAATGGGAATTGATAAGTATTTACTTAAATTAGGTTTTACAGTCCACCGTTTAAATCTCGAAGTTGGAGATTATGTCGTTAATAGAAAAGTAGGAGTTGAGCGAAAGACGGTAGATGATTTTAAGAAATCAATTATCGACGGCAGGTTATTTAGACAAGTTAAACTCCTGAAACAAAATTTTATTGATTCTATTTTGGTTATAGAAGGAGAAAATTTATATAATGGCAATATTAATGCCAGGGCAGTCAAGGGAGCGATTGTTTCTCTTATTTTTAACTGGAGGATACCGATTATATTCACACAGAATACTTCTGAAACAGCAGAATTTTTACGTATAATTGCGAAGCAGAATACGGGTTTTCGGAGAAATTATAGTGTAAGATTTGGTAAAAAGCCTCATCATGAGTTTAAACAGAGGTTGTATTTATTAGAAGGCATCCCTAAAATTGGACCACATTTGGCAGGAGGGCTGTTAGAACATTTTAGCAGCATCAAGAACATTTTAGAGGCATCGGAAGAGGAGTTAATTAAAGTTAAAGGTATTGGGAAAACTAAGGCACGGAAGATTAAACAGTTATTAAGTGGTAGGCTATAAATTGCTGTTCAAAATTTTTGCAACGCAAAAATTTTGAAGCGCCTGTGGCTCAATTGGACAGAGCGACGGCCTACGGAGCCGACGGTTGGGGGTTCGAATCCCTCCAGGCGCGCTATTTGCCTCAGAAATATTACATTAAGGGATTCGAAGGGAGCGAGCGCCGAGCGAGAAGCGAGGAAAAGCAAGCGCCATGATAATGGTGCGTAGCGGCAGCGAGCGGGTGGCGACCTGAGGCGACGATATGAACCGAAGGCGCCGAATCCCTCCAGGCGCGTGAAATCTTTCTCGTAAGGAGGTGATAACCTATGACAGCGATAGAGGTAATGGCGCTTATTCTGGCGTTGTTTTCAGCGGTTAAATTAGTTGCGATTTTGCTAAAACCAAAGTTCTGGATGGATAATGTGGCAAAAAAATTATGGGCAAGGCCGGGTATAGTTAGTCTGGTTTCTCTGGTAATCGCCGCGATTAGTTTGATGTTCTTACTTAAGGAATTGACCGTTGTCCAGATTTTTGCGGTAATGTTTTTCTTCACGGGTTTAATGGCTATGGGATTTGCTCCATATTCTAAAGATATGCTTGCGCTGATAGAAGAGAGGATGGCGAAGGACAGAGACATTTTGAAGAAGAACTGGCTTGCCATAATTGTCTGGTCTGTTCTGATAATCTGGGTCCTCTGCGCACTTTTTGCCTGTTTTTTCCGTAAAAATATAGGATGCAGAATTTAAAATTTGGAGAAAAAAATGATGTATTCTTCATGCGGGAGGCCTTGAAGGAGGCAATGAGTGCCTTTGAGAAAGATGAAGTACCCGTGGGGGCGGTAATTGTCTATAAGAATAAAATTATTGCCCGGTCGCATAATCAAATCAGGACCTTGAAAGACCCCACTGCCCATGCCGAGATGATTGCCATAACCCAGGCCGCCAGCTTTCTTGGCAACGAGCGATTGCTGGATTGTGCCATATATGCTACAATTGAGCCATGTTCGATGTGTGCGGGGGCGCTTGTATTGGCTCGGGTAAAGCGGATTATTTATGGAGCCGATGACCCCAAGACCGGCGCCTGCGGTTCGGTATTGAATATTGCCAGCCACAAAAAACTCAATCACCGCATAAAAATCACCAGAGGGGTTTTAAAGGAAGAGTGCAGCAAAATCTTGCAGGAATTTTTCCGGAATAAACGCAGATTAAAGGCAGTTATAAGTAACTAATTAAAATTTTGCGTAGCAAAATTTGAGGAGAGGTGGCTGAGTGGACGATAGCAGTCGCCTGCTAAGCGATTGGTCTGGGAAACTGGACCCCCGGGTTCGAATCCCGGCCTCTCCGAAGATTTGCTTAAGCAAATCTTCGGTGTTCTTGCGACGAAATCAGAATCTTTTACCGCCAAAGTTTAATTGTTTATT
>JBBIPY010000083.1:0-5541 GCA_037442605.1 Candidatus Omnitrophota bacterium
TACAAACTCTTCTCATTTGCAGAAGAGCTCCATTTTTTGCTTGACAAGCCCCTGAATAGTGGTATACTTTTGACATAAAGTGGAGTAAAGTGGTGGAAAGTGGTTGAGAGCATAACTTATGGAGCGATAGCGACATAAGTTATTTGCTCGAAGCCACCCCGCCCTTTTGGTGCGTAGACGCTGCGCAATCTATCCAAAAGGGCGGGGTAAATTCGCAGGCGCTTCGCTGTAACTTACGTCGCTTTGCTCCGTAAGCTATCTGTTCATTTATGTTTTACGGCGAATATTCGCATACTATCGACCGGAAAGACCGGATAATCCTGCCGGCAAAGTTCCGCGAGACGATAAAAAGACGCGGGATAAAGAGATTTTATGTCACGCGGGGGCTGGACAGGTGTTTATTCGTTTTTAGCGAGGAGGAATGGAGTCTTCTGGAAGAAAGATTCAAGTCGCTTTCTTTTACCCACGAGGTATCAAGGAAGTTCAATCGCCTCTATTTCTCGGGGGCACTGGAGGTTGTTCTTGACCGTCAGGGAAGGATGCTTATTCCCCCGTATTTAAAGGATTTTGCCGGGTTAAAGAGAGATGTCATTATAATCGGGGTTTCTAACCGTATAGAAATCTGGAGCAAAGAGTTATGGAAGGAGTTCTACGAAAATTCACGACCATATTTCGAGGAAACTGCCGAGAGGATTTTCGAGAAACAATAACCACCAATGGATATGATTATCCATGGGAAGAACTCGGAGTGGACTTGATGCAAGGGCAGAAAGATAATATTTCTCTACACCGGCCTGTCCTCCTTGCTGAGGTACTGGGTTGTCTTAATCTTTCCCCAGGAAAAGTCATCGTTGACTGTACAGTGGGAGGGGGTGGGCATGCAGAGGTAATCCTGGAAAAAATCCTGCCGGGTGGTTTCTTGGTGGGTATTGACCGCGATACAGATGCCCTGGGTTTTGCCCGGGAGAGACTTAACAGATACAGGGGTTGTTTCCAATTAGTCCACGGCAATTTCAAGGACATAGAATTAATCCTGCGGGATACGAATGTTTCTCATGTTGATGGTTTCCTCTTTGACCTGGGGCTTTCCTCCTATCAACTGTTTGATATCGGGCGCGGTTTCAGTTTCAGGTCAGATGGCCCTCTGGATATGCGCGTGGACAGGGCCCAGAAACTGACCGCATACAATCTGGTTAATCATTTAGACGAAGACGCACTGGTAAGACTCTTGCAGGATTATGCCCAGGAACGTTTTGCCAAGAGCATTGCCCGTCAGATTATCCTGAGCAGAAAAAGAAAGAATATTCACACGACGACTGAACTGGTCGGACTTATTCTAAAGGCAATGCCCAGGAAACATAAATCCGGCCGTCTGCATCCAGCAACACGGACATTTCAGGCCTTGCGCATTGCGGTTAACAACGAATTGGAAAACCTGTCTTCCGGGCTGGATAATGCGTTGAATGTGCTTTCTAAAGGGGGAAGACTGGCGGTAATCTCCTTCCATTCTTTAGAGGACCGCATTGCGAAGAATAAATTGCGCCATTTTGCAAAAGAGAATCGCCTTATACTTATAAATAGAAAGCCCATTGTTCCCTCCAGGGCAGAGGTGTTGAATAACCCGCGTGCCCGGAGTGCAAAATTACGCATAGCAGAGAAGATATAAAGGAGAATGCATTGAGAATATCGCATTTTTTCTTATGTGTAGGAATAATTACCCTGGCATGTCTGGTCTATGTCTGGCAGAATGTCTGTCAGATGGAATTAAGCTATCAGCTCTTAACGCAGGAGAAACAGATTACCAAACTTGTTGACCAGAATCGCGTTTTAAGATACAATGTCCTTCAATTAAAGTCACCCGCAGCCATTGAGAAGAGTCTCTTAGCCGCTAAGATAAAATTAAAGTACACCACTCCCGTTATGATTGCCCATTCAGATACTGAAAGCAGACAATTGCTGGTTGATTATTCCCAGAAGCCTTCTTTCCGGGAGAGGACAAAGAAGGCATTGTCGGCGATATTTGCCTTCAGGTCCGAGGTTGAAGCACGGCCTTGAGGCGGTTTTATATAACTGTTTTTTATACATTTTATTGTTGTGGATAGATATAAAAAGAAGCGCATATATGTAATATATTTCTGTATTCTTTTTAATCTCTTTTTTTTGTCCCTCCGCTTAATCTATCTCCAGATTTTTCGGGCTCCTTCCCTGACGCATTTTGCTCAGAAGCAATATCAGATGTATATTCCGCTTGAACCGGCGAGAGGAACAATCTTTGACCGGAATATGCGTCCCCTTGCGATAAATCTTACAATAGATTCGCTCTTTTCCAATCCCAGGGAAATCGAAAATCCGCTCTATACCGCGGAGGTTCTCTCCGAGGTTTCGGGTTTAGAAAAGAGGATGCTTTTAGATAAGTTTGCCCAGGATAAGTCTTTCGTCTGGCTTAGCCGTCATATAGATAAAGATATTGCCGAGAGAATCAAGTCCCTATCCCTCCAGGGAATCCATCTGATTAAGGAAACAAAGCGGAATTATCCTCAGGCGAGAAATGCCTCTACTATACTGGGTTTTTGCGGTATTGATAATCAGGGACTGGAGGGGCTTGAACTATATTGCGACGCACAGCTGAAAGGAAGACCGGGGTATCTTCTTTCTTCCAAAGACGCCAAGAGAAGAAGGCTCTTTTTTCTGGATTACGACCACCTTCCCCCTATAGACGGCTATGATGTGGTCCTGAGTATCGATTCGGTGATTCAGAATATTGCTGAGCGTGAACTGGAAAAAGCAGTTAAGGCTACACGTGCCTTGGGAGGGTCGGTGGTGGTGGTTTATCCTTCCACAGGCGAGATTTTAGCCATGGCAAATTATCCCAATTTTGACCCCAATAATTTCGAAGCCCACAGCAGGGATGCCTTTCGCAACCGCGCGGTTACAGATATGTTTGAGCCGGGTTCAACATTCAAGATTATTACTGCCTCTGCGGCTTTAGAGGAAGGGATAGTCAGCCCTCAAGATAGATTTTTCTGCGAAAATGGTTCGTATAATATGAAGACCCATATATTACGCGACCATACACCGCACGGCTGGTTGACGTTTAGAGAGATAATTGAGGTCTCCAGTAATATCGGGACGGTAAAGGTGGCTCAGAAGGCAGGTCTGGAGACACTCTACCGCTATGCGCGTTTGTTCGGCTTGGGTAGAAAAAGCGGGGTTGATCTGCCTGGAGAGGCAGGGGGGTTTATCCGGCCATTAAATAGGCTTTCCAAGACTTCTATCGGAGCAATTCCCATTGGTCAGGAGATTATGGTGAATGCCTTACAGTTGACCCTGGCTGCTTCCGTGATTGCCAATGGAGGCATTCTTGTGCGGCCCTATATAATCAAAGAAATAAGAGATAAAAAAGGGATTAGCATAAAAACCTTCTCTCCGGTAAGGATAAGAACAGTTATCTCAGCGCAAACCGTGGAGAAGATGAAGCAGATTCTCATAGGGGTGGTTAAATCAGGCACGGGTAAGAGAGCGGATGTGGATAAATATCAGGCCGCGGGTAAGACGGGAACAGCCCAGAAGGTCGAAAACGGAGTCTATTCGCACAGCAAATTTACTTCCTCATTTATCGGCTTCATTCCCGTTGATAATCCTGTGCTGGCCATCGGCATAGTTCTGGATGAACCGCGTCCGTATTATGGCGGCGTCGTCTGCGCCCCGGTTTTTAAAAATGTGGCTGCGGATGCCCTGCAGTATCTGGACTCATTGTCCCAGGATATAAAATTTGCTAATATAGATTAAAAATGAAATTAACGCAGGTTCTGAAGAGTGTGGAACTGAGTGGTGAATATCCTACCGGCAGAGATGAAGAGATTGTAGGCATCAGCACCTATTCTAAGCAGGTAAAGGAGGGATTTGCCTTTGTTGCCGTCCCCGGCACGCGCTTTAACGGCTGTGATTTTATTGGGGAGGCTATAAGTCGGGGGGCGAGGGCGATTATCCACAGCACCTCGTATCCACAGATACATGAGTTAAGAAGAAAAGGTGTGCTCTTTATAAAGGTCAGGGATGTTTACAGGGCATTAGCCCAGGTTGCGGCTAATTTTTACGGACACCCCTCTTCTAAAATTAAGATAGTTGGTATCACGGGGACAAACGGCAAAACCACTACCGCCTATCTTATAGAGAGCATGGTTAAGGCAGCAGGGTTTAAGGTCGGTGTCATCAGTACGGTCAATTATCGGTTTGGTCAGCGGGTGATCCCGGCTACCAATACCACCCCCGGTCCGATTCAATTACAGGAATTACTCCATAATATGCGAGCCGATGGGGTTGATTATACAGTTATGGAGGTTTCTTCTCATGGCTTAAAGCAGAGGAGGGTTGAAGGGATAGATTTTGCAGCAGGTATTTTTACTAATATTACTATAGACCATCTCGATTACCACAAGACATTCGAGAATTATTTCAATGCCAAGTCGATACTTTTCAGAAACCTAAGTCCGCATTCCTGGGCGATAATCAATATGGATGACCCTCACGGAAAAGAATTGCTCAGCCGTACCGATGCCAACTCCATCACCTATGGCATAGATGCCACCGCGGATGTGGAGGCACATAATATCCTGAACGAGGTTAACGGCAGTCGTTTTTTCGTCAGCACCCCTCACGGCAAAATTGAACTCAAGACCGCCTTGATTGGCAGGCATAATGTCTATAATATTCTGGCAGCGGTGTCCTTTGGCATATCGCAGAATCTAGATTTAAGGTTGATAAAACAAGGCCTTGAAGCGCTGGACTATATTCCCGGCAGGTTAGAGCTCATTGATGCTGGACAACCTTTTAAGGTCTTTGTGGATTATGCCCATACCGATGATGCCTTAAGGAAAATAATCTCAAGCATACGGCCAATCTGCGGGGGTAAAATTATCATAGTGTTTGGTTGCGGGGGAGACAGATGCCGCGATAAAAGGCCATTGATGGGTAAGGTTGCGGCAGAACTGACAGACTATGTAATCCTCACTACGGACAATCCCCGCTCGGAGGAGCCCGAGGCGATCATAAAAGAAATAGAGGTGGGTTTTCCCGGGGGGTTTGCCAATTATCAGGTAATCCTGGACCGCTATGCTGCCATAAATGAGGCAATCCGTCGGGCAAAGGAAGACGATGCGGTTATCATTGCCGGCAAGGGACACGAGGCGTATCAGGTCTTCAAGAACACAAGCGTTCCCTTCGACGACCGATTCATAGTAAAGGAGATACTTCTGGAAAATAAATTGTTGCCATGCAAGGAGGTCAATACCTGCAATACACAGGCAGGCGCCGATGTAGAAAATTAAGGTTTTGAAGAGCCCCTGGAATCACAATAATCAGATCGGGGTATCTCTCGCTTTGCTGGATTTAGACCCATCATACGATTTAGCGGTTGCGGAATTGGGTATAGGTAATTTCGGAGAGATGAAGGTTTTATTAAAGATTGTAAAACCAAAGGACACGAATTTCCACGCTCGCCTCGCTTCGCTCAGCGAAGCGGGAATCAAAATCAAATTTCCA
>JBBIPY010000084.1:0-5504 GCA_037442605.1 Candidatus Omnitrophota bacterium
AATACCTAAAAAAAGAATTATAATCAAAACACCATTGTTTATGATAATATTAGGTGCTAAATTAATGGATATTTTCTTATCCATAATCCTAAAAATAAGAAGTTGACAATAACCTACTTCTATTTTATATTATAACCTAATGCAAGGCAACGATTTTCTCAAAAAACACCGTTCAGAAATACTCCTCTGCCTTACTATTTTAGCACTAATCACACGCCTCTGGAACTTAAATTTTGTCAACAAGGTCATCTTTGACGAAGTCCACTACGGCAGATATATTTCCCATTATCTGCAACGCCAATATTTCTTTGACGACCACCCTCCCCTGGCAAAACTTATCATTGCCGGTCTGGCAAAAATCTCGCAACTTAATCCAAAAACTAACGTTGAACATATCGGCCTGAATTATCCTCAGGGAACTCCCGTCGCCGTCCTTAGATTCATTACCGCTTTATTCGGCGCCCTGTTAATTCCGCTTATATTCTTATTCACCGAAAGGATTACCCGGTCCAGCCGGGCAGGTTTTATCGCCTCAACCGCCCTCCTGTTTGACAATGCCTTTTTAGTGCATTCGCGTTTTATCTCACCCGACACTTTCTTAATTTTTTTTATATTTTTTACTATATACGCTTATTTAAAAAGCGAAGGGGCAAAAAAAATAAGATGGCTAATTCTTTCGGGGATAAGCGCGGGGTTTGCCGTTTCCACCAAATGGATTGGGCTGACCGGCCCGGCAGTGGTTTTTTGCCTGATTCTATATGAAGAACGTCTTAAGTTATTTTCGCGAAAAATATTCCTGTATTTTCTGGTATTTATAGCCCTTCCCCTCCTCATTTATTATGCCGTTATTTCTGTGCATTTCAGGATATTGCAGCATGCAGGAGGATTGAAGGAGTTTATGGGATTAAACCAGAGTATGTTCTATAGCCATTCCCGTCCCCTAACCCACGGCTATTCCAGCAAATGGTTCTCCTGGCCTATAATGGCAAGGCCGGTGAGTTATCTCCACTCTTCTTCGGGAAATAAACAAATTCAAAACCTTACTTTTTTGGGCAATCCTCTTGTCTGGTGGCTATCTTCCCTGGGTATATTTACATTTATTGTGCTGATTTTACTAAGAATAATTTCTACCTCTAAATTTAAATTTCTACCCGATCTTCCAGGAAAAGGCATTATTATCTTAGGATATTTTATTTCTTATCTACCCTTTATGTCTATCTCCCGCTGTATGTTTCTCTATCACTATCTCCCCGCGCTTATCTTTGCCATTATGGGAACCGCAGTTCTTCTGGACAGATTCCTTCTCCCCCAAGACAGGGAAATTCCTTCTCCCCTACCCAGCATCATTACATTCATTGCCGGCCTGTCTGTAATAGCGCTGATATCCCGCGCGGTTTTTCTCTGGCACCTGCCTAAAGATATTCCTTTTTTAATCGGCGCATTATTAATTATGCTGGGGAGTTCATTCAGTATCTTTCTTTATTTTAAAATAAAAAATATATATAGAATCCCTCATCTTTGGTTCTGGGTCCTATTTCTTATTTTACTGGGAGGATTTTTTATTCTTCTGCCTCTAAGTTACGGCTTACCCATACAGCAGAAGACCTTCGATTTCCTGACGTGGATTCGTTCCTGGCTTTGAGGCAGCGCTGATACAATGGGCTACAGGCAACAGGCTGCAGGCTTCAAGCTTAAAGCCTGAAGCATGCAGCATGTAGCTTGGAGCAAATAAAAGTATGATAGGCATACTCTTTTGTCTTGCTAGTTTTCTCCTGGGAACAAGTATCGCGCTCTATTTCCCCGGCTTCGAGCGGACTGAGGAGAAATTAACCTTAGGATTAATCTTAGGTTTTACGCTCACTACCTGGGCAACGTTTATCTTATCGCTCATTTTAAAATCTCTGAGCATCCCGCTAATTCTGGGAGTAACTCTTATTTCTGCGTTGTTTTCTCTGGTTTTGCTTAAACGCTATCCCAAGACTAAACCTCCTTTAATCATAAAACCTTCAAAGACATATCTGATTATCTTTGTTCTATTCACCATTCTGCTTTCCCTGGTTAATTTTAATACCATAAAGTTTGACACCCAGGGAAACCTGAGGGCAATGCAAACTGCTTGGGGAGACTATGCGATGCATCTTTCTTACATAATGCATTTTACTGAAAAATTACCGTTGACTTTAAATCACCCTCTCATCGTAAATCACAAACTCGCCTATCCTTTCCTTATCGATTTTCTCTCGGCAATAATCTATAAAGGCGGGTTAAATTATGTAACTTCTATTGTTCTGATAAATATCATCTTTAGCGTTGCGCTTATTTCCATAATTTTAATCTTCACTAAGGAATTTACTGGCTCCGAACTGGCGGGTTTATTTGTGCTTATGTTGTTTTTCTTAAATGGTAATTCTGGATTTCTCTTTGCTTTGGGAAAAGGATTAAAGGAACTCATCCTGCCCGGCTCTTTTTATACCAAGATTGACCCCAGGGGGCTTGTCTGGGGAAATACCTTATCCGTTCTTTTCCTCTCGCAAAGGGCATTCATCTGGGGAATGGCGGTATCAGTTTTTATCTATTATATTTTCTTAAAAGAGTTCTTTATAAAAGAAGGGTTGGCTTCTTCGCAAAACCTCGCCTTATCCGGATTACTCCTGGGAACACTTCCTTTAATCCATACCCCTTCTTTATTAAGTGCAGGGTTTGCATCTTTATTCTTTTTTTTATTTCGGATGAGGAAAGAATGGATATATTTTATTATCCCCGCTGGATTAGTTGCCTTACCCCAGATATCATATCTAATGGGTAGACATATTTTGGCAAAATCATTCTGGCTTCAGCCCGGCTGGATGTTTAAAACGGCTAATCCGTTTCTGATTATGCTTTTCTGGGTATACAATTTAGGGATTATCTCTTTTCTTATTATTGCAGGTTTATTTCTGACAGAAAAAAAGAAATCGCTCTTTTATCTTCCATTTTTTGTGATATTTATATTGGCAAATTTTATTATAGTCCATCCTTCCGACTGGGACAATGCCAAATATTTCCTGCACTGGTTCTTCTTGAGCTGTGTGATGGCAAGTTTTGTCTTAATTAATATATTGAATAATACCTCGCGCTGGAAGAAGCCCGACCGCATATTTATGTTCGCTGTCCTTATTTTCCTTTCTATATTTTCCGGATTGCTTGATTATATCTATCTCAACCGGGTAAGTTTTGTCTTGGCAGATAAAAAAGCCCAGGAAGTAGCGAGATGGGTACGGAGAAATATCCCCCCTTCCAGCCTAATCCTTACTTCTGATGCGCATAATCATCCCGTATCTATGCTTGGCGGAAAGAATATAGTTTTAGGATATAAGGGTTGGTTATGGTCTCATGGATATGACTACGGAGAGATTGAAGAAGATGTGCAGAAAATCTATCAAACAGCAGATTTAAGGTTAATTAAGAAATATAAAATCACCCATATTGTAATCAGTTCTTACGAAAAAAATCTCAAACCAAATCTGCGTGCCTTTCTTAACTCCAAAAACTTCAAGGAAATATACCAGGCAAAAACTGATGCGGGGATATTCCGTATATTCGAAGTAGACACGAATTACCCCGAATAGAAATCGAATTGCCACGAATTAAAACGCAGAGGGCACAGATAAACATTATCTGTGCTAACCCCGTTAGAAATTAAATTTCTAACGGGGCTAATCTGTATCTTTTCATCTGTGTCCATCTGTGTGAAAGACGGAGTCTCCAAACCAGCCACAGGGCTTCGGCAATTATCCTCCGGCTCAACTTTGATTTGCCCAGGCGTCTTTCATAAAAAATAATCGGTATCTCTTTAATACGAAAACCTTTCTGCCAGACTAAATAATTCATTTCTATCTGGAAGCCATAACCCTCGGAAGAAATTTTATCTAAATCGATATTTTCCAAGACCTCTCTACGAAAGCACTTAAAACCGCTGGTGGCATCGGAAACCGGCATAGCGGTAACTATCCTGACATAGAGATTAGCCAGTCTGCTTAAGAAGCGACGGGTGAAATTCCAGTTTTTTATCCCACCTCCCCGCACATAGCGCGAGCCGATAACCAGGTCCGCATGTTTAGCTGCCTCAAGCAGGCGGGGTATATATGCCGGCTGATGCGAGAAATCCGCATCCATCTGCAGAATAAAATCCGCCTTTTCTTCTAAAGCAAGTTTGAAACCTTCGCCATAGGCACTCCCTAAGCCCGATTTTTTAGAACGATGAACAACCTTAAGTGAAGGATATTTTGGGACAAGATTATCTAAGATATTTCCTGTTCCATCCGGCGAGTTATCATCCACGACAATTATCTGGAAATTCTTATTCAGGGCAAGAATATCCCTGCTTAAGGTTTCAATATTTTCGTTTTCATTATAGGTGGGAATAACAATCGTAAATTGGGGACACATCCCTATTTTCCCTTTGGTGGCCTCCCCGCTTTCTTTTCCGATAAATCTATATTTAATAGCTGTTCCAATTTTTCCAGAAAATTCTTCTTCCCTAAGGGCTTTCCGCCATGTGTCCTTTTTCTTATTGTGTTTATATCAAGACTCTCTATTGAGTCCAAGACAAAATTTCTATATTCCAACCCTTCCTTCTCTGTTTTCCATATTCTCTCTATTAAATTGTTTCTTTCTCCTAACATATTAAATCGCGCACTTGACCAGAAATACTTCTCCGCCGAAGTAACGATATGGGCTCTTACCGGGTTTGTTTCTATGTATCGGCAAACTGCCCAGAGATATTCTTCCCTATCTACCAGGCAGGAATGAAAACGGCATTCCCACAATCTGCCTGTCCTTTTGTATTTTTTATTAAATAATTGTGTATAACGCAGGCTGAGTTTCTGCATCATATTTGCTAAAGAATTCTTGCCGATGGGAACAACTAGCAAATGAATGTGGTTGTTCATCAGACAATAGGAGTGTATTTTACAACCGCATTCCTGGCTATATTTACTTAATAGCCTCAAGTATGTTTTTCTATCATTATCATCAATGAATACGGTTTCTCGATTGTTGCCTCTTTGAATGATATGATGGGGATAATTCTCTACGACGATTCGGGCTATTCTGGGCATGGATTGAGTTTAACCAAAGAAGAAGTAATTGTCAAGAAAATTGGGATGTGTCCCCAATTTAAACCACAGGCGGCTTCGGGGATAGACGGCTATTCTTATCCGGCCTGAACGGGCGGTCGCGCCTTTATCATCGGTAACCGTTAGGCGGGCGTAATAGATGCCTTTTCTTAATCCCGAGGGGGTTGTATAGGTGTGCTGGGGATTAGCCAGATTTGATGTTGTTCCATCTCCAAAATCCCAGAAATAACTAATAATTCTTCCATCCGGGTCATATGACCTTCGGGAAGAGAAATTTACTCTTAACGGCGGCCATCCACGCCTCGGATAAGCACTTACACGAACTACAGGGGAACGATTTACTGTAGAACTAGGTGGTGGCGTCGGCGTGGGTGTAGGCGTCGGCGT
>JBBIPY010000085.1:0-5308 GCA_037442605.1 Candidatus Omnitrophota bacterium
TATAACCCTATAACTAATATGATATATTTATCCTCTTATTTTCTTCCTTATGTTTTAATATGACTCCGTCTTCTTTATATTTCTTCAGCAAAAAATGCGTTACCGTTCCCCGCACATTCTCCATCGGAGAAAGTTTTTCTGCCACAAAATTGGATACGGTGTGGATATTTTTTCCTTCAACCACTAAGAGCAGGTCATAGGTTCCGGAAACCAGATAGCAACTGGTCACTTCGGGAAACTGATAAATCCGCGCGGCAATATGGTCAAAGCCCACGTCTTTCTGGGGAACGATATTGACCTCAATTAAGGCGCGCACCTCGGCATCGTCGTCCTTGACCAATTCCTTGTTGATTACCGTCTTATACTTTAATATCAAACCTTCCCTCTCGTATTTCTTGATTGCCTTGGCCACATCGGATGCCTTGCGCCGGGTCAATTTCGCAATCTCTTCCGGCGTGGTCCGGGCATCTTTTTCCAGAATTTCTAAAATTTCGTCCATCTTTTCCTCCCTTCGGTCGGAACAGGTTAAATTGTTCACGCCATTTAACTATTTAACCTTTTAACCATTTAACTAATTTATTTATTTCAGCAATTTTCAAATATAACAAACTCGCGGTCCTTGCCTTTTATGTTGTGACCTCGCCACCATCTCCTTCACTCTCTCTACTTTTCCTTCCGGAAGAATCTGTCTTTTTTTATTCTCCATCCGCGCTAAAATATCATCTAACTCTTTATAAGTTATCCCCATTTCTCCTTCGTCTGTCTGAGCGGGCCAAAGGCCGGCGGAAGGAGTTTTCTTGATAATCCTTTCCGGCACACCTAAATCTTCGGCTAAATCTCTGACTTCGGATTTTAGGATACCGCCCAGGGGTAAAATATCCGCTGCCCCGTCGCCGAATTTGGTAAAATATCCTATTTCTCTTTCCGATTTATTGCTTGTCCCACAGACTAAATAATCGAATTTATTGGCGAAGTAATAGAGGATAAGCATCCTTAATCTCGGTTTTAAGTTTGCATATGAGATTTTATTAGCCCTGGGCAGAATCTTCACTAACCCTTTGTATGTCTCTGATAAATCAATGGTCTTTGTCTCTAATTTAAAAATCCGGGCAATCAGCGCTGCATCTTCCAAATCCTCCTTAGAACTCTCGCAGGGCAGAATGAGACTAACCAAATTTTCTCCCACTGCTTTCTTTGCCAAGATTGCGGTAACCGCTGAATCTATCCCTCCGCTCAAACCCAAGATAACGCCTTTCTTCCTTGCCTTCTTTGTTTCTTCCCTTATCCAGATGACTATCTTTTTCTTTAATTCCGCCGCTTTATTCATTGTAAACAGAGGATAATTTTTCAGCAATCTCAGGCTATTTAAGTTGACAAAGTATTATATGAAATATGTCTTATTTCCTCAAAGGGGGGAGATCTTCTTTTTAAAATAATCTTTGTCTTTCCATGATCTACCTTATCAGCATAAAAAGCGATTTGTTGGCATATCTCTGAAATATAATTTTCTATGCTCTTTCCGCGAGCCAAGGCAGTCGGACCGGGACTCTCTATCACCTGAAATATCCAGTCCTCAGGCCGAGCAAAATTTACGAGCCTCTTATTTTCCTCCTCATTCCTTCCAATTACTAATTTTATCTCCGGCGATAGGCGGAGATAGCGGCCTGTTTTTAAGAGATTTATATTGTCCAAATCTAATTCATTATGCTCAATTAGGTCCTTAACCTTCTTAGAAAATATGGGGTCGGTCAAGAGGCAGCCTCCCGCAGGGCAGGGATAATCTCTTATTCCCAATTCTTGAGCCAGTTTTATCTGGGGCTTTCTTGAGCGACCATGGATAGAAAGAAGCCTTCCCCTTTCCACCCAGCCCTCTCTTTCCGGGATGCTGGGTTCTAAGAGATTTGCTGAAAGTGGCCTGAGGATGAGCCCGGTCAATCCCGATTCTTTTTCAATTATTTTCATGCTCCTTAGTGTCTGGGACATCGGTCTTTCTCCCGAAACCTCGCCCGTAACCAGAAACCTCGCTCCTATCTCCTGCATATATTCCTTTGCTTTTTTAAAGGTAAATACCCGGCAGTCAATGCAGGGATTTAAATTGCTTCCGTAACCGTACTTAGGACGCTTTACCACTCCCAGATATTCCTGGCTTACATCCATTACTTTCAAGGTAATCGCAAACTCCCGGGCTATCCGCTGGGCGTGGAAACCGCATCCGTTATTGCCGCGATTGCAGGTGCAGAAAACCGTATAAAAATATATTGCCTCTAAATCTATGCCCAGATTTAGCATCAATTTAGTGGCCAAGGTCGAATCCAGGCCTCCGGAAAGCAAACTTAATGCCTTTATTCTCATAGCCTAATGATTATATCTAGAAATAACCTAAAAGGCAAGCGATTTCGTCTTGACTAAAATTTCAATCTTTTATATAATAAACCAGATTTTTTATTGCCGAGGAAACTAAGATGCTCACAAAGAAATTCCCCGGAGGAGTCCATCCTCCCGCCTATAAACATTTGACTCGCGATCTGCCTATCAAGAGCATGCCTTCTCCAAAGAAAGTCGTCATCCCTGTTCTTCAGCACACCGGCGCTCCCTGCTCGCCCTTGGTGAAACCTCAGGAAAAAGTAAAACTTGGACAGAAAATCGCCCAGGCGGATAAACTTATCTCCTCGTCCATTCACGCCTCCATTTCCGGAACCGTTTCCAGGATAGAACCATTTAATCATCCCGTTTTAGGCAGATATCCCGCAATATTTATTGAGGGAGATTCCAGCGGCGATGTCGAGGAAAAACCAAAACACCTCCCTTCGCGGGAATTATCCGCTGATGAACTAAGGAAACTCATTCAGGAGGCGGGTATTGTGGGTTTAGGGGGGGCGGCTTTCCCCGCCCATGTAAAGCTTTCCCCTCCCAGAGAAAAGCCCATTGATACCCTGATTCTAAATGGCGCGGAATGCGAGCCCTATCTCACCTGCGATGAGCGCCTGATGCGGGAAAGTCCGCGGGAGATTCTTAAGGGCCTGGAGATTATCGCAAAGATAATCAACCCGCAAAAAATTTTTATCGGCATTGAAAACAACAAAAAAGAATCTATTAGAATTATAGAGGAGTCCGTAAGACAGATGGGGCTGAGAAATATAAAAATTCTTTGTCTGAAAACCAAATATCCCCAGGGAGGAGAAAAACAGCTCATCAAGGCAATGCTTAATCGGGAAGTCCCTTCCGGAGGACTTCCTTTCGATATCGGATGTTTAGTCCATAATGTAGGGACTGCCTTGGCAATTTACGAAGCGGTGTACGAAGGCAAACCTTTATATGAAAGGATAATCACCGTAGCCGGGGGAGCCATCAAACGTCCGGCAAATCTTAAAGTAAGAATCGGAGCCTTGATTTCGGATATTGTAGAATTCTGCGGAGGTTTTATCGAAGAGCCCCAAAAAATTATTATCGGCGGCCCGATGATGGGACTGGCTCAATTCAGTTTAGATGTTCCTATCTTAAAGGGAACTTCGGGTATTCTGTTTCTCACCGAAGACGAACTGAACCTGGAGGAAGGCGGACCCTGCATCCGCTGCGGCAGATGCATCGAGGTCTGTCCCGTAAAAATTATGCCCGCGCAACTTGCCCTGGCAGCTGAAAAGGAACGCTGGGATATTGCCCGGGACCTTGACCCTTTAGATTGTATTGAATGCGGGGCCTGCAGTTATATCTGTCCCACAAGAAGGGACCTGGTGCATCTGATTAAATTAGCGAAACTTGCAACCGCAAAAACCACAAAACAAAATGGATAGATTAATCGTCTCATCCTCGCCCCATATTAAAGCCAAGGATTCTTGTTCCCGGATTATGTGGGCGGTAGTCGCGGCGCTTATTCCCACGGGGGTAGCGGGGGTATTTATTTTTGGACTATCCGCACTTAAAGTAATTACAGTCTCCGTTCTCACCGCTCTTCTGACAGAAGGTATAATTCAGAAACTAAGGCGCAAAAAACTAACTACCCTTGACGGCTCTGCCTTGATTACCGGAATTCTCCTTGCCTATAATCTTTCTCCGGATGTCCCTCTCTGGCTTCCTGCCGCGGGGGCATTTTTTGCTATTGCCATCGGTAAACAGGCGTTCGGCGGACTGGGCTATAATATTTTCAATCCTGCCCTGGCGGGCAGGGCCTTCCTTTTAGCCTCCTGGCCAACCCATATGACCAGATGGAGCAATCCCCGCTGGCAGGTGGATGCCTTAACTACCGCCACACCCCTGGCTATACTAAAAGAGAAACTTCCCCAAAATGTCCCTTCCTACTGGCAGCTTCTTATGGGTGAGCGGGGAGGTTGCATTGGTGAAGTATGTATTTTAGCAATTCTCGCCGGAGCACTATTCCTATTATGTAAAGGATATATACGCTGGCATACCCCTTTTACTTTTGTATTCACGGCTGGACTATCAAGTTGGGTTTTCATGGGAGAGGGATTGTTTAAGGGAGATTGGCTTTTCTTTATCTTGACCGGCGGCTTATTCCTAGGTGCATTTTTTATGGCTACGGATTATGTGACCACTCCCTTAACTAAGAAGGGACAGATTATCTTTGGCATCGGCTGCGGGGTCTTAACTTTCTTAATCCGCAAATTCGGCGGCTATCCCGAAGGCGTCTCTTATTCCATTCTCATAATGAACGCGGCTACTCCCATCATTGATAGATACACTAAAACAAGGAAACTTGGCCTTGTTAAACACTAATTCCCACAAATAAAATTCGTGTCTAAAGGGATGATACGCTTCGGCATAATCCTGATGCTGGTTTGTTTAGTTGCCTCTGCGGTTCTGGTTATTACTTATAGAATAACTAACCCTCTGATTATTGTTCAGAAAGAAAAAGAAGAGAGAGAGGCGCTGAAATCCGTTTTGGTCGACACCGATGAGTTTAAGAAAGCAGATGACTATTATCTGGCTTACAAAAACAATAATCTATCCGGCTATGTTCTGAAAATCAAAGCCAAGGGCTACTCTGCCCCTATCGAGATGTTGGTGGGGATAGATTTAGAAGGCTCCATCCAGGGGATATCAATCTTAGACCAGAAAGAAACACCCGGCTTGGGGGCAAAGATTTCGGAAATAAAATACGGAGAAAACCAACCCTGGTTTCTGAATCAATTCAGAGGAAAAAAGGCGGTCGAACTGGATTTCCCGGCGATAAATGCCGTTACCGGCGCCACCATCTCCAGCCGCGCCGTAATGGAAACCGTAAAGCAGGAGATCAATAAATTCTTAAAAACCATAACCAATTAATTCGTGGCAATTCGGCTTTTCATTCGTG
>JBBIPY010000086.1:0-5282 GCA_037442605.1 Candidatus Omnitrophota bacterium
TCGATTTTTGATTTGTGGAAATTTGTGTAAAGAGATACTTTTTCAGAGCTCTCTTTACAATACTTGGAATTGGTGTCAGGTTTTGAATTGTGAACCCCGCACCACGGCTTTACCCCGTTAGAAATAAAAATTTCTAACGGGGTTTACCCGCTTCGACTCGCGTCGAGCGAGGCGAGCAGCCGCGGCTTTCTGTGGTTCGGGGTAAATCTCTTTTATGTATTCTCCCGAATCGCGACCAATCTCTTCTGGGCGCAAGAGCTAATTTTAGAATTGGGTATTTTTTTTGCCCACTCTTTTGCCTTCTTGAAACTAAATGATTTTGGGAAATGCAACTCAGGAAAATAACCAAATTGTTTTTTCTTGCGTGCAGATAAATATAAACAGTCCACCAGTGCCTTTTCTGGCTCAGCAATTAAAAAATTTCCCATACCTTTATACCAGTCAAATCCGGTAAAAAAAGACGGCGCTATGCGATGGACTGAAAAAATGCCTATCTGTGTCTTAATTTTTTTTGTATGAATGGTTGAGGCAAGGGTAATCACCTGAGGAATCTGTTCAATTATCCCATACAAATGCAATGCGCTCACAAAAGAGACATAAGCACGCTGCTTGGGAAATAAAAAAGGAATAACAGTATATGGACTTAGGCGTTCGGTATTAGCTTCGACCCAGACACCGCGATATATTTTGGAAATTAGCCCTTGTCTTTGAAGAAAATTGAGCGCCTGTGTTGTAGTAGATAGGGATTTACCAGAAATAGCAGCTAATTCATATGTTGTAAATACTGGCCGATGCAATTGTCTGATAAACGTTAAAATAGATTGTTTAGGCATAATTATTTGCCCCGTTAGAGATATCCTCTGCGCAAATATGGTATAGTAAAATCTCTAACAGGGTTTGTGTAGTTCATCAATAAAATTAGTTACCTTTAACTTAATCTCATCCCATAAAGATGGCGAATTATATGTGGCCTGTTCCTCAGAAGGTAAATAAGAAATTATCGTATCGCGGAACTGCTCAAAAGTCACTACGAACACGTTCTCATATGCCTTTGTTAATTTAGCACTGCTCATTTTAATTTCTCCTGTTTTATAAGGGGTATATTGAGAACTCAAAATATACAGGTCAAAGATGTCTCTTGCCTGAATTATAGACCTCGTTCCGAGGGCTTCTACCTTCTGGGCTATTGCAGATGAGATATTATAATGTGGAATCAATAAAGGAGGTAATTTATACGCACGTAAGATAAGAGCTGAAACAGGTTGAATAACTGCTTCGCCTTTATAACCTCTGCGTGAAAATTCAATTTTAGTAAAAAGGTCTTCCCCTGCAAAGGTTATTAAATGAATCTTAAATCTTTGCGTGGTTTCGGTTTGTTTTGCCTTCTTAATATCTGGAGGAATAACCTTTTCTACTCCAAAAGCTTTGAGAGAATCACAAAAAGATATAGATTGTAGTATCTTCATAACTATTTCTTTAAGCCTCTCTATCTTTACTATACGGGTATCCAAATCCATATCTTCTGAATAACGAGTGCTATTGAAGAAAAAACGCAAATTTACTCCGCCTTTGAGGACATAATATTTTACATTTAGCGACCTTCCTAACCACCTTAAAAATTCTAAGTGGAATGCCTCTCTTAATTGTAATGTGTCGTATATTATCCTATCCATAATTATGTATTATAGTTTAGTTTTAACTAAATTGCAATACATTATTTTATGCCTTCCGGGGCTGAAAATCCTCACAAAATTACGAACTGCGAATCTGTGCGAATATACGAATCAGGGGCTGAGGGTGCACTTGGATTTTAGGTGTTGTAAATCGGCGTCCACCATCATCTCAACCAGTTCCCGGAATTTAACCTTTGGCTTCCAGCCAAGTTTCTTTCTTGCCTTGCTGTAATCTCCTTTTAAAATATGCACCTCGGCCGGCCGGTAAAAAGTTTTGTCTATGCGCACATATTTTTTCCAGTCAAGACCGGCATAATCAAAAGCAAGTTGAACAAACTCTTTTACGGTATGGGTCTCACCGGTAGCAATAACATAATCGTCGGGATTATTCTGCTGAAGCATAAGCCACATGGCTTCAACATAATCTCCGGCAAAACCCCAGTCCCTCTTTGCCTCCAGATTGCCAATGCGCAATTCCCCTGCCAGCCCTAATTTAATTCTGGCAACGCCGCTGGTAATTTTGCGGGTGACAAATTCAAACCCCCGGCGGGGGCCTTCGTGATTGAAGCAGATTCCATTACAGGCAAACAAACCATATGCCTCGCGGTAATTACGGGTTAAATCGAAACCGGCGACTTTGGAAATTCCGTAGGGGGACCGGGGATGAAACGGCGTATTCTCATCCTGCGGGGATTCTTTTGCTAAGCCGAACTGCTCGCTGGAACCGGCAAAATAAAATTTACATTTGGGTGCTTTTTCTTTTATGGCTGATAAGACAAAATGAGTTCCATTGATGTTAGTATTAATGGTAGAGAATTCATCTTCAAAAGAATAACTTACAAAGCTCTGGGCTGCCAGATGATAACATTCATCGGGTTTTACCTTTTCTACCACGTTAAATATGCTGGCATAATTTTCCAAAGACGCCGGATGTAAAGTCAATTTATTCAGAATGTGCCTGATGCGCCAGAGCCTGTGCTCCGGGTCTTCTAAAGCCACGTGTCTGACTATCCCATGAACCCTGTATCCTTTCTTCAGCAGAAATTCCGCCAGATATGAGCCGTCCTGGCCGGTGATTCCGGTAATCAGTGCTTTTTTCATCCCTTCTTCCTTTCTTGCTTGCGCCCGGACCGATTATGGCGAAGGTGGATATCTACGAATTACGAATCGGTACGAATATACTAATTTTCCTGCGCTCTCATTTTTTTCACCATGGCTAATATATCACTCCAGCTTCCACCCGTAGCATTGGCATCAAAAATAAAGCTATTTATACCTTCCTTATTAAGCAACCCATCAATTATCATTAGATCTAAGGGAGGCCAGGACATAGAGGTTTTATAGGTTCCCAGGCTTCCTAATATCCTTACCACTCCCTTTCTATGGGGTGAAGGTGGCTCGACCAAAAGGGCTTGACAGGGAAAAATTTTTTCTCTTTGATAAAAAGGATGCATTTTATAAATTCCTTCTAAATAACAATAAAAGAAACTGCTTCAAATTATGCATAAATTCCCGCGGTTGATGAAGTATCTGTCTAAAGGCAAATCCGAGCATCCGAGGACGTAGGTAATAACTTCTATAGGCTCTTTTTAATGCCCCACGCATCTCCTCGGCAGTCAAATCGGGATAATCAAATATTTTTTTCAAGGGCATATAATCCTGCCAATTTCTTGTGCGCAGAAAGGACCCTTGCTTCAAAAATTCATAAAATTCGGTTCCCGGATAAGGAATGGCCATACTAAATTGAACCGTGGTCGGCTTCAATTCTTTTGCTAAACGAATGGTTTTTTTAATTGTCTCCTTTGTCTCTCCTGGCAAACCAAAGACAAAGGTAGCATGGATATGAAAACCCAAGCCCTTCATCAAAGAGATTGCCCTCCTTACCCGCTCAAGAGAATAATTTTTCTTTGATTTCTCTAAGACCGTCTCATCTCCACTTTCTACACCTATCTTTAATAAAAAACAACCCGCCTGCCTCATTAGCCTCAAAAGGGAATAATCATCGAAATCTGCCCGGGCATAGGCTGCCCAAGCACATCTTAGGTTTCGCTTAAGTATTTCCTCACAGATCTGTTGCAGATGTTGTTTATCAATTGTTAAGGTATCGTCATTAAAAAGGAGACTCTGAAAATTAAAATTGTCAAGGAGATAAGAGAGTTCATCTACTACCCCCTGATAATTTCTTTTCCGATATCTCCTGCCGGTAAGCACCTGAGGCCAGTTGCAAAAAACACATTGATAAGGACAACCCCGACCCGCTAAAATAAAAGTAAAGGGATTTTTCAAAATAGGGTCAAAATATCTATAATTGTTCAAAAGGTCTCGCGCAGGATAAGGCAGGATATCCAAGTCTTCAATAAATTCTCTTCGAGGATTAATCCTTATCTCGCCATCAAAAGTCCTTACCCCAATCCCTTTTGTGTTTGGATTTTGACTCTGTAGATATTCTGCTAAGGAAAATTCATATTCACCCAGAACCACCGCATCAACCCAATCATACCTCAAAGCCTCCTCAGGTAAAACAGATACATGGGTTCCCACAAAAATAATTTTTGTGCCTTTTATCTCTTTGATTTTTTCTGCTACCTCAATATCATTATGAAAAGAAGGTGTAGAAGTTTCAATTACCGCATAATCAGGCACTCTTTGGCGTATTTTCTTTAAGACCTCCTCAAGGTTAAAACCGCCGGCTACTGCATCAATCAAATCCACACTAAATCCAAGACTGCGCAGATAGGAAGTAGCGTAGGCAAGAAAGAGGGGGGGGTGTAGAGTATAGGTAGCATAGGTAAAGGTGGGAAATCTTATCGGGCGATTAAAGACCGTTCCCTTTGAAAGCATAGGGGGATTAAGCAAGAAAATTTTTTCTCTCATATTTTTATATTTTAGACCTTATCACCGAACAAAATCTATGGTCAACTTCAAAGACTCGGCTGTATCTTAATTAATTTCTGATCTTAAAAATAATTAGGAAATGCCAAAGATTTTCTTTAATCAATATCTTCTCAAAATTATATTTCTCAAATTCTTTAATGAAAACTCTTGGATTATGGTGATATTCTGGGACATAATTGCCCCTCCATCTTAAGATTCTGGCACAAAAATAATTAATTTTCGTTGGTTGATTGATAACAACATACTTATTTTGACAATTGCAATGCTGTTCTATTATTGGGTCCATATTCTCATAATGCTCTAAAACTCCGTCAGAAAAGACTATATCGAATTTTATATCCGGAATTTGAGAAAAAATTCTGTCATTTTTGAACCCCTTCTTAATACATTCATCTAATGCCTTTCTTGATGTATCAAATCCAAAAACATTTGTAAACCCATTCTTGTTAAATTCGGTCATTGTCCTACCAATTCCACAGCCAAAATCTAATACAGATAAATCTTTAGGAAAGAAATTTCTAATTATTCTAAAAATAATCTTGAAATTCTTCTTTTGTAAAAACCTTCCTATTTTTGATGGTTGTGTTTCAGTCCAGAATTGTTCAAAATTTTTGTATGCCATGGAAACGCCCTTATCCGATTTGGAAAATATAATGAACCATCACTCATGTCCAAATTAGCTATTGAAAAAGCCTAACCGAATCCTTATGATGG
>JBBIPY010000087.1:0-5220 GCA_037442605.1 Candidatus Omnitrophota bacterium
TGAGCTTCGGTAAGCACAGCAGAAGCATCATGTTTGGTAGGGTAATCCATTAAAACAAGGATTGAAACTTTCTCTACCACTTTATGTAATAAAAAGACAACTGGATACTTTTGCAAATCAAGCTTTGGCTCTTTACAGAAACGGGTCACAGGCAAACTCTAATATTCCTCCTTCCATTAGAGAATCTTATAAAGAAATTGCGCTACGTGCCTTACAGGAAATTTATATGATAGCAACCATGCTAAATCCTGAAAATATAACCTTAGGATCTAATGGAACAGGTTTTGTTAAAAATTTTGAATATAACGGTGAAACATTTACAGTAACTGTTAATCAGAATGGAGTTAATGGAGTCAACAGATAAAAGCAAGGATAAGTGTTTTAATAGGAGATGACGATGGTGGCTATATTACCTCTGCAGCTAATTTCGCTAAAAAACACAATATACCCTGGGAGACGCTTATTAGGTACGTAGAAGAGAATTTGACTCATGCACAAGGATTAGCGGCTGCAACTTTAGCGCGCAGATTTTCGTTTAGAATAGATTTGGATTCTATTCAAGGACACCTTGCCGGCATACTTGATATTACATCTCCATATATTTGTATAATGTTAGCTTTATTCAATCAAACAGGCGAATACCATACGCCATTATTTGGGGTACGCTCAGAAACAGATTTTTATGATAAAGCCCGGGAGTTGCTTAGTATATTTGGCCTTTAGCTTGCAGACAAGCAAAATTAGTTGAGTATCTTGGCCGTTCCTGCCTTAACCAACCTTAATTTATCCTTAGATCCTTGCCGATTACACTATAGTTATCCCATAGGTATCCACAGTTAAAGAGATAATATACATAACTCATTATATAACATATTGTTATATAATATTTCTTTTCTGCGTAAGTTAACATAAGATATATTATAGGAAGTAAGAGGGCGTAGAAAAACCTTATCTTTAAGGGAGTTTGCTCTTCTTTAAGCAGGATTGGTTACTCGGAGGGTTTAATCACGATATCTCCGGAGACTTTACCCGGTCTAGTTTGTTTAACATTCTCGAGTTTTAAAGAACAGCCGGACAAGAAAAATACTAAAAAGATTATACTAAACAGCTTCATTTTTTAAAAAGGGTTGGGTCTTTGGCAAACGGTATAAGCGCATCATATTCCACTAAGCCATTTCTATACAGTTCTGAAAGAGACATATCCATTGTGCGCATTCCGTATTGAGAACCGGTCTGTAATAAGGTATAAATCTGCGGGGTTTGCCCTTGGCGGATCAAGGAAGAAACTGCAGGGGTAACCATGAGTATTTCGGTAGCCACAACCAAACCCTGACCATCTTTCCTGGAAAATAACAACTGCCCCACAACTCCCCTCAGGCATTCGGATAGTTGAAGTCTTACCTGAGCCTGCTGGTTCCCGGGAAACATGTCTATTATGCGATTGATTGCCTGTATGGTATAAGATGTATGCAGGGTTGTAACCACCAGATGTCCGGTTTCCGCGGCCGAAATAGCTGTAGCCATTGATTCCAGGTCGCGCATCTCTCCAATGAAGATAATATCCGGGTCCTGCCGCAAGATATGTTTCAAGGCAGTATTAAAGGAAACCGTGTCTATCCCGATTTCCCTTTGTTTGACTATGCTTTTCTTAGGCGTAAAGATAAATTCAATGGGGTCCTCTAAACTGACTATTACCTCTCCGCTGGTTTGATTAATGAGTTCAAGCATGGCCGCCAAAGTGGTGCTTTTTCCGCTTCCCGCCGGGCCGGTAACGATAATAAAACCATTCTTCTTAAGGGACAATTCTTTCACTATCACAGGAAGCCTCAGGTCCTCAATACCGGGGATTTTCTTGGGGATTACACGAAAGGCGGCCTCAATATTGCCCTGTTGCCGGTGTATATTCACTCGGAATCTATTCCCATCCGGCAAGGCATACGAGCAGTCCAATTCCAACTCCTTTTCAAACTTAGACCTCTGCCGCTCGTTTAATATACTGTAGATAATCTGTCTCAGATCCTCCCGGCTGTAGGCTGTGCTACCCAGACTTTTTAACTCTCCGTAAATACGCACAACCGGAGGCAACTCGGCAGCGAGGTGCAAATCGCTTGCCTGCAATGCCAAGGCCTTATTCAATACTGCATCTATATCCATCCGCTCGATATACCTATTTATTATTTCCTGGTCGGCCTTACTTATCTGGGTAAAGTTAATTCCTGCGCTGTACTTGGCAAGATGCGCCTTCTCCTCCATCCGCACTACTCTACCCTTACAAAGTATGGTTCTGGAATAAGGCGGAAAGTCCAGCTGCATATCTAAACATGTCTCCAGAGGCAGTATTTTATCTGTCTCAAACAATACGCCAGTCGCGCTGATATTTTCTATAGGCGCGGTTTTCGGTTCTTTCTCTCCCTCGATTATATAACGCGCCATAAAACGCGTCCGGAAACGCCTGGCTTTACGACGCTCGTTAAATTTTTCCGCCATATTTCACCTCTTTTCCTTCTCTTCTTTTTCCAGGGTATATATGAAGTCAAACAGCTGCAACTGCGTCGGTGTATCTATTGTAGTAAACCTTATCCCCGCATAAAAGGCACGTTTATCGCTGTCTTGCCTTAAAATTTCTTTCAACCAGGCAATGTCCCCAAGGACAAGCAATTTTTCCTTTTTATTGGCAAGGTCTATCCAGATTCTCAAGGGGGTTCCTTCTTTTAACTTCTCGTAAATTATTACGCCAACACCGCCCTGTGAGATATCGCGCGTGACTGCCTCCTGGGTAGGCCGAGAATTATTGGAAATTTCATATTGAATGGGTAAGACGGTTTTCAGGCGTTTGAAACGTCTTCTTTCCCTCCTACCCCAGAGTCCTACTATTTCTCCCCTTGCCAGATTTTCTTTCTTTCTGCGATAGCTTTCGTAGCATATATAAAACAAAACGACTATGCTCAGCAGCAAAAGCAGAAACAGATAATATTTCACATAATACCGGCCTAAGCCAAATCCGTTATACATTTAAAATAAATTTTACCATAGGCGGGGCGTTTTGAAAACAAAAAAATAAATGATGTGCCTTTAATTAGCCTGTGGCCTGCAGATTGTTGTTTGCAGCTTGTTGTTTGTTCCCCAATCCTACCACCTCTTTGAGGCTGATGGTAAAATTATGCTTTCCGGCTATAAGGTAGTCAAGCTAAAAATAATTTGGCAAGTCAAACATAGGTACCGGTCCCACAACAGGCGGAAGATTTGGAAAAACACCGCTATTCTCTGCACCTACAACAACAGGAAGAGCATCAGGAGGAACTACCGGATTATAATCAGGTATGCTGGCTGTTAGCGCATTGGCCAGTTCCAGATTTTCTTGAGTAATAGCATCGATTACCCCGGTCGTAAAAGTTTGGTTCTGCTGCCAGAGATTTCCTACAATATCCACCAAACGGTTAAATTGCGGCTGTTGAACTAAATCCGGCAGGCCTTTAGCATAATTAAGGAAAATGTCCGCCACAGAGTTAGGTTGAACAAACCTTATAAGCAGTTTTGCTACAGAAGAAGCCGCTGCCGCCGAATCGACTAACTGGCCTAATAATAGAAGCCGGGCTTCAGGATTAACCTGTCGCCCTGAACCCCTTGCAGAAAGTATATGCTGCAAAAGCTCTTCACCTTCTGGCTGCTCCAGGAGCCTGGCGCAAACAGCAGCAAGTTCCTCCAATTCGCTTTCGTTTATTTGAATATTCGGATAATTTATTTTATCTGTTTTAGGCTCTTGCGCGTCTCTGGAACCGCCTGAATCTGGACTGTCTTTGCCGCTGGATTTCGATGTAATATCTTTCCCGGTAAAGACAGAGTTCTGAAAAACGAATCTTACCAGCTTAAAGACATCATTTTTCACCCCTCCTAAACCCTGAAATGCCTGTTCCAGTAAGGCACTAAAAGCTACCTGCTTCCCTTGTCCGTCTCCTTCTGACTGCGGAGCATTTAACTCCATTACTTTAAATAAGATATCCGCGGTTTTTTTATTACCCATCAACGAAAAGAGGTTTACTCTTGCGGCTAGACCAACTTCTAGGGCTGCAATATTCTCCGGATTAAACAAAGAGGCAAAATAGTGATTATCCATTGCAGCGATTAATTTGCGGGCATTATCTTCCGGCAACCGAGCAAGCAAATCTGTCACTAAGCTTGGATTTAAATTCCATTTTAAGATTTCGGCGAAAACATTTCTCAATTTTTGTATCAGATCAATTGCCAAGCCAATATGCTCCGGAGTAACTTTTCCGGCATCCCTGATAGCGGCAACTAATTTAACCGCCGGCAATACATTTAATACTCTATCATATAACTCTGAATATCTATTATCTTCTAAGGCTTTCATAACTTCTGCTAAAAGTTGAGGATTTTCCATATGGATACACGCGATAATTGGTGCTGCAAATTCTATAATGGAAGGATAGCGCCTGAATAAGCTGCTTATTACATTTGCAATATCATCTCCTTCCATACGGGAAAGCATTCGTGCTGAGGTACGAGCATCTGTTCTGCTAAACAACCTTATGGCAATATCTCCGCTATCAAGCAGCAGTAATTCTTTGATAATCGCAGCATCACTTAACCTAAGCAGAATTTCTGCTACGGCATAAGGATTGACCTGAATATATTCTTCGCCCTCTTTTATAGTTATGGGCCTCATGGAAAGAACGCTGGTTAGAAATGCCGCTCCTTCCTGGCGAGAAATATTATTAATTGCCTTTATAACATCATCCCCGATGTCAACCTCGGGAAAATCAACGGGAGAACTAAACATGTTACCCCTCCTTACTAACTGGCCAGAATTACGAAACATGGCCATAGCAACTTTTAAGATATCGGCCTTGAACAAATCTCTTGCCCTAAGAGATGTAAGAGATGCCTCTAAATTAGATAGTTCTTCGGAAGACAATCTTGCGAACTTTTTCATTACTTCTAACGCCTGATTCTTGTCCATGCGGGCAAGCAGTTCTATCTTTCTGGAAAAATCGTATTCTTTCGGCGGACTATATGTTGTTACTCCTGAATCTTTCTCTGATAAAGCAGTATCTAAAGACTCAGTAGCAGCCTCTGGCCTAATTACACCTTCTGCCGATCCGGCTTCGTCCCTGGAAGCCAAGAAAAATCCCGCAAGATAGTCTACGCTTAAATGAGAGATTATCTCCCTGGCAATATCTTCATCTATTTCAGTTAATATAT
>JBBIPY010000088.1:0-5214 GCA_037442605.1 Candidatus Omnitrophota bacterium
GGAAACTGCTCACATCCCCGCCTTTACAGGCGGGGACTTCCCGCTAAATTAAATTTTTATACCGTTAAAAAATCGGAAAAATTTAAAATAAATTAAACAATTAACGAAGTTGTAAAACAAGGATAAATTTCGGTCGTGATAATTTTTGCTCAGCGAAAGGTTTCGGCTTGATAGAGTCGGCTAAAATCAGCAAGGAGATATTCTTTACTGTTGATGATTTGTTTGGTCAAGGTAACCTCTTGGCGGATAATGCTAGCATCTGAATCAAAATTGATATTTACTATCTTCAGCTTTTAACAGATCTCGTCCTGCTGCTCCTAAACCGGTCAATGTAGGCCTAGAAATAAGAATCAATGCCGACTCTTCCTAAACCCCTAAAAACTAACCTGCTAAACTCTAAGTTACTAACCCACTAAACACTAATCCACTAAGCACTAACCAACTATTTGGGGTATTTTGCCTCCACCGTGCTTTTCATCCCCCCGCGGGGATTAAATTCACCTCTTACCAGGCACCACCTCGGCTTGCAGGCTCTGACGAAATCTTTCAAGATACGGTTTACCGCATTCTCATAGAAAATGCCCAGATTACGATAACCTATGATGTAATACTTCAAGGACTTAAGTTCCGCACAGAGCTTATCCGGCATATAGATAATCGTAATTTTGCCAAAATCAGGAAGTCCGGAGCGCGGACATATAGAGGTATATTCGGGTATCTCAACGGTAATTTCGTAATTAGGAAATTGATTGGGAAAAGACTCGATCTTAGGTAATTTCTCTTTGAGACCCATCTTCGCATGTCTGTCGGTATATTCTTTTTTATTCACGGATTACCACGGATATAGTGCACGGATTAACCCCGTTAGAAATTCATTTCTAACGGGGTTTACACGGATTTAGAAATCCGTTAAATCCGTGATTAATTCTACTACCTTCTCCCTAATAATTTGTGAATCTGGGGAACTATGCGCACATCGCTCAATGATTGCAAGGCAATGCTCTGGAATTCCACGACCTTATCCCATAAATCTTTGGTTAGTTCGAAAGTATTGGGCTGCAGGATAAGCGGGATGCTGAGTGAATTCTGCAATACTAAATCTACTGTTTTCCTTAAATCGCCTTCTGTTGTGGAAAGACAGATTACCGCTTTGGCAAATATGTCTTTATTCCCCGCGGTTTTCAAGAATTCTTTATGCTCCTGCCAGAAATCCCTTAACCCGGTTGAGCTGGGAAGTTTTATATCCATAGAAATAACGTCTACCAAATCTACTAAATGCGTTAGTTCATTATGCAATACTCCGTTGGACTCTAAATAAACCTTGAAATTTTGTTGTTTGGCTAAACTCAAGAATGCCTTCAGAAAATCCGTTTGTTCTAAGGGCTCTCCGCCCGTGATAGCCAGAGAAGAAAGACCATCTGCTGACTGTTTTATTCGCCTCATCAATTCAAAAGGACTGATTTTTTCATACTGAGCTAACTGCGTATCGCAAAAACAGCAGCGCAGCTGACATCCATAAAAGCGCACAAATATCTGGGGAATCCCGGCGTAGATACCTTCTCCCTGGATGCCCCTGAACACCTCGGCAATCTTACCTTCCATTACATTATCGTTTACCGTTTACCGTTTACCCGCTCCTCGCTACGCTCGTCGCTGTTTACCGTTTACCACGTTAGAAATCGGGAATTTCCAACGGGGTACCGTATGCAAGCGGGTCCGCAACCCCTGCTCCTTTAAACCCCTTTTCTCGAAATAAACAGCTATCGCATTTACCGCAGGGCTTCTTGCCGCCTTTATAACACGACCAGGTGAGTTCGTAAGGAACCCCTAAGCGTGAACCCAATCTAACGATTTCTCCTTTTGTCTTATTTATCAAAGGAGTAAGGATTTTAATCCTCTTTCCTTCCACCCCCGCCTTTGTACCTCTCCTTATGACCTCCCTGAATGCCCTATAAAAATCTGTCCGACAATCGGGATAGCCCGAAAAATCTATCTGGTTTGCCCCGATAAAAATCGCCTGAGCACCGATTGCCTCAGCGTAAGATACAGCAAAACTCAAAAATATCGTATTGCGTCCCGGAACATAGGTATTCGGGGCTCCACTGGTGCTCACAGGAATCTTAATCTTTCTATCTAACAGGCTCGACCCCTTCCAGGGCAGACTGAATTTGACAATCCTGTAATCGCAGTTTGCTCTGCGTGCTATGCGCCGGGCAGAGCCTATTTCCTTATAATGCCGTTGTCCGTAATCAAAGATTAAACCATAACACCTGAAGCCCTGTTTTTTTGCCCAGTATAACGTGGTTGCCGAATCCAGTCCGCCGCTGAGAAGAACTACTGCTTTTTTGCGCCTTTGCGGCATCTTAGCCTTTTTGCGGTGTATAGGTTGCAGAGGAGGTTTCCGTCTCCCAGACAGTTACCTTCTTTAGCGTGTTGCTTGTCGCCTGTTGCTTGTTGCTTAGTTTATCAAAGATAAACTTCGCTATATTTTCTGAGGTAGGATTTATTTTTTTGAAATATCCAATTTCACTTAGATTGCGGTGGTCTAACTCATCCAGAACCTCTTTTAAGTCTTTCTTCAACTCCCCGAAATCTCTCACCATACCCACCTTATCCAACTTCAAGGAAGTCAACGTCACTTTGACCTTCCAGTTATGACCGTGCAATGTCTCGCATTTCCCTTTATAGCCGCGGAGATAATGGGCAGCGCTGAAAGAAAGCTCCACCTCAATCTCAAACATTTTGCACCTCGTAAATATGGTCCAGCCGCTCGCCTAAGAATCTCTCGCCCAGTTGCTTGAACGGTCCGGATTTGTCCGTGACATAACAAACTAAATTGCTGATCTGTCTCTGCCTGTTCTTGTTAAGCAGTCCGTCTTGCTCAAGAATCCCTTTAACCTCCATAGCTAACTGTTTTGCCGAATCAATTAAAATGACCTTTTTACCCATCGCCCTGGTTATCGCCTCTCTCAACAGAGGATAATGCGTACAACCCAATATCAGCGTATCTATCCCGGCATCCTTCAGGGGCTTGAGATAATTCCCGACAATCCCCAGCACAATCTCTCCCTTTAACCATCCCTCCTCCACCAAAGGCACAAAGAGAGGACAGCTCTGTCCGATGACTTTTATCGTACGGTCTAATTTATGAATCTCTTCTTCGTAAGCACGGCTGGAAACAGTTGCGCGAGTCCCGATTACACCCACGCGTTTATTTTTTGTGGCGTATACCGACTCCTTTGCCCCGGGAGAAATCACCCCGATAATGGGAATGCGAAAATGCTGTTTTATTGCCGGCAGGGCAAGACTTGAAGATGTATTACAGGCAATGACAATAATCTTTGCCTCCTGTCTAAGCAGAAATAAAATATTCTCCAGGCTGAATTTGATAATCGTTTCTCTGGATTTCGTCCCGTATGGAACGCGCGCCGTATCTCCGAAATAGACAATCTTTTCCTGCGGCAGGAGCCGACGCAATTCCTTCACCACGGTAAGACCGCCTACGCCCGAATCAAATACCCCGATGGGCTGATGGTTGTCGCTCATATTAACTTAATTAGCGGTGGAAACTTTCGCTGCGTTCATATTCATTCCTGTGACTGATAATACCCCTGCCAATAGCCTCTGCAAGCTCTCGCCGATACGACTCCTGCTCCAGTTTTTTGCTCTCGCTCCGATTAGAGATGAATCCGGTCTCAATCAAGATAGCCGGCATATTGGCTCCCTTCAATACATAGAAAAGCGCTCCCTTGATTCCGCGGTTTTTCAGCCACCCAATTCTCTCCACAGAACTGCCGATGTGCTCGGCTAAACGAATTGCCTCCGCACGATTCTCCGTATGGATGAGGTCCCAGAGGGTGGCCGCCAGGGCGATGTTGTTAGAAGGAAAACCCCCTCCCTCTAATTCTAAGACGGCATTTTCTGCCTGGACAAGGGCGCGCGTGGAATCGTCCATCTTGTCCGAAAGATAATAGACCTCAAATCCGCGCGCCTCTCTCCAGCGCGAGCTGTTGGCATGGATACTGATAAAGAGGTCGGCTTTTCTAACATTGGCGATGTGGGTTCTGCGCCAGAGAGAGACAAACCTATCGTCTTCACGGGTCAGGATAACATCTACACCATAGCGTTCCAGATATTTCTTTACATCCCTGGCAATATTAAAAACAACGTCCTTCTCTCTCAGTCCCTCCGGACTTACTGCCCCGGGGTCCCTTCCTCCGTGACCGGGGTCAATAACAATACGTTTTATCTTATATGCGCCTACAGAAGGAGGTATTTCCCTTCTGGGAAAGGCAGCAAATAAAAGAGAAGAGACCTCCCCGGATAAACCGAAGGGCAGGACCAATTCATTATTTGCAATCTTAACCGTATCTGCTAAATCTATTCTTTTATCATTGACCAAGGCTACGTTAGAGCCAAAAGCCAGATTTATCCTCATTCCTTCTCGATAGAGCGTAATCCTTTTACCCAGGGTATCCCAGTCCCAGACCAGGTCGTAGGCACGGCAGAAGTCTCTCAGATAGACATAACTGGTTTTCCCGATACGGAAGGATTTTCCTTCCAATAAAGCCGGAGGTTTAACTTCCCGCCGGCGGGGAGCCGTGGCACAGCCGGCCAGAAAACAAGCAACAGGCAACAGGCAACAGGCAACAAGCAAAAGGTTTTTTCTCTTCACTGTAAATTCTAATCCGTTCAGTCGAATTATGTGGTGGAGGTGGCCGGAATCGAACCGGCGTGCTTAAGTTCTTCGCCAGAAGGCACTACATGCTTAGTCTGTCTTTTAGTTTTCACCGTTCCAACTCCGGCAGACAGGATTTAGAGCGGTTAGCTCTTTAGAATCTTTGCCTGCCTACAAAAGCCAAATCAGCAGACGCAGCCTGCTCTCCCGAAACTCGCGTCTCAGGATTAAAATACTCTCTTTCTGCCCACAGGCGAGACAGAAAAAGAGGCCTCCCCGGCTTTAGGCGGGAAGGACTTCTGCTACCGGACTGTAGTCGGCAGCTGTAACGTGCAAGGTGTTTAGCGAGGCCTCCTTGCCACCTCGGCATGCCCCTTAAGGCAAAGCCAACCTAAGTCGAGACCTTTCACCCCCTTCAATAAGCAGATGATTTACGGAGCGTAAGCGACGTAAATCATAGCTCGCTCTATGTCATTGTGATGCGTCTGCGAATTGAACCCCCACACCAATTGCGTAATAACGGCGTTCTATTGCAA
>JBBIPY010000089.1:0-5211 GCA_037442605.1 Candidatus Omnitrophota bacterium
CGCTATCCATCCCCACCCTTACAGGTGGGGAATTCCGCGAAGGCGGGTTAAAATCAATATTCGGGGTAAATTGCCCTCATTTTCAATACTACCACAAAGGGAAAAAAATTAAAAGCAAAATAGCCGATTATCTTACGGGAGAGGCAGGGGTCTTAAAATGAGTATTGTCTTGTCCTCTGCGCCCAGTTCGCATATAACCATCTTCACATCATCTTCCTTGATATCGGTAATTACAGAAGGAAGGCGGTAAGAAAAGAAGGCGGTCTCTCCCGGAGCAATAGAGTCCTTGGAATAGTAGCGGTTGATATCCCGCTTGGCTAAATAATAAGTTGTCCCGTCCCGGGAAACAAGAGTAAATTTATCCCGGTAATAATCTACTTCCAGGGGGGTATCAGAGTTGTTCGTAACATCTACTTCTATGTATCCCTCGTCAGTAAGCCTGCCCCAGGCAAAAACACTCTCGCTCATTCTTTCTCTGTCATACTGGAAATCAATCCATCCTTCACTATAACCGGAGATTACAAAATCTTCCGCGTCAGAGATGTCGCTTGCCTTTATCCCGTAGAAACTATTATTCCCGGCTAAAACAACATTGGGAATCAGAAAACAGACAGAAAGTAGGCATGCCGATATCCTATAAAAATTAATCATCTCCCTTCTCCTTTCCATTCTTGAAGCGGTTTTTGGAACAACGGGCATATCGTAACACGCAACATCAATCATCGGTTTCTGTTCATGCTTCCCGTGCGGTAGCCTTCCAGGTCTAAGGTAATATATCTAAACCCTAAATTTCTTAGCGACTTAATTACCCTTTGGCGTATGTTGCCACTAAAAAACTTAGATATTTCGTCCTTACCTACCTCGATACGGGCGATTTCCTTATGGAAACGCACCCTTATTTGATTAAATCCCGATTTCCGCAAAAAATATTCAGCCTCTTCAACCATTCTCAATCTCTCAGGTAGGATTTTCATGGCATACGGAAATCGGGAGGCCAGGCATGCCTGGGCAGGTTTATTCCAATTCGGAAGTCCCGACTTCCTTGCCAGCGCCCGGATATCGTTTTTGGTCAATCTCGCCTCTTTAAGCGGACTGCGTATTCCCATTCTTTCTGCCGCCTCAGAACCAGGACGATAATCTAAGCGGTCATCGTAATTTGAGCCATCAATCACAAAATTGAACCTCCTCTCTTTTGCAATGGCGTTCAATTTTGTGAAAAGCTCATCCTTGCAATAGAAACAGCGATTCAAAGGGTTCATCTGAAAATTCCTGTTTTTTAATTCTTCCGTATGAATTACAAGATGCCTTACTCCTAATTTTCTCGCTAACCTTTTGGCTTCTTTATATTCGGTTTCGGGATAAGTTTCGGAACGGGCGGTTACAGCCAGGACATTTTTCTTACCCAACACATCATTTGCCACCTTAAGTAAAAAAAATGAATCCACCCCTCCCGAATATGCCACCACCACCGAACCGAGCTCTTTCAAAATCGCCTTGAACCTTTCTAATTTTCTACTCATCGAACTTGTTGCCTGCAGCCTGCTGCCTGTTGCCTGCAGCCTGTAGCCTGTAGTTTACTCAATCCATCCTCCTCCCAGAACTAAATCATCTCTGTAAAACACCGCTGCCTGTCCAGGGGTAATGGCAAACTGGGGAGAGTCGAATACTGCCCTTACACAATTATCGCTTTCCGGAAAAATCGTTGCGTTTGCCTTGGGATGATTATAGCGAATTTTGGCCTGAGCCTTGATTTTTCTTCTCGGTTTATCAATGCTTATCCAGTTTAAGTCCCCGGCAATCAGAGACCTGCTTTTCGCCTCATCTATCTCCCCTACAACCAATTTATTATTGGCTGCGTCAATTTTTGTTACATATAAGGGCCTGCCTGCAGCAAGTCCCAGCCCCTCGCGCTGCCCAACGGTATAGAAGGCTATTCCTTTATGTTGACCTAAAACCTTCCCCTCTCTGTTTACTATCGGTCCCGGTTTTATCTCGGAAGAGAATTTTGCAAAGAAATGCTTCTTGTTTTTCTGCGGGATAAAACAGACATCCTGACTTTCTGCTTTATCAAAGATATCCAATCCCAGTTCCTTCGCCAGATGGCGAATATGCGGTTTGGTATAATTGCCTAAGGGTAAATTTGTCTTTGCAAGCTGTTGTTGCTTTAAATTGAACAGGGCATAAGACTGGTCTTTGTTTTTATATTCTGCCTCCTTCAGCAAAAAGCGCTTTTTTCTCTTATCGTAATCTACGCGCGCATAGTGTCCTGTAGCGATGGAATCCGCACCGATTTCTTCTGCCTTAAGCAGAAAGAATCCCCATTTTATTCGCTCATTGCAGATAATGCACGGATTGGGAGTGCGGCCGCAAAGATATTCGCGCATAAAATACCCAACCACTTCCGTATTGAACTCCCTTTCCAAATCAAATACGTAATGGGGGATTTTTATTTTTTCTGCCACCCGACGGGCATCCTCTATAGAGCTCAGATTACAGCAACTGTGGGGGGAATCAAAACCGCATAACTCCTTTGCCCAGAACTTTATCGTCGCTCCGATAGCATCGTATCCTTTTTTTTTGAGAAGGGCGGCGGCAACCGACGAATCCACTCCCCCGCTCATCGCCACCAATACCCGCTTATTCATTCTTACCAAGGAAATAGAGAGAACTATCTGAAAAGTTGTTTTACACCGTTAAAACGCAAAATGTCTAAATCCCTATCTGCAACAGAGGAATGACCAACAAATCTAACTTATAAGTTCTTTTATTCTGAGCGCAGAAGGGATGAGAAGGCATTAGAAGGCCGAAGAAGGCTCTATAGGGCAAATAAGGCAAAAAGAAAAAAAGCCCTCTCAGCCTTCTCAAGCCTTCTGCGGCCATCTTAAGCCCTTTTAAGCCCCCTTGCTTCGGACATTCGACATTGATGAATTCGGCATTTATCCTATAATTTTAATCCCTTCCGTTATCGTATTGCAGTGCACCTCAACCGTATCGTTCACATCGAAAGCATAACCACCGCCTAAAGTCACGGCTATAGGAATGTTATTTTCTTTAGCCTGGCTAAACACAAAAGCATCTCTGCGTCTCAATCCTTCCTTGGTTAATCTCAGTCCACCCAATTGATCTTTTTCGTATGGGTCTGCCCCTGCCTGATACATTATAAAATCCGGCTTAAAATTTTTGATTATTCCGGGAAGATGGCCCGTCAAAAATCTTAAATATATTTCATCGGAAACACCGTCTTCCAATCCAATATCCAGGCTGCTCGGCGGTTTTGGAAAAGGATAGTTATTTTCCTGATGGATTGAGAAAGTAAATACGGAATTATCGCCTTTAAAAATAAATGCAGTCCCGTTGCCCTGATGGAGGTCGCAGTCAACCGCCAGTGCCTTCTTAATCAATTTTTCTTTTTGCAGTTTTCTGATTGCAACTGCCATATCATTAAAGACGCAAAAGCCCTCTCCGTGGTCGGGAAAGGAATGATGAAAACCTCCTCCGATATGAATACCCAACCCCTTCTCTAAGGCATAACGACCGGCGAGGCAGGAACCCTCAACACAAATAAGCGATGCCGCAAAAATTCGCCCATCCATAGGTATCTCAAGGCGTAGTAACTCTTCTGCGGATAAACGGTTGGCTTTTAATTTCCGGAAATACTTCTGCGTATGAACTAAACACACAGTCTCTTCCGCGGCAGGCGGGGGTGAGATAAAACTGTCATCTTTAAGACTGAGTTGGCGGCTGAGTAAATCTTTAATCCGGTCATACTTTACGGTGGGAAATACATGATTACCCAGTTTAACATTATACCGGGGAGAATATACAAATTTAAACCCTGATACCACGTCTTAGGATTTCCTTAAGTACAACCTCAGGTCGCCATCGCCTTCCACTACCACGTGTCCTTCCCGCGCCAGCCAACCTAAGCTCATCAGAAGCAAATCTCGCGGTTTATCAATCCCTGAAACAAGGACAGAAAGAGTGGTAGAACCGTGCTCGTCCAGATAATGCCAGATATCGCCTGCCGTAATACCTATCTCGGTAATCATCTCTCCTCACCCCCTTCTGATGTTCCTTCTTTCTTGTTGTAACTTTTGCAACGCGGACACACCGATAACTCCGCCTCTTTATCTAAATAAGTATAGGTGCAAACCGAACACTGCCAGACATTTTTCTTGTGCCAGAGGCTAAAACTGCCTCTGGCTTTAAGCCGGTGTTCAAAGACAAGCCAGGCACAGGCTATCAGAACCAGGGTCAATAATAAATATAGCGCAACTGCTAAAGAAAAATCAATGCGTATCATTTTTTGTTAAAATACCTGCAGATAAACGCAGTTGATCTCTGCGGCGGACATCCGCGAGAATCTGCGTTAAAATATACTTTTTTCAGTAGAGAACTATTTTAGCACAGTTATTCGGATTTCTCTACAAAATTCGCCGCCCCTAGGCACTATCCGCATAAAACAGGGCATCCGGTCAGATTATTTTTTCCAGAATCGCATTCATTGCCCGTCTGGCAGGACTGTCGGATAAGGGAAAAATAGCCCTGCCTTCTCCCGCCAGGCTGCTCAACTGACTGTCTTCCGGAACAATACCGATGAGGTTAAAACGTTCTTTATTGACTATCTCCTTTATCCCTTCCGGGATTCCTGAATGCACACGGTTTAGAACAAAATAGGTATGTTTGATTCTCAATTTTAATCTCTGTGAAATCCCCTGGATACGAGAAGCAGCCTGAACGGATACGCGGTCAGGATTGGCGACGATAAAGAGTGCATCCAAATCATCGGTCGTCCTGCGGCTTAAGTGTTCCATTCCCGCTTCGCTATCCATAACCACTGCCTTATATTGTCTGGAAAGCCGATTTAGATAATCGCGCAGGAGATGATTCACCGCGCAATAACAACCCGGCCCCTCGGGTCTGCCCATGACCAACAAATCTATATCTTCGCCTTCAACCAGTATCTCATCCATACGGCGAGAGATAAAATCGTTCTTGGCAATACCCTCAGGAACTTTTTTGTCGGGTATCTCCTCCCGTACATCTGCAATGGTTTCAGAAAAATCCATCCCCAAAGCCATATTCAAATTGGCATTGGGGTCGGCGTCCACCGCCAATATAGGGGAAATTTTCTTATCTGCCAGATATTTTATTGCCAGGGCAGCCAGGGTTGTCTTTCCCGTTCCACCTTTACCCGAAAATGCGATTGTA
>JBBIPY010000090.1:0-5103 GCA_037442605.1 Candidatus Omnitrophota bacterium
GAGGTAGCTGAGGCAAAAGAGGGGCTGGGAAGGATTTCTACCCCGGGTTAAGATTGTGATAATTTAAGAAGACCTAAAGAAATTAAGAACTAAGGATATCCCGAAAATCGTTTTAACAACCGAATTCACCAACAACCCCCGACCAAAAATCGGGGGTTTTTGTTTTTAGGGTTCTATCCTCCTTTAAGGACAAAGGACAGTCCTTCTTAATTTACTGAGTTTAGAGGTAGCAGAAGCAAGAAACCGCTTAGTAGAATTGATTTCCCTTCCTAATCAGTTACCGCTGGGTCTACGGCAAAGCCAATTTCCGCTAATTAAATACTTTTATTGAATTAGTTCTCACTGAAAAAGTATCTTTTAACGCAGAACACGCCGGTGGTCCGCAGATGCTTCCGACGATAAATCTGCGTTCAGAAAGGGTTTTTCAGCAGTAACTAAATTACCTGTAATAAAATTGCCTCCCCGGTGTTATCTCTAATAGAGGCAGAAAACCTGCAAAAAATAGAAAGGGGGGTAAAAAAATGTATCGCACAAATCTAAAAAAATTGACGCAAGGTATGGTTTCTTTAGTAGTTTTTGCCGGGTTATGTTTGTTTAGTAAGCCGGGTTTTAGTCTTACATTGGCGCCAATAGGCGGAGGAGGTTACAATATCGATTCTTATTTCAATCTAAAGTGTCCCCCCGGAACAAAATGTATGGCGGAAGATATATCTTCCGTGCAGAATTCCTTCTTACCGCCGCCGGAAACCTTTCAGGAGATATCTTCTCCGGCGCAGGTTCAGGAAAATATCAATTGGCTTCCCTGGATTGTAAATGACCCTGGCGAGGCAATGAACTTTATTCTGTCGATGCTTTCCAGCGGGGAAACCGAGGCGCAAAGGCAGGCGCTTTCCGATAAATTAAAGGAATTAATCCCGCAATTGGAGGAACTCTTAAGTAACAGCAGCCAGGTAAAGTTTAGAATCGGCTTTAGCGAAAACGGAGCCCTGCTCTGGGAGTACCTTTTTGTGGATGAACAGGGAAAAGAGATCGCGGGCTTTGTTTTTAAACACTCGCCAATCCAGCCAGCCGAAGGCGTGCTTAATGCCTGGCAGAGGACGCAGACAACCATAAAGATATATGGTTCAGATAATGAAGAGGATTCCGAATTTGTGATTTCCTTAGCCAGCGATGACAGTAATGATTTGATTATCGAGGACAAAAAGAATAATAAAAAACTTATTATAAAAACAGACGGAACCATAATTGAGGAGCCCGGAGCCGTCAATGAAGTGGAGGACTGGCTTAAGGATTTAAATGACTCTGACCCCAATAAGCAGTTGGAGGCGGCAATAAAACTTATGGATTGGTTGACGAAGAACTATTCCCATGAACTTGCGTCTAAGGTAGAAAAGGGCCTTGTGGAAACCTTGCCTAAACTTATAATGAACGAGCAGTTATCGGAGGATAAGAAAAAGGAAATTATGGACCGGCTCCTGAAATCCCATACCGGGCTGGATATATTGGGCAAGATAGATAAAAATGCCGACCAGAAATTGAAACAAGAGATAGACAAATTGACAGGCAGGATACTTTTTGACTACCTGAATGACCCGGATTACCAGATTGCAGAAGAAAGCGAATGGGACCCCGTTGCCCGGGCAATAAACATATGCATAAATAGGCTGCTTGATACAGAATACGGAAGGAATATCTTGAAAGAGATAGGTAAATCAGAGCAGGAGGTGGTTTCTAACAATCTGACCAATCTTCTGAATAGATTTCTTACTGCAACGATAAGGGCATGGCTTCCCAAGATTGAAGAGGCTCGGGAGCGAATAGACCGGATTGTAGAAGTGATGCTTGGTTACGAAAAAGGACAGGCAATGCTCAAGAATACCTTGGCAGATTATGCTGAACAAGGCGTGGATAAAGAAGCCGAGCTCAAGGCAGCCCTAACTTCCCTAAAGAATGTTTTAGGAGAAGAGGAAGGCAAAAAATTAATTGATGGGATTGAATGTTCTGATTCGGCCAAAGCAATTTTAAATCAAGCCTGGTCAGAACTCATCAGCCCGCAGCAGGAGGTAGATAAACTTATTGAACAATTGAATAATAAAGACCTTTCTTTGGAAAAAAGAATAGCCGCCGCTAAAAGATTGGGGGAAATAGGCGGAGAAAAAGCAATTCAGGCCTTGCTTAAGGTCTGGCAGGAGTATCACAGGTTGTTTCCCGTGCCGACTGGCGCGGAGATACTGCAGAAAATGTCGTTCTTTTTTATTATGGACGAAGACCTGATGAAACTGGGTGCGGCGATTACGCAAGTGTTGATTTCAATGGGAGAACAGGTGGTAGAGCCGCTCATTGCTTTATTCAAGAATCCCGATACATTATTTGCCACGCGCGGGGATATTCTGGATGTGCTCGATAAAATCGGCTCAGAAAAAGCCATTCCCTTGTTTAAACATGTTCTGACCGAGAATTGGCTTCATGAGAGATTTGTAGGATTAAAAAAGAAGGCGGTGGAGTATTTCATCAGAATGAATAAAGAATTAGCCCAGGAGTTCTTTGTTAAGGTTCTCTCTCAGCCGGATAATTACAGCGAATTGGCCCGCGAGTGCGTGATTAACGGATTGGTAAAAATTGGCGATAACGAAGCGGTGGTAAAGACACTTCTGCATACGTTGGAGAACGACCCCTCGGAATTTATTCGTTCCTGCGCCGCTTTGGGACTGGCAGAATTAGGCAAGGCGGAGGCGGTTGAGCCGATTTTGCGACAGCTGGTAACATCGGGCAGAGATTCCAGAGCGAATCTGAACAAAGCGCTTAAGAGTTTGGTGGAAAGAATTGAAGATCCCGCTTTAAAGCAACTCGTCTCCACAGCAGTGGATTTAGTCGATGCTATAGAAGAGAATGATGAAGAAAAATTGCTGTCGAATATAGCCAAATTAGGCGAGTTAAAAGATGTCAGGGCGCTGCCTTTCCTTACCCGCCTTTTAGCGGACTTTAAGGAAAAAGAGGCATACCTTGAAAAAATTAAAGAGGGCATCATTTCGATAGTCAGGCAACATCCCGCTGAAGGGGTTGGGGAACTTAAAAGGATTTTTGCGGGTCTATCCGAGGAAGATGCGCTTAGACCTATTTTAAAGGCGATTATTGAAGGATTAGAGGACTCGGCGGGCATTCCTCCTCAGCCGCCCCTCGCCCCCGTTGGTTTAAAGACCACGGTAACAGGAGATAAAATAGGTATAGCCTGGGATAAGGTAGGGGATGCCACGGGTTATGAGGTATCGGTTGAGGGCGAGGGTTTCTCGAGAAACTATCGGGTGGATAGCGCAGCGATAACGAGGATAGAACTTGAGAAGACAAGAGAGGGCCTTGCGCCGGGAAAAGAATATACGGTGAAGGTGAAGGCGCTAAAAGGAGACCTGGTCAGCCCCTGGTCGGCAGCGGCGAAGTTTAAAATAGAACCTCCCGAGGAAGGTCCGATAACCCTGGAGAGAATTTTTCGCGAGTTCGGAATTAAGCTAGTAAGCGGAGACCTGAGAGGAATAGATTTGTCTTATCAGGCATTAAAGGAAAATTACGGCTTTGAGCGGCCGCCGGGTTTTGAGCCTCAGTCGATAATCTATTCAAGCGGCATTCCTCAGGCAGATATAGAAGCAGTATATCGAACATTGAAATCCCTCCCTCAGCAGTTTATAGACGGTCTGAAGGGTAAAACCATCAAACTTTATTCCGACATACTTCCCTACGCGGGAGGCGGCATAGCGGGGGCAACCTATGTGGAAGAGCCGCAGATAGAAGAAGACCATATTTATATTTTCTTCAGCAAGGCAATTGAGCACAGATATACCGATAGCCTTGAGTCGGTATTGACTCACGAACTTATGCACGTGGTCTACAGAACCGGGCTTCAAGAGGCAGACATACAGAAACTGGCGGAGATTTTCTGGCATGGCGAGTCCGATATTCAGAAGGTCCTGGCAAATTTAAACGACTTTGCGGATGACCGAATCAAGTTTTACCGGAACAAGCCTAATCCCCAGGAGATAATTATGGAAGACTGGGCATATGGTTCCACCCGTTATTTGACGGATTCGCTTTCTTTGATTGAATTGGCGATGTATCGCACCAGTGCCGGGCTTTCTACTCCCATTACCCTCCCCGGAGGGGAGGTTTCTTCTGTAATAAAAGAGAAGGTGAAGTTTTTAGCCGGCCTCTTTAGGCATACGGTAAACGGGACAGATATGACCTATATCTATAAGACTGAAAACAACAGATTGATGCGCGCAGAAGTTCGTTTTACAAAAGACGGATTGCCTGATATAATGGGCCCTATTAGATGGGAAGTCGTTGAATAATAAGAGAGGAGGAGGAAATGAGTAAGGAGAAAATATTCTGGGGGGCGAGGATATTTTGTGCTATTATAATGACGGTTGTATTTGCGGCTCCGCTGAGCGGATTCGGGAAAGATGACAGCGAAGGAGGCGAGATGAAGGCTGAATTCTACAGGCTGGACAAAGAGACCTATAATAAGGGTGAATTTCTCGGGACAGTTGAGATTAAAGGCGGGGATTACGCGATTAATGTAAGCGACGCCCCGCTCGAGGACTTTCTTAGAGAGGCGCTTAAGGAGCCCCTCAGGACATTTATCGGAGAGATAAAAGACGGACTGGCCATAGAAAAAGAAATCATTTTAGAGCCCGGGACGCCTGAGCACCTCGAATTAGTGATAGATAAATGCTGGAAAGAATATAGAATAATCGGAGAGATTATCAGGGAAGATAGCGCAGCAGAGGAGCAATAAAGTCATCCTCTCCCTCGGAGCCTGCCAGGTCTTATCCGTTCCTCCTGGCAGGCGGATGACGAAAAGGGCAGGGTCGAGATGAAAAGCTTCGCTCGGCCCTTTTTATTTTTTGACACATTCGGCGACCCCGATTATTTTATCGGGGTCGCCCTCAGTGTCAACACTGAGGATACCCCAAGAGTAGGTCAAATATGGGAAATCCCGACGAATCGTCGGGACCATCGGGGTATTCGGGGTATTCGAATGTGTTGACAGGCTTTACTCAGCGTGTTATAATTTGAATAAAGCCACAACTTATGGAGCGCAAGCGAACATAA
>JBBIPY010000091.1:0-5099 GCA_037442605.1 Candidatus Omnitrophota bacterium
ATATGCATTCATCCACGGCTTTACAGCCGTGGCTTTCTGTGGTTCGGGGTAAACAAAAAAAATTGAAGCTCCACGGGCTTACACCCGTGGAATCTTTCTTTTCGCTTCGGCTCGGCACAGCGAAAACCTCGCCGAAGCGGAATTCCTCTCGCTATCCATCCCCACCCTTACAGGTGGGGAATTCCGCGAAGGCGGGTTAAATCTGGTAAATCATAGTGCCTTCCATACTCTTAGCCTTATTTGCTATATCTTCAAAACTGACTTCATCCAATACCTTAACTATAGAACCCTCTACCTCCTTCCAAATAGCGGTAAATACTGATTTTTTCTGAGTCGCAGTATCAGCCAATTGCAGAAGAGGACCTTTAATCGTGCGCATCGCCTCGCCTATGCTTATTTGGCCAGGCGCCTTAGCTAATCTATAACCTCCCTGCTTACCTCTCACGCTCTCTACCAACCTTGCGCTTTTTAGCTGAATTAGGATTTGCTCAAGATACTTAATTGGAATATCTTGTCTTTTAGCTATCGCAGATACCTGCACTAAATTCCTGCTCGGCCAGTTTAAGGCTAATTCTAAAAGCGCCCTACACGCATATTCACTCTCAGCTGAAATTCTCATTTTCTTAGCATCTACTTAATATTAGTAAGTCTATCAACATAATAAAGTATACATTATTACCTCCTCACTGTCAAGAAAAAAAATTAAGGTAAGGATTTTTCTGAAAGAAAACTTTTTATCCGCTGAAGGAAAGCAGGATATTGAAGGTATGCCGGGGGTCAACCAGTCCGGGAGGAAAACGGGGGTAAGGGCCTGCGGACTTTACGCACTGAACTGCCAGGTTCTTTAAATAGGGGTCCACCTCTCCCACTACTACCGGTTCTCCGTCGAGGGTCCCGTCGGACTTCAGGGTAAAAAATACCTGGACATCTCCTTTAACGCCTACCCCGATATAATTCTGCGCCACATATTGCAGCAGGCGGTCGCTCAAGGTTAAATAATATTCATTAAAGGCGTCGGCCTTTTCGATTCTCTCTAAGGTCTTTGCCGCCTCTTTTACCGCATACTGCTTGGAAACATCCTCCCTTCTCGCAGGAAAGAATACCTCACCTAATCTTTCCCGCACGGAGGGCTCCTCCGGCACAGGCTGTTCTTTTATTACCGGTCCTCTTGCTAAAGCTGAGGGAGCGCCCTCTTCTCCTGTAACGATATGGGGTGTAAGGAGAATAACCAGTTCGCTTTTATCCAACTTGTCTTCTTTTGTGCGGAAAAACATTCCAAAGAAGGGCAGGTCTCCTAAAACAGGAACCTTGGTTCGACTCTTGACTTGTTTATCCTTCATCAAACCCGCCAGAACCACGGTTGCCCCATCCTTAACCATTATGCTAGTCTCTGCCTCAGAAGAGGTAACCAGAGGAACTATTCTCAGTTTACCATCGGTCCCGATTAACTCCTTATCCTTCGCCTCGCTTACTTCAGTCTTTATCTTCATTGTAATAAAGTCCTCTTCATTTATAGCCGGTGTAACATTAAGTTTAACTCCTACGTCAAGAAAAGTTACCTGATCCACATATGTAACAGCGCCCCCTGACCCAACACTGCTCGAGGTGGTTAAAAAAGGCCTTTTTTCTCCCACTAATATTTTTGCTTCCTGGCTGTCAACAGCAGTAACGCGGGGCGTAGACAAGACATCGGTTTTGCCTATCGTATTCAATAATTTTATGAATCCTGTATATTCTCCTCCTTTACTTAAACCTAATTTATCCGGGGCTGCTTTCCCTATAGCAAATGGTCCGACCATCCCCTCAGTGAATTGAATTCCAAATTCCTTTCCTAAAAGCGCCTTCCAGTCCACACCCATCTTGTATTCATCACTTAAGGTTACCTCAATAATCTTTGCCTCAATCAAAACCTGTTTGGTCCGGGCATCCAGAGCCGAAATAATTTTTTTTATCTCCTCTATCTTCTGGGCTGTATCGGTAACAATTATCTTATTCGTCCGCTCATCAATCTTTGCCTGGCCGGTCCCCTTGGTCACCAATTCGGCAATCCGCGGCTCGATATCCTTTACTTTCGCGTAATTGAAGGCAAACACCTCCGTCTTTATCAGCGTATCCATCCGTTCAATAGCCCCCACCATCTGAGCGATGGAGGCGGAGTTGTCTAACATCACTATGGTATTGGAACGTTCATCCGCCACGACCTTGCCTATCCTGCTTTTAATTTCATTGAGCGCCTTGGCCACATCTCCGGCCGCCGCATATTTCAGATGCACCACCTTTATCTGGGTGCGGTCGCTGAACTTTCTCCCATACATCACCTCATAGTCGCGTTCTGTCATCACATTGATGATAGTGCCTTCTTTTTCGTAGGCAAGTTCGTTTGCCGCCATAAGTATTTCAAAGGCATTCGCCACATCCACGTCCTTTAAAAATATCGTCACCGTTCCCCGCACATTCTTGCCTGCCACAATATTCAGCCCCGACTGCATGGAGAAAAGTTTCAGCACATCAATGATATCCATACCCTTGATGTCCAAAGAAATCTTCTTGCCTGCCACCTCGCTGAGTTCGGAACGGCGTTCGGGATAAGAGAGAGAGGTCAGGGAAGAAAAAATCAACAGGAATAAGAATATTCTTTTCATCTTTTCTCCCGGATTATATCTTTTAAAGAAATAACTCAAATGTCTCTCCTGCGTAATTCAGTATTACTTTATTGCCCGAGATATCCTCCGCTTTCAGATTGTCCTGACTCTGTCCCCGATATAGAAAATAGGTCTGATTTGTTTTCTTATTCTGGACGATTGCCTGGGGATTTACCCCGGCGGCAATACCTACAAGATGGAAGTCGGAGGGCAGTATGCGGGTTGCATCCGGGACGGAGGAATCAGGAAGCGTAACCCTGTCTTGGGCCAGCGTTCCTTTAAAGAGTTGACGCTTCTTTATCTCGCGGGAATACTGGTTGAAATCGGCCAACGGCTTGAGCTCATCGCTTACGCCTGTCTCAATTCTTTCTTCCGGACCCAGAACCATCACTCCCGGTTTACCCAGGCTTAATAAGATATCCAGCAATAACCAGCCCAGCAGCAGAAGAAATACACCCATCAGAACCTTATTGAGCCTCTGCAATTCCAGATTCTCTATTTTCATTATTGAGAGAAAAATGGAATTCCTTTCTCCTGAATGCTACTCAACGGGTATGATAATCTTCAATCCTGGTTCTAATTTGCTGGGATTTTTGATTTTGTCTTTGTTCAATTCGTAAAGATATTTCCAGCGGTGCCCGCTGCCCAATTCCTTCTCCGCTATCTGCCAGAGGGTATCCCCTTTCATAATCGTATAGGTACGGGTAGAAACCTTAACCGCGCTTTCAACCTTCTCTACTTTCTCCTCAATGATTTTTTCTTTCCCTGTCTCAACTGTAGGCGCAGGTTCAGCCGGATAGGGAATCATTATCTCCTCGACCTCCACCACCATAAACTGGGCATTGCGGTCTTTCTGCATTCCCACCAGGTCGGTTATGGGCGCAACCGCATCCAGTTTCCCCCGGCTGACAATCCGGATGCGGTTCTCCGCTATCCCTTTATCCACCATAAATTTCCTTACCGCCTCGGCGCGCTGTCTGCCTAACTTTAAGTTATAGGATTCCGGACCGCGGGTATCGCAATTGCCGGTAATCAGGATATCTGCCTGTGGATTTTTATTCAAGGCCTTGACTGCTCCTTCCAGAATGGGAAGCGCGTCGGTTCTTATTCCTGATTTATCGAAGTCAAAATATATTTTTACATTTCTGATTATCTTTCTAATCACCAGGGAAGGACGCAGCTCTTCGGGCTGGGGCGAAGGAAGTTCCTCTGCCTTATAATCAAAGATAATCTTATAGACATAAATATATCCTCTGTTTCCCCAGGGGCTGATCTTGCCGGGCACCTCCGGCCACCACCAGTAACCGCTGCGTTTCGCGTCTTTCACCGGAGCAGGCCGGGCATCGGTAGGCCACCAGGAAAATCTTTTCTGTAGTTCATCTAATTCCTTCTTCTTTTTCTCTTCTCTATCCGAGGCAAAGAGAGAAACATCTATAAAAGACAAAAAAAGAACGCATAATAAAACCATACCAGAAATGCTTTTCTGAAATCTTACCATGGCACCACCTCCTTGTATAATATGTGTCAGGCCAACTTAATGACTGACTCCCGGAGTTCTGCCCCCGGAATTCCCAGCTAATTCTACTACTAAATTATCCGGTTATGCAAGCATAAAATTATTCGGGGACGTTCCCCGAGGAGACCTTTTAGAAAAAAATACGCCTGTTGAATACAATCATAATTATGCCTATGGCAATCTGAATGACGGCGAAGGTCTTGAGAAGTCAACTTCTTAACTGAGCGCTCAAAAGAAGGCAAAACGATTATTCTCTTCATTTAGTTATTTTTTTAACATACCTTGAGAATTTCTTACCTGGCTTAAATGTCTTTGCCTTAGCCTTTTCCTGCTCAACAATACGCTCAATCGTATTTAATTCCTGAGCACTGTAACGGGGTTCCAATTTAACCGGAGTAAGTTTTATGTAATTGCCCTCCACATCCACGGCAAACAATTCATTTAATCTCAGGTGCAATCTTTCTACTATTTTTTGCGGAATAGTCAGCTGGTTTTTTGTTTTCAGTTTTGTAATAGTCATTTTATCACCTCCATATAAAGCATAGCACAAATAACAAAGTATGTCAAGTAAGAATTTCTGACTTTCTAACTTGTTCTTTTTTTCGTCCATTACAGCGAGAAAAAGATCTCGGCCTTCTTCCAGCACAAAATTTTACCTGTCGGAGTCAAATGTAGGCAGGCCCGGAAATCTGGACTGGGCATTTTATGGCTAAGGGGACGGGTCTGGGATGGCCACGGGGATGGCCACGGGAACCGTCCCCGAATACGTCCCCCCAAATTTATTTAATGAATCTTTTACTTCTTGCCATGACTGAAATGGCCTCGTTCTGCAGAAATCATCTCCCGCTGCAAGATCTAGCAGGCTTTTATCGATTAAGCTCCTCCAACCAACCATTTTTAATGCTCCTTGCGGAAATTTTCTACGATTTTTCTCTCTTCTT
>JBBIPY010000092.1:0-5094 GCA_037442605.1 Candidatus Omnitrophota bacterium
ACAAACGAAATAAGTAACTTTACATTTAACACAAATTCACGAATGAAATACCGAATGACCACGAATAGATTCGTGGCAATTTGTGCTAAGCGAAGGTTTTTCAGTATTAACTAATTAGTTCTCGCTGAATCCGCATTATTTCGCATAAAGGCGATTTTTGACGATGTAGGACTCCACTTTCTCCGGAACCAGATAGCGGATGGGCAATCCCTTTTTTATCCTATCCCGCACATCCGAAGAAGAGATGCCTACCCGGGTTACCTGAATAATCCGCGCCCAGGAGGGTCTTCTTTTTACAGGAAACTCCGGCCTTTCCGCAACAACCACCTCTGCCAATCTCGCAATACGCCCAAAATTCTTCCAGTGCGGTAATTCCTCCAGGGCGTCGGAGCCAACTATAAGAAACAGCTTAACCGGATAAGCATAAACCTCTCTCAATTTCTCCAGAGTAGAAAATGTATAAGACTTAACTTTTGCCTTCGTCTCAATATCAGAAACGTAAAAATCAGGATGCGCGGCAACTGCCCGTTCGAGCATATTGAGCCGATGCGGGGCGGCGATTACTCCTTTAGAACTCTTGTGGGGGGGCAGATAGCAGGGAACAAAAATAACCTTATCCAATTTGAGATGAACTCGCGCCTCTTCTGCCAGAATCAGGTGTCCTATATGTACGGGATTAAAAGTGCCGCCCAGAATGCCAATCTTCATTATGAAGAGTTAAAAATGTTAAAAAGGTTAAGAAGGTTAAAAATGTTACCAATATTTACGTTGCCGGTGAACGCCATTTACCCTGATGTTCCAATTTATAAAGCGATCTAAGATATTGAGTAGATAAATAAGTTGCGCTTCTATATAAATCTAAGAAATATTTATATTCCTCTTCAGAAACCAAACCATCTTCTAATCAATCCTCCATATCGCCACTTAATTCCTCCAAGGAACCTTGACTAATTTTTATACTGTGTGCAAACTCAGCCGCACTGCCGCGACGATAACCTTCGCGAATGTTCTGTTTAGCAGAACGAGCTGAATCCCTCATATGAGATACTAAACGCAAATGAGATTTCTCAAGTCTTTTTGTAACTCTCTGAACAAAGCGGCGAATATTGCAAATATCTTGATAAAACTTTAATCTTTCATATGCTTGCATAGAATAACTTTCTAAATCCGCAACCTTCTTAACCTGCTTAACATCCTTAACTTTTTTAACCTTAGGTTCTAATCTGTCCACTTCCAAATACAATATATTTATAAGAAGCTAGTTCCTCAAGTGCCATAGGACCACGGCAGTGGAGTTTATCGGTGGATATACCCATCTCGGCGCCCAAGCCAAACTGATATCCGTCGGTAAAACGCGTAGAGGCATTGACATAAACGGCCGCAGAGTCAACCTCCCTTAAAAATCTCAAGGCATTCTTGTCGTCTTCGGTAACAATGGCATCGGAGTGCTGCGTCCCATATTTAGCAATATGCGTGATTGCCTCATCTATATCATTGACTATCTTTACCGATAAAATTAAATCTAACCATTCGGTATAAAAATCTTTCTCTCCGGCTAATTTTATATCCTTTAAAATTTTTTTTGTCCGGGGACAACCCTTTATTTTTACCCCTGCTCTTTTGAATTCAAAGAAAATTCTCGGTAGAAAATTTTTGGCAATTTTTGCATGGACAAGCATCGTCTCCATTGCATTGCAGGTGGCAGGACGCTGAACCTTGGCATTGAGGCAGACCCTGACTGCCGTCTCCAGGTCCGCCGATGCATCAACAAAGATATGACAGACTCCTTTGTAATGTTTTATCACGGGGATCTTGGATTTAGCGGCAACTTCCCTGATCAACCCTTCTCCTCCGCGCGGGATAATCAAATCAATATATCTATTTAATCCCAAGAGGATGTCCACTGCCTTCCTGTCTGCGGTAGGAATCATCTGGAGTGCTCCCACGGGGACGCCGAATTTAGCGGAAATCTTCCGCAGAATGCGAAAAATTTCCAGATTAGAATTAATCGCTTCGCTTCCGCCCCGCAAAATTACGCTGTTGCCTGATTTCAAGCATAAGCCGATACAGTCGGAGGTAACATTGGGACGGGACTCATAAATAATCCCGATTACTCCTATAGGAACGCGCATCTTGGCAATAATCAATCCGTTCGGCCGCTTCCACATTTTGATAATCTCTCCTACGTGGTCGGGAAGACCGGCAATCTCCTCTAAGGACCTTGCCATCTCCTTGACTCTCTTTTCATTTAAGGTGAGCCGGTCAACAAAGGAAGAGGAAAGCCCCTTCTCCCTGGCTCTTTTTAGGTCCTTACGATTATGCGTCAGGATATAACCGAGGTTTTCCCTTAAAGCCCGGGCCATCTTCTCCAGGACTCTATTCTTAACATTGGAGGATAATAGCGCGAGTTGCCGGGTGGCAGCTTTAGATTCCTGCGCCATCTTCAGAATTTCCTCTCGTATAGACATAATATCCCCCCTAAGTTTACATTTCAGTCCGTGACTCAAATGTAAACTTAAGCTTTTTGCAACTCTATGTTTCTATAGCAGGGCCAGATTATCCCGATGAATTATCTCATCGTAATATTTATACCCCAGGACGCCGGCGATGTCCTGCGTCTTCACTCCCTTAATTTTACCTAACTCCTCGGCGGAGTAATTCGTAATGCCGTATCCGATTTCTTTTTTTGTCTCCCTGTCCAGGATGCATACTAAATCCGCCTCGGAAAAACTTCCTTCTATTGAGACGATTCCCGCGGCTAAGAGACTTTTTCCGCCTTTAACGAGGGCCTCAATTGCCCCCTTATCCAGATAAATTTTTCCTTTGGGTTTTAGATTAAAAAGCATCCAGTGTTTACGCGCCGCAAGTCTTTTCTCAGGGGGTAAAAACAATGTCCCCACCTCATCACCGTGCATAATCTTTTCTAATATCCCTTCCGAGTTACCATTGGCAATTATACAGGGTATCCCGGCACGGCCAACAATCTTGGCTGCCTCTAATTTAGTGGACATCCCTCCAACACAGATTTCCTTGTTGTCAGTTCCGCAGGCCCATTTTTCTAAAGACGCGCAAACTTCATCCACCGTATTCAGCAATTTTCCCTGCACGTAGAAACCGTCAATGTCGGTTAGCAGAATCAGGAGTCCGGCATTAAGCAGACTGCAGACCAGAGCCGAAAGCCGGTCGTTGTCTCCGAATTTTATCTCATCAACCGCTACGGTATCGTTTTCATTAACGATGGGGGTAATATCTTTCTCCCAGAGGCTGGCGATAGTGTTTCTGGCGTTCAGATAGCGCTTTCTGTCTTTCAGATCTTCCTGGGTAAGCAATATCTGAGCCACAACCCGGTTGTATTTCTGAAAGGCATCGGCATAAAAATCCATCAATCTGCGCTGTCCCACCGCGGCAGTTGCCTGCAACTGGGGTAAACTCCTGGGGCGCGCCTTCAACCCCAGCATAGACATCCCGCAGCCTATCGCACCGGAAGAAACCAGGCAAACCTTGATATCGTTTTTCAGCAGATAGATTACCTCGTTAGCTATCTTTTCTATCCTGCCGGGCTCAATAACCGCCTTCTCGGTCAGCACGCTCGTGCCGACCTTCACCACTACCGTTTTAACTTTCGAGACTATTTTCTTGCGCATCTTTAGGCACGAATTAAGCGAGGGCGTTGCCAATCGCCTCTAATAAATCCTCTATCCCTTCACCCCTTAGAGCAGAAATGGGGTAAACCTTGCTCTTTAATTTCTCCGAGAATTTCTTCAGATTTTCAGAAGAACCCGAAAGGTCTATTTTGTTTGCTGCCACAATTTGAAATTTTTCTTTGAGCCCAGGATTATACAAGAATAGTTCTTTATTCAGATTAAGATAATCGCTGTAGGCATCGCGACCCTGAGGCTGAGAGATGTCAACGAGATGCACTAATATCTTTGTTCTCTCAATATGCCTTAAAAATTCAAGGCCCAGACCTTTTCCTTTATGCGCCCCTTCAATCAGGCCCGGCATATCGGCAACCGTAAAGAGCATTTCCCTGTCCTCCGTCTCTACCCGGCCGAGAACAGGAACCCTGGTTGTAAAGGGATAATCGGCTACCTTCGATCTCGCCCGCGATATGCGATTCAATAAAGTGGATTTTCCCGCATTGGGATAACCGACCAGCGCCACATCGGCAACTAACTTCAGCTCGAGAAGCAACCTTTTCTCTTCGCCGGGCTTGCCCTTTGTGGCATCGCGGCGGGGCTTATTTCCCTTCCCGCCCTCGCCGCCGCGAACAACAATTACCCGCTCTCTTGTCCTGGCTAAATCTCTCAAGACCCTGCCTGCATCCCGGTCTTTAACCAGTGTTCCGGCAGGCACCCTGATGAGGCAGTCGGGGGCATTTTCGCCTTTTTTATGATTGCCTTCGCCGTGACCGCCGTTTTCTGCCACAAAGTGTTTGCGATACTGCAAATCCAAAAGGGTATGGATATTCCCGTCGGCAATTAAAACTACGTCTCCCCCTTTTCCGCCATCACCGCCGTCGGCTCTGGGGAAACGTATACCCCGGCGCCGATAGAAACTCCGGCATCCGTTACCCCCATTTCCTGCCTTAACCTCTATTTCTACGCAGTCAATAAATATCGGCTTCATTATTATGATTACACAGATTCCTTAAAGAGATTACACAGATTACCCCCCCTCCCCCCAAAAAAAATCTGCATAATCAAAACTAAATCAATATAATCAGGTGATACAGACGAGGCGGGGTTTGGGGAATTTTACCACCCCATCTTTTTTGGCAAACAATGTAAAATCTTTAGCCAGGCCGACATTGATTCCGGGTTTATATGCCGTGCCCTTTTGTCTGACGAGAATTGTCCCTGCGGATACGCGCTCTCCTCCATAATGTTTAACACCCAGTCTCTGCCCCGGGCTATCCCGGTTATTACGTCCCGATGCTGTTCCTTTCGCCATAATTTTTGCTCCTTTCAGTCACAAAAATTAAAATTAATAACAAATCGAGTTATTATTCCGAATTCTCTTTTTTTTCATCGCTTTCAAATTTTATCTCCTTTACTTTCAGCAGAGATAAAATTTGACGATGGCCGGTTTTCC
>JBBIPY010000093.1:0-5060 GCA_037442605.1 Candidatus Omnitrophota bacterium
GCCTCCAAAGGAGTTACAGTTGGAACTTGCATTTTGCTAATTTGGACAGTAATGTCGAATACTGTCATAATAATAGGTTGAAAACATACAGGATATTCCTACAATATCTGGCTTTACTCTATAGAGGTATTCTTTTATCTTTGCTTCGCTTATACCTCTTCTATAAATTCCCTTTCCCAAATTGCGCAATTCATCTATTCCCTCAGCATGGCAATCTAATATTTTTACAGAATAGCCTTCCTTTTCTAAAACACTCGCAATGTAGGCTAAACCCAAGGGCTCGACAACGCTTTCCGTAATTGATTCAGGACTACCAGATATGGGAGGCTGAATGAGAACAATTTTCATTTTTGGTTTACTCGCCTCAATTTACTCAATTTTATAACCCAGAATGAATCAAGCAATAAGACCAGAACTACCTTAAACATATAGAAAATCGATTTTCTCAGGGTCAGACTTGACTTTCCCTTGAGACGCGAACGCATCTTTATGGGAATTTCTTTTATCTTCAGATTATTATTTGCCAAAAGCAGCAACTCTTCTACCTCAGGATAATCAGAGGGGTAATATTGGGAGAAAAGTGAAAGCACCTTTTTATTCATTGCCCGGAAACCCGAGGTAGGGTCTTTTATGGGTCTATGCACCAGTAAATAAAATGAACCACTGATTAAGCTACTAGCGAGACGTCTTGAAAAAGGCATATTATATTCAACATTGTTTCTATCTGCAAATCTCGACCCTATAGCAATGTCACATTCGCCCTTTTTTACTGGTTGAATAATCTTTTCGATTTCGCTGGCAATATGTTGACCATCGGCATCGAAGTGCACCACAAAATCATAATCTCTCTCCCAGGCAAAGAGATAACCTGTCTGCAAAGCCGCTCCCAGCCCTAAATGAAAGGGCAGACGAATACAGTAGTTCGCTTCTTTTTCCGCCCATCGGGCGCTTGAATCGGACGAACCATCGTCAACCACTAAGATATCTGCTTCCGATAAATGTTTTTTTATCTCGCAAATCACCTCGGAGATAGTTTCCTCTTCGTTATAAACAGGAATTATAATCAGAACTTTATCTACCATACTAAATAATGGTTATCTTGTTAAACCGTTTATCAGGACATCAGGGTATCAGGTAGTGGATACCAGGAAATCTGTATATCAGGTCTAACCTTGTTCCTGATATTCTGATAACCTGATACCCTACACCCCGATACCCTGATAATCTGATATCCGTTTTTGACGGTATATCCCTAAGATATAAACTTTATTTTTAGACAATGGGCGTATTTTATTTCTTAAAATTTTCCAAAATAAAAAATCGAATAATCCCCGAAAGCATTCCTACTCCTCTACAGAAATCCCGCAAAAATAGAACCCCAAACATATAAAGAGACCTAATGCCTATACGAAATTTAAAAATCAACAATGTTTTCATTGCTATGCTTAAAATAAGGATGGCAATTAGACAGAGCTCTAATTTCTTTAAGTAAATAATTCTCAAAAAGGGTGAAAGAAAAAGGATGGAAAGGGCAATTAGAGGAGGAAAAAAATCAAATATGCCGCTGTAGTGGTCTCCTTTAACCATGGAGAAATGTCGGCGATACAGTTTCATCCTCCAGAAGCCATGCCGGAATTGATGTCTCAAGTAAGGAAACAATCTTTCCGGGTGGCGGTGATTGACCAAGGCGCCGGGCTCAAAAACTAAGCTGTAGCCTTTCTTCATCAAGCGGTAGCATAAGTCGTTATCCTCTCCACTGGAAGTCTGATAAGTTTCATCAAAGCCATCTAATTCCTGCAGTATTTTTTTAGGCATAGCTAAATTATAAGAACCCAGGACCCTTGTGTTACGGGGCATCTTTTTATGCCTCCAGATGATTTCGGCGTGGATACAGCCTGCCAACAGGTTCTCTGGGTTACTTATTCCATAAGAACCACCTACCGCTCCAATTCCTTCATTATTAAAATTCTCCACTAAAGAAGATACCCAGTTTTTATCCGGGATACAGTCGCTATCCGTAAAAACAATTATTTCGCCGCCCGCCTCTCTCCAGCCTCTATTTCTTGCCCTCGCCGGGCCCTCATGATTCTGTTGAAAATATTTTACCGTAAATTTTTTGACAATATCTTTCGTATTATCAGTTGAGCCATCATCCACAAAAATTACCTCCCGCAGATTCTCTGGATAATCCTGATTTAAGCAAGCCGCGAGTGTCTCACTAATTGTCCTAACACAATTATATCCGGCAATCACAACACTAACCTTGGGTAACATAATATTTGAGGTTAAGAAAGTTAAAATTAAATCTACCAACCTCGTAGGTTGGATAGAGTTGTTTAATTCGTGGCAATTCGAATAAAATTTGTGGCAATTTGTGTCTAAAAATCTGTACCCATCTGTGCTTCTTTAGCTAATGCTTTCAGTTCCTTAATCTGGTCCCGGATGACCGCCGCACGTTCAAAATGCAGGTTTCTTGCCGCCTGTTCCATCTCTTCCTGTAACTGACTGATTACTGCTTCGATATCTATTCTTTCATCCGGTTCATGGGTTAAGCCGCGCACGAATTCTCTGGTCTCTTCAACAATATCTATATAGTCCTTCACCGCCTTTTCAATTGAGCGGGGACTGACGTTATTCCTGCGGTTGTATTCCATCTGGGTCTTGCGCCGGCGAGCAGTCTCCTCTATCGCCCTCTGCATGGAACCGGTAATGTTATCCGCATACATAATTACTGTGCCATTGACATTGCGGGCAGCCCGACCGGCAACCTGAATCAAAGAAACCTGACTGCGCAGGAATCCTTCCTTATCTGCATCCAGAATTGCCACCAGAGAAACCTCGGGCAGGTCTAATCCTTCGCGCAAGAGATTTATCCCCACCAAACAATCGAAATCGCCCCGTCTTAAATCCCGCAAAATTTTTACGCGTTCCAAGGGTTCTATTTCGGAGTGCAAGAATTCTACTTTCAGGTCCATCTCCTGCAGATAAGCGGTTAAGTCCTCAGACATCTTTTTAGTCAATGTGGTAACGAGAATGCGTTCTTTTTTCTCAACCCGTCTGCGAATCTCGCCAATCAAATCATCAATCTGGCCCTGAGTAGGTTTAACAATAATATCCGGGTCAAGCAGTCCTGTGGGACGGATTAACTGCTCTACTACAATTCTATTGCTTTTGTTTATTTCGTATTCATCGGGGGTGGCAGAAACAAAGATTGCCTGCTTAACCAGAGATCCAAACTCCTCAAATCTTAGCGGACGATTATCTAAACAGGAAGGAAGTCGGAAACCAAATTCGACCAGGGTCTCTTTTCGAGAGCGGTCTCCTTCATACATACCGCGTATTTGAGGAATCGTTACATGCGATTCATCAATTATTACTAAAAAATCCGGGGGAAAGTAGTTTATCAGACAGCTCGGCCGGCTCCCCGGCGGACGTCCTGAAATATGTCGTGAGTAATTCTCTATACCGTGACAATAACCCATTTCGCGAAGCATTTCAATATCATATTTTGTGCGGGATTCGAGACGGGATGACTCGAGTAATTTATTCCGCGCACGCAATTCGTATAGATGCTCCTTTAATTCTGCCTCAATGGAAACAATTGCCCGTTCAATTTTATCGGGGGTGGTAACAAAGTGTTTAGCAGGATAAATCCCAATTCTATCTAATTCCGTAATTACATCCGCCGTCAAAGGATTTATCTGTTTGATTTTTTCAATCTCCTCTCCGAAGAGTTCAACCCTGAACGCGGTATCTTCATAGGAAGGAAATATCTCAACGGTATCCCCCCGCACACGGAATTTACCGCGCACAAGACTTGTGTCATTCCTTTCGTAGAGCATCCAGACCAGGCGTTTTATTATATCTTCGCGCGGAAAAATCTTATCTTTTTCTAAAAAAAGTAGCAGCTCGCGGTACTCCTCAGGAGAGCCGAGGTTATATATGCAGGAAACCGAGGCAACAATAATTACATCGTTACGCGACATCAGGGAACTGGTAGCAGCCAGACGCAGTTTATCTAATTCCTCATTGATGGAGGCATCCTTTTCAATGTAGGTGTCGGTCTGGGGAATATATGCCTCTGGCTGATAATAATCATAGTAACTGACAAAATATTCTACTGCATTATAAGGAAAAAACTCCCGAAACTCGCGATACAACTGGGCGGCGAGGGTCTTGTTGTGGGAAATCACCAGGGCTGGTTTATTGAGGTTATTAATTACATTGGCGATGGTGAATGTCTTACCCGAGCCCGTAACCCCCAAGAGGGTCTGAAAATTCCTCCCGTCTAACAAATTCCGGGTCAATTTCTCAATTGCCTGCGGCTGGTCTCCGCAAGGCCTGTAGGCACTGACTAAGTTAAATTCCTCCATCTCTCTAATTTTCAACCACTTGCCAACCTCGTAGGTTGGTACAACTGGCGATTCCGGGTTGGAGCAGCCTATTCAAGAAGCAGGTTTTTTATTTTGGCTAATTCTCTCTGATAAGAAATTCTATCTTCTACGAATTCCTTGTATGAAGCAGGTTTAATATCCAGAACATCATCGTATTTGCAAAGACAGCTGTCAAGAGAAGAATTGGATAAATATTCATTATAGGAACAATACAGCCATTTTTCTGGCATATCTACGAGGTGTGCAGTAACAGGATTGAGATGTAAATAGCGGGTTAAATGAATTAAGTATTCATCGCTTTCAACCAGGATTCTTTTAAATCTTCCTTCCCACAGCGGACCTTTACGTCTATGTTTAATATTGAAATAGCGAGAATAACTATTAAGAATATTACTCATAAAAGTTGATATCCCTTTATCTTCCAATTGCTTGAGAATCAGATGAATATGGGTAGGCATAAGGCAATAGGCAATTATTTCTACAAGCTTTCTATCTTTGCTTATTGCTCTTTCATTCTTCAGATATCGCGCCAGCCGTTTTTGAGACCTGTTAAGATGGCTAAAACTCAATATCTTCTTCTCTCTTTGATAATACCTCAATGCCTCTATGAGTCGCGAAAAATCAGAGCTATCATTGAATATTTTATATTCAGCTATGCTTTTATTA
>JBBIPY010000094.1:0-5031 GCA_037442605.1 Candidatus Omnitrophota bacterium
CATCAGGTAAGAGTTGTGCTGGGATAAATCCCGTTAGAAATAGGTTACTAAAGAGAGTGATAATCTCTCAGGGGGTAAATATTTTTCTAAACTGCTGTAATCAGTTTATAAAAAAAATAACCTAACCCTTGACAAAAGCCTGAAAGCGTGTTATATTTTCTTTGAAACTTCCTACTTTATAAAGCAGGTCAAATGAAGACACAACTTACGGAACGAAGTGAACGTAAGTTGTGTGTCTGAATTTGCCCCCACACCAATTGCAATATAGCGTCGTTATTACGCAATTGGTGTGGGGGCTCATTAAAGGAGGTGAGACAAGAAGATGAGAAAGTATGCCATCGCGATGTTAGTGGTAGGAATGTTTTTGGTGGTTGCCGGGATAGGGGCAGCAGAGGATAGGCTGGTGATTGCTGATTTTGACAGCGGGGTAAAACCCAACAATATCGGCGGCGACTTTGGCGCCTGGGATAAAGACCCCGCGGATTTCACCCAGATGTGCGTGGAGAGTTTCAATGTTATAGAGCGGGTAGGGGATCTGGGTTTTTCCATGAAGATAGATTACGACGTTGACTCCCCCAATCCTGCCTACAACGGCTTCTGGATGAAGCTGAACGGCGCGGATTTTTCCAAGTATAAGAACTTTATCTTTAAAGTAAAAGGGGATACCGCCAAGGGTTATACCAGGGTATTCAAGATAGAGTTAAAGAACAATAAAGGAGAGCTGGGAAAATATTATGTTACGGAAACAGGCGATGACTGGAAAGAGATAGTGGTTCCTTTTGTAAAATTCGCCGGGATTACCGACTTCTCCAATATGACCGAGTTCGTGATTGTCTTTGAGGACTGGCGGGTAACGAAAAAAGATGGCTCAATTTTCATTGATGACGTGGCAGTCAGCAAATAATCTCACTTACCCCGCCTTTTTGGTTTAACCCGCCTTCGCGGAATTCCCCACCTGTAAGGGTGGGGATGGATAGCGAGAGGAATTCCGCTTCGGCGAGGTTTTCGCTGTGCCGAGCCGAAGCGAAAAGAAAGATTCCACGGGTGTAAGCCCGTGGAGCTTCAATGACCATAGCATAAACTACCCAAAAGGGCGGGCGTGTCTTCCTTTATGATGCAAAAAATATTTAATCTATTTCTCATCATTTTTCTGGCGATATTTTCATTTGCTGCGGCCAGACCTCAGAAAGCAGAAGAGTCTCCTCCTGCAACCTCGATATTCAAATACATAGATGACTTTGACGATGGCTGTCCTCCCAATCTAATCGGCGGCGATATAAAGAAGGAGGCTAAGCCTCCCTCAGAAATTTCCTTCTCCTACGATAATACCTCCACCCCCGACAATAAAGGTTACAGCCTGAAGGTTAAGTATCGGATATCTCCCCCTGCCCCCGTCTTCCTTCATATCGGACTGAACGATATCGATATCAGCCAGGCGCGGGGAGTGGGTTTCTGGATGAAGAAGGAGCCGGATTTGAAGATAGATATTTCCCTCCGGGACGGAGAAGGCAATACTGCCGGGCTTGCCTTAGAAGCCTGCCCTGTTTCGCCGGATACCTGGCAGAAGGTTACGGTTATGGCTGCGGATTTTCCCGGTATTGATTTCAATTGCTTAAAAGAGCTTACCTTAGTATTGTCCACTGAAGATACCCTGACGGAAGGAGCGGTATTTCTTGATGAACTTGCTTTCTACGGCCCGCCCAATCTGTTCTTTGAATCGCTCAAAGATAGTCTCCTCGGGTTTCCTACCGAGAAAAAACTGCATAAAAAATCGCTCATCAGGGAGCCCGATAATATTTTATTACGGACAGTTGCTCAGGACAGCTGGCTCTATTTCAAGAATCTCGTCAGCAAGAAAAACCACCTGCCCGTGGACTGGATTGACCTGGATGAGACAAAGGAATATCGTATTGGCGACTATACCTCCCCCACCAATATCGGACTTTATTTCTTAAGCATCGTGGGAGCCTATGACCTGGGTTTTATCAATAAAGGGGAAGCCATCTCACGGCTTCAGAATACAATCAAGGTAATCAGAAATCTTCCCCGCTGGAATGGTCTCTGGTACAACTGGTATTCCACGACAAATTTGCAGATTACCCGGCGATATATTTCCAGCGTGGACGACGGCTGGCTTGCCGCGGGCCTGATTGTTGTGCGTCAGGCATTTCCTGAGGAACTGGGGCAGGAATGCAGCCTTCTTTTAGAGGAGATGGATTTTTCTTCTCTTTACGACCCCGCAGAAGGCAAACTCTATTTAGGTTTTGAATTGAACCGTGAACCCCCCTGCCCTACGCCGTATCACTACGGACAGATTGCCACCGAACCGCGGGTAGCCTCGCTTATTGCCATTGGCAAAGGAGATGTCCCGCAGGACCACTGGTTCAGAATCTTTCGCACCCTTCCCGCTGCATGGACCTGGCAGCAACAGAAACCCCAGGGAGAATATCGCGAGTATTTAGGTACCGATGTCTTTGAGGGCTACTATCTTTACAAAGAGTTAAAGATTGTTCCCTCCTGGGGAGGGAGTATGTTTGAATTCTTGATGCCGGTTTTGGTAGTAAAGGAGAAAGAATTAGCCCCGCGCAGTTTAGGACTTAATAATACTAACGTAATCAAGGCGCATATTGATTATGCCCTGAACGAAAAAAAATATCCGGTCTGGGGGATTTCTCCCTGCAGCACGCCCGACGGCCGTTATGGCGGATATAGCGAGTTCGGCGTGGCAAAATTGGGGGCAAGGGGATATAGAGACGAGGGGGTGATTACGCCCCACGCCTCCATTCTGGCAATTGACTATTTTCCCCAGGAAGTTATTAGGAATGTTAGAAATTTTTTGCATTATTATGACGATATCTATGGAGAGTATGGTTTTTATGATTCAGTGGATGTGAGCAGTAAGAAAAATTCTACGCGTTATCTCTGTTTAGACCAGGGTATGCTCTTTGTTGCTTTGGCAAATTATTTGACGGATGGTAAAATCCGCGAGCGTTTTCATTCCGACCCGATTATAAAGAAAGTGGAGCCGCTGTTAGGGATGGAGGAGTTCTTCTGAAATGAAGACACAATTTACGGAACGAAGTGAACGTAAGTTGTTTGTCTGAATTTCACCCCCACACCAATTAGAAAGTAAAGAGCTCAGATATGTTTTATGTTTATCTGTTGGAAAGCAAGAAGGACAACGACCTTTATATAGGCTTCACGAACAATTTACAACAAAGAATTAAGCAACATAATAATGGCTTAGTTCCTTCTACTAAATTAAGAAGACCTTTTGAATTAGTGTATTTTGAAGGTTATAAATCAGAAAAGGACGCAAGACAGAGAGAGCAAAGTCTCAAACTAAGATCACGAGCGTTTGCTCAATTGAAGAAACGCATTGCGGATAGTTTATTAAAATAATTGGTGTGGAGCTTCAATTCGCAGACGCTCCAATACGAAATAGGACGGGCTACCCTTGACAAAATTGCACATTTTGTCAAGGGTCTGCTCATTAAAGGAGGTGATGTGAGATGTCCAGGAAAGTTTCTGGGTTGAGCTGGGTTTTGGTGTTTGTGGTCCTGGGGCTTACTCTGTATAGCTGTGCACCTAAGAAGCCCGCTCCCAAGCCGGAAGAGGCAGAGACGGAAGAAGGTATAGTGGTTGAGGAGAAGATAGAGAAGGCGGCGGAGAAGAAGGATATCGTGGTGGGCAAGAAAAAGCTGGCCGTCCCCAAGGAGGGCGTATTGATGGCGGCTGACTTTGATACCTGTAAGAAACCCAATAATGTAGGCGGAGACTTTGGCGCCTGGAATAAAGACCCGCAGGATTTTACCCAGGGCTGTTTTGACAGTTTTATCCCGACCATAAAACATGGCGAAGAGGGATGTTCGGTGCAGATAATGTATGACGTCTTATCCCCCAATCCTGCCTATAATGGTTTCTGGATGAAGTTGAACGGGATAGATCTGGCGGGGTATAACAAGGTTTCCTTCTGGGTGAAGGGCGATGAGATGCGCGGGTTTACCAAGGTCTTCAAGGCGGAACTGAAGAATAACAAGGGGCAGGTGGGGAAGTGTTATGTAACCGAGGCAACCTCCGAGTGGAAGAAAATCGTTATCCCCTTTGATAAATTCGCAGGGATAACCGACTTCAGCTCGATGAGCGAATTTGTGATTGTCTTTGAGGACCGCATCGCCACCAAGAAAGAGGGTGCCATTTACATCGACGACATCGCCTTCCTGAAATAATTTTTGCGTCTTGGCGGTTTGATTTTTGCGCTTTTGCGGTTGCAATTTAGCGTCTTTTACGGTGTTCATTTTTTGTTCTGTGCTTTCGCGGTAATTTTGCGTTTTGGCGGTTACCCCCCTTGACAATTCAGGTTTTCTGTGCTATACTTAGTGTGGAAACTGGAGAAAGGGCGCAATGCCGCGGGGCAAAACCGAGCCGAGTTACGGGAAATCCGTAACTCGGCTTTTTAATTGAAGGAGGCTAATCCTCATTCATCTCACATTTACATAGATGAGATTGGATTCATAAAGGATACTTCTTTTTAGAGAAATTGGACACAGAATCCGTTTTGCCTTGACGCAATATTGCCTTTATGTTATATTTCTAGTGCCGTTACAACCTTTTACTGCTAAAATCCTTTTTTATCTTGTTGAAGGAAAGACGATTATACATTCATGTCATCTTATAGGAATATTAAGTTGTAACGGCACTAGATAAAAAGAGGAGGCTTAAATGGTTGAGAAAATTGAGAAATTAAGAAAAAAATATCAAGGCTATTGGTTGGCAATAAAGGTTACAAAGAGAGGAGATTATAATCAGCCGCTCGAGGGGAAGTTGGTAGGCAGAGCTAAAACTCATCATGAGTTGCATCGAATATTAGAAGACCCTAATGTATATGAAACCTATGCCGGCAAAGTTCCTACTAAGGCGGTATTATTTTGAAAATAAAGATTAAGATCGACATTCCTCCGGTTATTCCCATCCGCATTAGCGGACCGAAGGCAATTAAAGAATCGGATGCGTTATTAGATACGGGTTCGA
>JBBIPY010000095.1:0-4960 GCA_037442605.1 Candidatus Omnitrophota bacterium
CAAGCGAAGCTTGAACTATAAGATACCCCACCTGTAAGGGTGGGGTTCTTCATAGGCAAAATTAAAGGAAAACCTCATTAAGCAAAACAAGCTTAACGATAATTACCTGGAAGGCGACATTGGTATAGAAATTTACAAAAGTAAAAGTTCTCTCTTAAGAGAAGAAGAGCAGATGTTAAAGAAGGCAATCGGCAATCTGGAAAACCGGCTTATAGAGAGGGAGCAATCAAAGGATTATCTCATCTTCCTGCAGAGAGTATTTGACAACTTTGATGAGACAAGAAAAGACCTTACAGTGAAGCAAAAGAAGGACCTTTTAAGGGTGGTTTTTAGATGGATTAAGGTTGACGAGAGCAGGATCGTAGATTACGAGCTCTACGAACCCTTTAAGACGCTTTTAGAGAAGGAGGAAGGACAGAATTTATGGCAACCCCAGGAACTTCAAGAGGTTGCAGCGAGCGGAAGCCAGTCCTGTATATCAGAACTTTCGGCTGTCAGATGAACGTGCGCGATTCGGAGGTGATTTGCGGTTTACTAAGAACTAAAAACTATGAATTAACAACTAACCCAGATGAAGCAGATATTATAATCTTCAACACCTGCTCGGTGCGTCAACACGCGGAGGATAAGGTCTGGTCGGAGATAGGGAAATTTAAGATACAAGCAACAGGCGACAGGCAACAGGCTGCAAGCCGCAAACCACAAACCGCTGACCGTCCCTCGACTTTGCTCGGGACAAGAAAACCGATAATTGGGCTTGTCGGATGTATGGCGCAGAACTATAGAGAGAGAATTTTTGAGAGAGCTCCGCAGGTGGATTTTGTGGTGGGGCCGTCAGATATTCATAAGATACCGGAGATTATCAACAGGCTACAGGCTACAAGCAACAGGCTACAGGCTACAAGCAACAGGCTACAGGCTACAAGCAACAGGCAACAGGCTCCCAAAAGCGGGGACAGTCCCTTTTTCCAGCGAAAGATCTGGGAGACGGATGGAAGCCTGCGTCCGGAAGAGATTTATCATATCGGATTTTACGAGGATAAAGACCACGCCTATGTGGTCATTTCCGAAGGTTGCTCCAATTATTGTTCTTACTGCGTTGTTCCTTATGTGCGGGGCGAGTTGCATAATCGCAATTACAAGGATATCTTGAGAGAAATAGAGGAGGCAATGGATAAGGGGATAACCAGAATTACTCTCTTGGGACAGAATGTGAATACATATAGAGCACCAGAGCATCAGAGCACCAGGGCACCAGTTGATTTTATTGGATTATTGCGAATAGTAAATGCCATAAAAGGGTTAAAGGAGTTTAGTTTTATTACTTCCCATCCTAAAGATACCTCGTTAGAATTATTTAAGGCGATGGCGGAATGCGAGAAACTAAAAAAATACCTGCATCTGCCGGTTCAATCGGGTGCAGACAGGATGCTCGGACTGATGAACCGCGGCTACAACAAAAAATTTTATTTGGATTTGGTTGAAAATTACCGTAAAATAGTAAAGGGCGCGGCATTGAGCACAGACATAATCGTGGGTTTTCCTACGGAGACAGAAGAGGATTTTCAGAGCACATACGGTCTTGTGGAAGACGTGCAGTTTAATAGCGCCTATATTTTTAAATATTCCCCCCGGCCGAATACCGAGGCGGCAAGATTATCTGACGATGTGCCTACGGCTGAGAAGGAAAGAAGACACAGACTAATCCTGGATTTGCAGAAAGAAATATCACTAAAAAAGAAATGAAAAATTCTAAATCCGAAATCCCTGCCTTGCCGGCAGGCAGGCGAAATCCGAGGCAAATTCCAAATTTCAAATTCCAAATTCCAGTAATATTCGTTGCCGTTCTAATCGCTTTATTAAGGATTGATTTTTCTTTGGCCCAAGATACAGGATATTTATGGGAGAATTTCTTGAAGGGCGAATACAACGCAGTGGTGGATACGGCGGAGGAGATGCTCCGGCGCCTGCCGGCTGATAAAATTGATAGCGAGATATATTATCTTCTGGGCATAAGTTATCTGGAGATGGGACATGTGGCCTCAGCGCGCAGAAATCTAACCTTACTCTTGGATAAATACCCCGCCTCTTACTGGGGGGACTCAGCAAAACTTGCCCTGGGCGACTGTTTTATTATTGAGCAGGAATTAGATAAGGCGGTTAACACATATCAGGATTTTATCGACAAGAATAAAAAGTCGTCCCTTTTGAGCCTTGCCCACTTTAGACTGGCAGAGGCAAAACGCAAAGCCGGTCTCTGGGACGAGGCGCGCTCCTTTTATGAGAAAATAAAGACTGCGTTTCCGAATTCCCTTGAAGCAAATCTTTCCGCTGATATCCTTTTGCGTAATGAGTTTTATTACACCCTGCAGGTAGGCTCCTTTATCAACGGAGAGAATGCCCGCGAACTTGCGGAGAAACTTGTCAAGACAGGATTTCCTGCCTACATAACCGAAACCGTGAGATTAGGCCAGGTGTTCTATCGCGTAAGGGTAGGCAAATATGCGAGCCGGCAGGAGTCGCAGGATGTAAAAGAGAAATTAGCGCGGGCAGGCTACGCTGTGCGCTTGTATCCTTAGAGACACAAATTTACACGAATAAATATGCCATGCGTTGTATTTATGGTTGGACCCACTGCAGTCGGGAAGACCGCGCTTGCCTTAAAACTTGCCCCCAGGATTAATGCCGAGATTATTTCCTGCGATTCTATGCAGGTATATATCGGAATGGATATCTCCACCTCCAAACCCACGCCTCAAGAGAGAGAAATCGTAAAACATCATCTCATAGATATTATTTCTCCGGATGAGGAATATTCTGCAGCAAATTATCGGGAAGATGCCACGAAAGTTATTAAGGAGTTAATTCAGAAAGGCAAACTGCCTCTAATAACAGGAGGCAGCGGGTTGTATTTTAAGGCGCTTGTAGACGGTATATTCGAAGGTCCGGATAAAAATTCACCCTTGCGTCAAGAACTGCATACCAAAGCTAAAGCGAAAGGGAATTTTTATCTCTATGGTAAATTAAAAGAAATAGATCGCGAAACAGCAGACAGGCTTCATCCCAATGACCTGAGGCGTATTGTGCGGGCATTAGAGGTATATTATACTACAGGTATTCCTATTTCTTTATTCAAGAAAAGAACGCAGGGCCTGGCTTCAGAATGCGATATTGTTGTCTTCGGATTAAATCGCCCAAGACCTGAACTCTATCAGCGTATTGACAGGCGCGTGGAGGAGATGTTCGTTTCGGGATTAGTGGAAGAGGTGGAGGAATTAAGAAAGAAGGAATTAACCCCCATTGCCCGGCAGGCCCTGGGTTACAAAGAGGTTCTGGCTTATCTTGAAGGCAGGTCTACGCTTGATGCGGCAGAGAATATCCTGAAACGCAATACCCGGCGTTTTGCCAAACGCCAACTCACCTGGTTCCGCGCGGATAAACGCATCAGATGGATTAATCTGGAGGAAAATACGGATTTGGATGCCTTGACCCAACAGTTAGCAGAAAGAACAAAAACGCGAATCAACACTAGTGCCTTGTCAACTAAATAACGTTACGTTTACCGTGAACCGTTTACCGCTAACCGTTTTCGGTAAACGGTAAACAGCGACGAGCGGAAGTGAGGAGCGGGTAAACGGTAAACGCAACGTCTTCTTTGAGATGTAACCTTTATTTTGTTAACAAAGCACTAGTTACACACAAATCAGCACGAATCTTTGATATGCATTTGTGTTAATTCGTGTGAAATTTGTGCCTATTTGTGTAGGAATGGAGCGCGCCCTTTTAGTTATCACCCATCTCAAAAAAGACCGGGATGCCTGGGAGACCGAAGAGGCGGGCCAGGAACTTCGCGAATTAACGCATTCGTCGAGAGGAGAGGTCCTTATGGAAGTGAAGGCGGAACTCGAGCGTCCGCATCCTGCCCACTTTGTCGGTCGGGGCAAGGCAGAGGAGATTGCAGAACTGGCGCAGGAGAAAAAAGCGGAGGCGGTGATATTTAACGACAATCTTTCCAGCACCCAGCAGAGGAATCTGGAAGAAATTATTCAGATAAAGACCCTTGACCGGACACAGCTCATTCTTGACATCTTTGCCCGGCATGCGCGCAGCACGGAAGGAAAGATTCAGGTCGAACTTGCCCAGCTGGAATATCTTCTGCCTCGTCTGAGCGGTAAGGGGATAATGCTTTCGCGGTTAGGCGGCGGTATCGGAACCCGCGGTCCCGGGGAACAGAAGTTGGAGGTTGACCGCAGGAGAATCCGCAGACGCATTACAAAATTGAAAGAGGAGCTGGGAGGGATTGCCCAGCGCCGCACCGCTTTAAGAAAGAAACGCAAGGAAGTCGATATCCCCGTAGCGGCAATTATCGGATATACCAACGCCGGAAAGACGAGTCTCTTAAATGCCCTGACCTCTTCGGATGAACTGGTGCGCAATAGTTTATTCAGCACCCTTGATTCGGTTGCGCGCCGTTATATCCTTCCGGATAAACAGAAGATCCTCTTTATTGATACCGTGGGTTTCCTGCACAGACTGCCGCATAATCTAATTGAGGCCTTCAAGGCTACTCTGGAAGAAGTGGTTGAGGCGGATATTCTCCTGCATGTTCTGGATATCTCCGATTCCCTTGCCCCCAAAAAGAAAGAGGCGGTTTATGAAGTATTGGGAGAACTGAATGCAGCCGATAAGCCGGTAATCACTGCTCTGAATAAAATTGACAGAATAGAGAATAACGATTTTATCGAGAGACAGGTTGCGCGATATGAAAACGCAGTAGCAATTTCTGCTTTGAACAAAGAGGGGTTGGATAAATTAGTCCATAGGCTCGCGAATCTGTTAGAAACCCGCATGGCGTCCCTTTGCGTCTTTATCCCGGAAGAGGAATATAGATTAGTGCATCTCATTCATAGAGAGGGAGAGGTTATAAAGGAAAGCCAGAGAGATAGCGGGGTTTATCTGG
>JBBIPY010000096.1:0-4825 GCA_037442605.1 Candidatus Omnitrophota bacterium
GGACAACCCCCATATTATTTTCCATAAAGCCCCTCATTATTTCTCCCAGCTTCCCACCGAATTTTTCCTTTCTCGTCCTGAACCAATATTAATTAGGGATAGCCCCCAATTTTCCTCAGGCCTTCTGCCTTATAATTCTTTCCTTAACACAACCTGCCTCAAACATCATATTTCTCCATGTTGGGAACTAAAGGTAATAATTATTATTACCTTTAGTTTAAAAAAGCAAAACCATGTCTACCTACAAAGAGGACAAATTACTTTGTAATCCTTGCAATTTTTCCAGAGTTAAATCCTTGATCTTGGGGAGCATATTTCTGTGGCTGGTGGGTAGAAATTTTCTTAAGTCAAATTCTATCTCTTTCTGAGAGGCTTTTTCAATTGAGTTAATTAATCGCTTAAGATTAGCTGACTTATTGTATATTCTCATTTTATAATTTACCAACTCCCAGTCAATGGGAATTTTTTTGGAAAGTAGGAACCAGAGGTCAAAAATATCTCTACCCTTTGTTCTGGCAAGGACGGCGCGCACTTTTTCAGCCATAATTTCTTCAGCTTTTAGATGGATAACTTGGGGATAGGGGCCGACAGGGAAATTTGTTTCAATGAGAGAGGTCTCAGGGTGATAAGTCTTTTCTCGCATCGAGAAATCCAATCGGATGGTTAAAGAAAATTTAAATTCCGGAAGAGCTTGATAAATTTTTCCAGATAAAGAATCCTTAAATGGTTTTCCTTCTTTAAAGGTTAGATTGGGCAATTCTCTGTTTAGCGATTGAAGAGTTTTGGCAATTAAATTCTTTAAATCCTGTTTTTTTAATATACTACTAAAATCCAAATCCTCAGAAAATCTGAAAGAATTAAATAGAAATCTTAATGCAGTCCCTCCTTTAAAGTATACACTCTCTCCTCCCTTAAGGAGGTAAAAATATTTCAAGAATAAAAGCTGGAGGTATTCTCTGTAGATGGTAAAAAGATCAATTTTAAGTTCCCTGGATAAATTTTGAGCGGTTTCTTTATCTAACATAGTTTTAATTTCTTAATCAGATTATGAAAAGGAAGAAAATTAACATTATTGCTCAAGGCTTTGAATTTTTTTATATCAATAGCTCTCAAGTCCAATTCGTCTATATGAATTTTTCTTAGTTTTTTTGCCATAAAGTAAAGCTCATCTACCAAGGCTTTTTCGGGAGTGGCAATTAAAAACCTGTCTTTTTTAATAAAACCCAAAAAATATTTGTTGTCTATATGAGCAAATTCAAATTCTTTTTCCTCGTAGACAATTTTTTCTGACTTTAGCGGAGTAATGGAAGTTATGCTATAAGGGAATTGTGGCAGAATGCCGTATAATGATAAAGCGCTTTCTAAGGATATATAAGATGGATTAACCAAGAAATTAGCCAACTCAAAGTCATTCGTTTCTTTAAATGCAAATTGATATTTTCCTTTTTTAACTCTCTTTATTATTTCACTTTTTTCCAGCCTCTGCAGTAGTTTATACAGAGTATTTTCATTCTTGATGCCAAAAATCTTCTTAGCATCACCGACAATAAAGAGATTAATTTTCTTTTGGTGTAAGATTTTTATAGCCCGTTCTTTAGAGATAGTATCCATTTCTGGTATTAAATTATACCAAATAAGGAAGCTATGTCAAGAAAAAAATAAACCGGGTTAAGAGACGATTTGCCTTGAAAAAAGAGAATTGCTTTGGGTTCTAGAGGTCTTTAAGCGGGGTGTTGGCGGGGGATTTTGCCGTCAGCTCGGAAAACTTGGCCAGGGACTGGGATATCTTTTCCAGCTCTTGCGTCTTTACCATAGGTATATCGTTTACCCCCCGGTTTTCCAGCGCCTCTACCACGTAGTTTATGGTGAGGTTGTTTACGTCCTGCGCCGGCTGATAGAGCAGGGTTATTTCGTCTTTGCTTGTTTAATTATTTAATTAGGGACAGACACGGATTTTCCTCAGGCGCTTGCCTTGTAATTCTTGCCTTGGCACAAAACCTAATCCGCCTTTCCTGAATATAATGAAATTCCCGCGGAATTTTTCCTTTCCCCGCCTGGACTAATCTGTGGTATAATGTCTTTGGAGGTGAGTTGAAATGAAAGGACAATTTGGTTATGTAATAAAGGTGGATAATAAAGAGGTCTGGCATGGGTTAAATCCTAAAAAGAAATTTGAGGAAATTAAAAGAAAAAACAGGGGTAAGAGGGTGTCCATTAGCTGGAGGACAAAGGAGGATGTATTGGTATGCGTGATTCTATAGAATTTCCTTACAAGCAGGAAAAAAGTGATATATTCGGAATTGTTAGAAGACCGCGTCTGACCGTAGATGTATTTTCTGAGCTGAAACGGGAATGGATAACTATAGATGAAATTTTAGCAGACACAGGGGCGGATTTGACCGTCTTACCCCGTTTTATAGGAGAAATGCTTGTAGAGGATATAACAGCCGGCAGGTATATTGAAATTAGAGGGGTAACGCCCGGCGCTGTTTTGATTGCCTTTGTCCACAATTTGCCGGCGAGAATTAAAAATAAGGAATTTAAGTTGCCCCTTGCTTTGGCTGATAGCAACGCTGTTCCTTCTATTCTGGGACGCATGGATGGATTAGATAAATTTGAGGTTTCATTCTTAAAAGGCAGAAAAACTAAGATTATTTTGTGAAAAGGAGTAAAAGGGGTCAGGGGGTGATTTTCTCGATTGACGCATAGCGATAATTTCCCTCATCCCAGTTTCCCGCGGAATTTTTCCTTTCCCAGTCTGGACTAATCGATGGTATAATATATCTGTACGGCTAAGGTAATTCGTTATAGCGAGCATCTAATATTTAGATTAGAGTCAGGAAAAACACCTTATACCCTGCCACATACCCTGCCACGTAAATTCTAAAATATCGTATTTCTTCATATCAGGAACTATAAGTAATAATTAGCATTACCTTGGGTTTGACAAATCAGGCATGGATGCCAAGAAGAAACGAGCTGGGGTCAGATTTCCCTTTATCTTGACGCAATCCTAAATTCGTGCTATATCTTAAATAGATTATATCTGTTGCCCGTAAGAAGAGAGGATGAGTTTGAGATGAAGAAGTTTTGCTGCGCAGCGATTTTTTTAGTTTGTTTCTTCAGTGGTTTTTATCTGGATAAAATTTCTTTTGCGCAAAGTTTTGAGGAAACCCCTTATTTTTATCTACCCCTATGGTATGAGGATAGGGTCCAGGGTTCATCTTGGACCCTCCGGAGTCCGCTGCAGGTAATGATAAACCCGCCTGCGCAGGCAAAGATAGATTCGGAATCCGCAGATACCCCTGCGGAATATACCGCATTCACCGGCCTCTTTTCTCTTCCATTCAGTTTAGATGCGAGTTTCACAGAGAGCGCAAATCCCTATCCAAGCCTCTTACCGCTGAATCCCTTGTTGACTATGTCGCCGTCTCGCTATATCCCATTAACGCTGCGGTTAGACCCGCTTGCCTTTCAGGAATTATTAAAGGCCCCCAGAGAGGAACAAACGAGTTTTGTTCTGCAGGTGATAGATAAAGAAAAAAGAATCTTCAGGGTAACCTTGGAAGATAGAGACTTAGGCATATTAAGTTTTCGGGTCGGGCCGGAGGGCGTCTACGGTTTGGCAGGAAATTTCCGGGGACGCGATACAGAGATGGAGTGGAATGGAGCGTATTTCCGGGTTTCTGTTTCCGGGGATGAGCAGGAATTGAAGGTTAAACTCGTCCCTTTATCTTTGCCCTCGGCGCTTGAGGCGCGTTACAGCAGACATTTCGTATTTGGCGATTTCTTGGCAGAGTTAAAATTTGATTTCGTAGAAAAACAGCCCTGTCTGGAGCTGAAACTTAAAAACGGCAAAGAGGAGGAGGCCTTAAAGGCAAAACTTGACACCGCGGGTATTTACCTCAGCGGAGATTTACCGCTTGTGGATGGCGAGAGGGGTAAGGTGACTTTGGAGGCAGGGGGCTTTCGTATAAGAAAGGCGAGGCAGAAGGAGGGCTGGGGCTGGCATTTCAAACGGAAGAAGATAACCGCGTTTCCATTTTCCTGGGTCTGGGCGGAAATCCCTATCTGGAAATAACCCAGAATAATGTCAACCGCCGGGAAATCATCGATGCCTTTTTCACAGAACTGGCTCAGGAACTCAAGAGGGCGATTGCCGAGGACCCGGATACATTTTATGGCATCAGCCCCGATATAACCGCTGAAGAGATAAAGGAAAAATTACTGGCAATGGTAGTGAATGAGGAGAAGACCCTGGAGGTGATTGAAACGATTAACCGAGAGCGGCAGGGCCTCGTGGTTCCCGATGGCTTAAGAATTCTTTTAAATCTAACGGAGGTTAGAGATGAGCCGATTGCCAAATTCGTTCTGCCGATACTGGAGAGGGTATTAGTTTTAAAGTTTAATGCCTTAAGAGAGAGGGCAGAGTTAAGCCTGGTTTATGCCCTGGGCGAGACAGGTAGAACCATAGAACTGGGATACGGTTGGGGCAGAGAAGGAGCGAAGTTATTCTTTCAGATTGCCGAGCCTGCCAAGGCTTCTGGAGTGGGTCTGACGCTGTCGCCGCATAAGGGTATCCGGTCCTTAAACTGGGTCGTTCTGGGGGTAGCGGGAGAAATAGACCAGCGGGGTTTGGAACTTGCCAGCACGGTAATGTTCGGCTCCCTGCTGGATGTTTTGTTTCGCGCAGGTTCTACGGATGAGATGAAATGGAGCCTTAGATATAACTTCGGGGAGGCAGCAGAGTTTAAATTAGCGCTTCCCCTTGATGATTTAGGATATGAAAAATCGCGCATACTGCTTGGCTTGGGAGAAGAGGGGA
>JBBIPY010000097.1:0-4774 GCA_037442605.1 Candidatus Omnitrophota bacterium
CCACACCAATTGCGTAATAACGACGTTCTATTGCAATTGGTGTGGGGGTAAATTCAGACATGCAACTTATGTTCGCTTCACTCCATAAGTTGCGTCTTCATTTATGTCCTTACCCTTACTGACTCTATATGTTTCTCCATTTTCTCAATACCGGCGATGGATTCGATAAGGGCCTTTCTTCTCTCAAGCGCTTTCTTGGAATATATGATAAGATGGCTTGTCTTCAGAAAGTCCTCTACCCCTAACGCCGAGTAAAACCTTGCGCTCCCGCCTGCAGGTAAAACATGGCTGGGGCCGGCCACATAATCTCCCACTGCCACAGGGCTATAGGGCCCTACGAAGATACAACCCGCATTTCTGACCTGTTTAATCAAGCGCCGGGGGTTTTTTACCAAAACCTCCAGGTGTTCGGGAGCAATCTGATTGGCAACGTCCACTGCCTCATCTAAGTTTTTGACCATAATCACAAACCCTTTTTCCACCTCCCGCCTGGCTAATTTAGCCAAGCTCTTGGAAGTAGTAACCAGAAAAGATAGCCCTCCTGCGTGTTCAGCCTGCGCCTTCAAATCGGCAATCACAAAATCCGGGTTACTGTATCTGTTGGCAATGATTACCACTTCCGATGGCCCCGCGAGCATATCAATATCGACATAACCGAAAACCTGTCTCTTCGCCTCGGTGACATAGATATTGCCGGGCCCTACAATTTTATCCACCCTCTTTATTGTTTTTGTTCCGAAGGCAAGGGCAGCAATCCCCTGCGCCCCGCCGATTTTATAAATCTCCTTTATCTTAAGGAGGTTCGCCACAACGAGGATATGCGGGTTAATAAAACCCCCGCTATTGGGCGGGGTTATGATGACAATCTCCTCAACCCCGGCAATCTTTGCCGGTATAACGGTCATATAGACTGTGGAAACCAGCGGCGCGGTTCCTGCGGGAATATAGACGCCAACGCGTCTCAAAGGAAAGACATTTCCTCCCACTATCACTCCATCCTCGTCTTTCATCCGCCAGCATTTCTTTATTCGCCTGCGATAAAAACGTTCCACATTCTCAATTATCTCCTTAAGGTTGGTTATAAATTTCGGGTCGATATCCTGATATGCCCCGCTTATTTCCGCCTCCGTCACCCGGAACTGCCGGGGTGTAAGTTTTACCCTGTCGAATTTGCGGGTATATTTTACCACCGCCTCGTCACCCAGACTGCGCACATCCTCAATAATTTTTGAGACCCGCTCCCCCAGTCTCTTTTTGCTGATGTAGAGACGGTTGACTATCTTCTCCATTTCTTTGCCGGAAATCTTCACCTGTTTCATCGCTTAGGATAAAATAAATTTGAACGCAGATCCTCACCGATTTCACACGGATGGTCGCAGATATCTCTTTTAATAAATCTGCGCATATCTGCGTTAGATTTGTGGAAATCCGCGTTAAGAATTATATTTGTCATTGTTGAACTTTCGCTGCCTTAAATACCCTAAATAGGCTCTCCTTATTTTCCAGCAACTTCAGTCCCTCGACATCCTTTGAGCCCGCCTGGGCCAGGTCTTTTCTACCTCCTCCGGACCCCGCAATAATCTCGGCTACAAAGCGGGCGCTTGCGGCTGCGTCCATAACCTTGGCGAGGTCCGGGGTAAACCCGATGAGAACGGTGGTCCTGGTTTCATATCCCGAGGATAAAATTATAAAGGCATTCTTCGCCGCCTTCTCTTTCAGGATATCCACATATTCGCGCAAAACCTCTACAGGTTCATCAAGCCGCTTAAAGACCAGTTTTATACCCTCTATTATGGACGCCTTGTCAATTAATTCCTCCGCCTCAAGCTTTCGAAAACTATCCAGTTTAAAAGCCTTCATCTCTTTCTCGTACGCCTTTATCCTCCCTGAAATCCCGGCGAGATAATCGGGGATATTCTCCGGACTAATCTTGTAATCACTGCTAATCTTTTTCACCAACGAATGCAGCTGCCTTATCTTAGAATAAGCCTCTCTTCCGGTAATTGCCTCAATCCTCCTGACACCCTGGGCAACCGAGTATTCATTCAAGACAAGAAACAACCCGATTTCTCCCGTGTAATTCAGGTGCGTTCCTCCGCAGAGTTCTTTACTGTAATCACCTATGTTTACTACGCGCACCTCCTCCTCGTATTTTTCGCCAAAAAATGCCAGGGCGCCGCTCTTTCTGGCAAGCTCCAGTTCCATTGTCTCAAAATTCAATTTATCGTTTCTCCTGATGAAGTCATTGACTAATTCTTCAACGCGCTCCAACTGCTCATCGTCTATCGCTTTGAAATGCGTGAAATCAAAACGCAGGCGCTGCGGCTCTACAAGAGAACCCGCCTGCTGGATATGTTCGCCCAGAACCCGACGCAGGGCGGCCTGTAATAAATGCGTTGCCGTGTGGTTGCGCATAATATCTAATCGCCGCTCCCGGTCTACCTTTGCCAGAACAACGTCTCCGTTCTTTATCTTTCCCTTCACCACCTTCCCGAGATGGACAGTACAATTTCCTAACCGCAAGGCATTATTTATCTCTACTTTTTTATTCTCCCCTTCGATTATCCCCGTATCTGCCGCCTGTCCACCCGCTTCGGCATAAAAGGGAGTCTCATCTAAAACTATCCCTACCTCTTCACCTACCCCGGCCTCTCCGATAGACTGCCCGTCTTTAGCGATATCGCCGATTTTTGTCTCAATTTCCAGACTCTCGTAGCCTAAAAATTCCGACCGCCTGGACAGGCTCGCTTTAAATTCATCCTTTAGAGATATTTTATCTGTCGCAAATATCTCTTTCGCCATTTTGCTTTTTTCCTTGGATTTCTTCCTCTGTCCTTCCATCCTTGAATTAAATCCCGTCTTGTCTACACCCAATCCCTCGCCGGCAGCAATCAGCTCGGTAAGTTCAAGGGGGAAACCATAGGTGTCGTATAATCTGAAGGCGTCTTCCCCGCTTACCAGATTATTCTTTTTTTCCTTCAATTCGCCAATCAGATTGTTTAATATATTTAAGCCTTCCTCTAACGTATTCCGGAAGCGTTCTTCCTCCGCCAGAACAATCTGGGAGATATTTTCCCGGCGCGCGTTCAAATCCGGATAGGGCGCATTCATTACATTAGCTATCAGGGGCACGAGTTTATACAGAAATCTGCCCTCCATGCCTAAACTACGTCCATGCCAGGCTGCCTTGCGAATCAGTTTACGCACCACGTAACCCCGTTCTTCATTGGAAGGAAGCACTCCGTCGGCGATAGCAAAGGTAACGGCGCGGATGTGGTCGGCAACAGCGTAAACTGCATTTCTTGCTTCCAGCTTCTTGCTTCCAGCCTCTCTTTCTATCTCATTTATTATCGGCTTAAAGATATCTATCTCAAAATTTGTCAAGACCCCCTGCATAACGGCGGCTATGCGCTCTAAACCCATTCCTGTATCAATATTTCTCTGCGGAAGCGGCTCAAGATTTCCTCTGCCGCTCTTATCTTCCCGGCGATTAAATTGGGTGAAAACCAGATTCCAGACCTCCACGAATCTACCGCAGTCGCAGACAGGTGCGCAGTCCGCCTTACCGCAACCCACCTTTTTCCCCTGGTCAAAGAATATCTCAGAGCAGGGTCCGCAGGGACCGTTAGGACCATTGAGAACAACGTTAGACGGCCAGAAATTTTCTTTCTGCCCCAGTCTCAAAATTTTTCCCTCAGGAATTTTTATTTTTTTCAACCAGATTTCATAGGCTTCATTATCTTCATCATATACAGAAACCCAGAGTTTCTCGGGAAAAATTTTGAGAATGCAGGTAACAAACTCCCAGGCCCAGACAATTGCCTCTTCTTTAAAATAGCCTCCGAAGGAGAAGTTGCCCAGCATCTCGAAAAAGGTATGATGTCCGGCGGTCTTGCCTACTTTATCTAGATCGTCTGTCCTTAAACACTTCTGACAACTGGCAGCCCGACGGAAATCATTAATTTTACCTAGGAACTGGGGTTTGAACTGATTCATCCCGGCCGCGGTAAACAAAACCGTGGGGTCGTCCCGGGGAATCAAAGAATCGGAAGGGAAAATCCGGTGACCTTTGGAGGAAAAAAAATCCAGGAATTTCTGGCGCAGTTCGTCGGTTGTCATAGCACAGATTGCACAGATTTAAGACACGAATTACCGCGAATTTCTATCGAATTGCCACGAATTAAGACGGGCACAGACAACATTTACTTTTTTTTGAATAATTCTTCTATGACCTCAAAAATAATATCCGAAGAAAAACCATGCCGTTGAAGACAAGCATACAAACAGCGTTTAATCTTTTCCGGTTCTATGCCTTTTAATCTATCATACCGCTTCCCAGCAATCTCTTTTGCCTTTTTAAACTCGTTCTCAGAAGAAATCTTTCCCAAGGTCTCTCTGATTAAATCCTCGCTAATCCCTTTCTGGCGCAATTCCCAGCGAATGAAATTTTGGCTGCGCGGATTAACCTCGCTTCGCCAGTTGAGCCAGAATTTAGCAAATGCCCTGTCATCAATTAAGCCGGTAACCACAAACTCCTCAAGCACTTTCCTGCTCAGTTCCGGGGGGTATCTTTTTCTTCTAAGCCTCTCTTCAACCTCTTTTTTAGAACGCGGACGATATTTTAACAACCGCAGGCAATAATTCCTAATTTTTGCCCTTGTATCTTCCATTAAAATTTTTTGCACCATTTAAATTGCTCTTGGGCAAAAATTATATGTCTTATCATTACTGTCCAAATTAGCAAAATGCAAGTTCCAACTGTAACTCCTTTGGA
>JBBIPY010000098.1:0-4707 GCA_037442605.1 Candidatus Omnitrophota bacterium
CTCTGGCATCTATTTTTCCCCTTTCCTAATTAGTTCTCGCTGAAAAAACATCTTTACACAAATTACGAATAAAATTCGAATTACCACTAATTAATTCGTGGTCATTTGATTAAAATTCGTGGCAATTTGTGCTAAGCGAAGGTTTTTCAGTATTAACTAACTAAGTTTTTAATTATAGCAATAGAAAATATTTTTTGCAAGGAAAATTATTCCAAAATTATTCCAGGCGCTCTCCTGGTTTCAGGCGATGCCCCAGGAGGAATTTTTCCGCAGACATCCTTTTTCCTCCCGCCACCTGTAATTCCTCAATTAACAAATTCCCTTTACCGGCAGCCACCACAATTCCTTCTTTTTGAATTGCAACTATTTCTCCGGGCATACCGCCTGAATAGTCATCATCTACAACCTTCGTCTTCCATATCTTTAAAAGCCCGTTGCCTAAAAAGCAATATGTCCCCGGCCAGGGCTGCAGTGCCCTCACCTGATTGTGCAGCCTTGCTGCAGAATCCTGCCAGACAATCCTTCCGTCCTTTTTCTTAATAACAGGAGCAAAACTTGCCAGACTTTCATCCTGCGGCAAAAATTTCACTCTTCCTTTTTCAATTAAATCTATTGTCTCCAGCAATAATTCTGAGCCTTCCTGACCAAGTCTCTCCCCTAAAGAAACGGCGTTATCTTCCTCAAAGATAGGTAACCTTTTTTGCGCAAGGATATCTCCTCCATCCATCTCTTCGTTCATCCGGATAACCGTCAGACCGGTTTCATTCTCACCGTTTAAGACTGCCCAGTTTATGGGTGCTGCCCCCCGATATTTAGGCAAGAGGGAGGCGTGGAGATTGATACAATAGAGCCGGGGTATTTCTAACATCTTCCTCTTCAAAATTTTCCCATAAGAGACTACCGCAAAAAGTTCAGCGTCTACACCTCTTAGGTGCTCCGCTAATCCTTCATTGTTAAGGTCATCCGGCTGGGCTATCTTTATTTTCAGACGCTCCGCCTCAATCTTCACCGGGGGAGGTCGCAGCATAAGATGCCGTCCCTGTCTCTTATCCGGCTGGGTCACTACCAGGACAACCTTATGCCGACTTAAGGCAATCTTTTCCAGACTCGGGACAGCAAATTGGGAAGTTCCCCAGAAAACAATTCTCATTTCAATTCCTGAAAAAATTTCTTACACAAATTGCCACGAATTTTTATCAGATTACCACGAATTAATGCTGCGGGATTCGTGGCAATTCGATTTTTATTCGTGATGGTAATTCGTGCCTAAAGAATGTTTACCCCGAACCACAGAAAGCCACGGCTGCTCGCCTCGCTCGACGCGAGTCGAAGCGGGTAAACCCCGTTAGAAATTTTTATTTCTAACGGGGTAAAGCCGTGGTTCGGGGTTTACTTAGCACTCTTTTTGAACTTACGCAGCAGGCCTCGGCGCTTGAGAAACCCGATGCGGTCGATGAATAAAATACCGTCAAGGTGGTCGATTTCGTGTTGAAATATCCGCGCCAGAAGACCCTCGGCATGAATCAAGCTTTCCCGACCCTCAACATCGCAAACCCTGACTGCTATTTTTTTATGCCTCTTTACCTCGGCGGATAAACCCGGCAGGCTGAGGCATCCCTCCGCCAATTTTTCTTTTCCCGATTTCCCAACAATGCGCGGATTGATGACAATTAATTCCTTTCCCTTTTCGCCGCCGGGATTAGCCACAAAAATCCTTTTACCCACGCCTGTCTGGGTAGCGGATAAACCCACGCCGTCGGCTACATACATTGTCTCAATCATATCTTTTATCAGCCGGCGGTCTTCTTCGGTAACCTTCACTACGGGTAAGGCCTTTTTGCGCAAAACCTCATCCGGAAATATTTTTATTCTTAGAATCGCCATCGCTCACTTATTCTACCAAAATCTCTGCCCCGGTTCTACATCCACTGTCAGAATATTGCCTCTGAATCTCCTTTTGCCCCCCAGCGCTGTCTTTAATATCTTATATGCCGCCTCAATGCTTCTGGATTTTATAAAGACCTGCCAGCGAAAGTTATCCCGCAATCTATATAAAGGATGGGGAACCGCCTCGGAGATAAAAATATTCTTATTGCCCTTGTTTTCCCTTAATCTCCGGCTTAATTCCTGGGCATTATTTTCTACCGCCCTTTTATTTTTGCCCCTTAAGTTTAAGATAATCAGATTGCGGAAAGGCGGAAGCCCTAAATCCTTTCTTGCCTTTATCTCTTCTCTGTAAATTAAGTCGTAATCAAACTGCGCCAGCGCGGCAATAATCTTGCTGTCGGGATTATGGGTCTGGATTAGCAAATGCCCCCAGCGGTCTCCATTGCGAAGCAACTTAACCAGATTCAGAAGCAAGGAAAACAGCCTTTCCGTACCGCGAAAATCCGGAAAATTTATCCCCTGTTCGAGATTAATAATCCCCGCGAGTCCAATCGGAGGCAGGGCTGGCTCTTTAAACAGGAGGCTGGTTCCGATTAATATGTCTGTGCGATTTTCCCGAAAATCCCTCGCTACTTTCTCCGCTGCCTTTTCTTTTCTGACATCCGAATCCAGGCGGGCAACCCGTGCCTGGGGAAAGATGCGGTTTAACTCGCTCTCCAATTTCTCTGTCCCCAGACCCTGATAGCGCAAATAAGAACAATGACATCCGGGGCATAAAGAAACAACTTCTGTGCTGTATCCGCAGCGGTGGCAGGCGAGCCTCTTGACATCAAAATGATAGACGAGGTTCTGCTCGCAGCGCTGGCATTTAACCACCTTGCCGCATTTTATACATCTGACGAGCGTAGAAAATCCCCGGCGATTGAGAAACAGAACAATTTTTTTGCCCTCATTTAAAACCTGAATTATTTTAACCTCGAGGGGTTTCGAGATGTACGCATTTCTGCCCGACATTCCCGAATCAACTACGGAAACTTGCGGAAAATTTATTATTTTGTTTCTCAGGTCTATCAGAATAAAATCTTTTTTTTCTGCCCTGTAATACGTCTCCACGGAAGGAGGAGAGCCGCAAAGCAGCAAAGGTATTCTGAAAAACCTTGCCCGCAGCAAAGCCACATCCCGGGCGTTATAGAAAGGAAACTCATCCTGCTTATGAGACAGGGAGCCTTCATCATCAACGATAATCAATCCTATTAATTCACCCGGATGGTATATTGCTATGCGTGTCCCTATAATTACTTTGGGAAACTTCTCGCGCATAAGACTCCAGGTGATAAATCCCTCTTTTTCCTTGAGCCCGCCATAATAGACCAGGACACCCGAGGCGCCAAAATTCTTTCTAAAAACCTCTGCTATTGCCTCTGCCGTAGCAATCTCCGGAACAATCACCAAAACGTCCTTTGCCTGCCTTAGAACTATCCTTGCGAGCTCCAGAAACACCCGGACCCTCCTGGGCTCTAAATAATCGTCGCAGAGCAAAAAATTAGCGGCCCTTGATTTCTCTATTGCCTCCGTTACGGCTCTCGTCCGCGCAGTCAAATCTTCATCGAGGAAGGAGGTATCTATTGCGGGATTTTCGCCAATGCGATATTCAGGAAGTCCGGCGTCGGTTTTTCTTCCCTTGCGCAAATAAGCAGGCAACGCCGACTCGAGCATCTCTCCCCAGGTAGAAAAATATACGCCGGATAATTTTTTCAGAAAGGCAAGAAGTCTCCTGCCGAAGACGGGCTGGCTATCTAAAACCGAGCATATTTCTTTCGTATAACTGCTGTCGGTCTTCCGGCTTATGCCGATGCAGCAGCCCACTCTTCTCTCTTCCCGGAAAGGCACCCGCACCCTTTTACCTACCTTAAGACTCTTCCTCAGGCAATCCGGTACAGCATAATCAAAAGGTCCCTCCGGGGGAGCCCCGAATACTATCCGGGCATATCTCTTTTTCATGGTTTCGCTATTATTTCAAGGCTATCAAGGCGATATGGCTATCAGGGTTTCCTCTTATAGCCTTTAATTATCTGCAGCGCCTTCTTGAAATCCTGCCAGGCGGCCTTTTTTTCTGCGGGATTCCGCAAAAGATAGGCGGGATGAAAGGTGGGGACGACTTCTATCCCCTCGTATAGGTAAACCTCTCCATGCGATTTGCTCAAATATAAATCCCTTTTTGATAAGGCAAGGTTGGCGAACCTGCCCAGCGCACAGACAACCTTCGGCCGGATTATCTCAATCTGTCGTTTTAAATAATCTAAACAGGCATTGATTTCTTCCGGACGAGGCGGTCGGTTAAAGGGCGGACGGCATTTCAGCGCATTAGCGATATAGACATCCTCCCTTCTATAGCCCATCGCCTGGATAATCTGAGTAAGTAATTTCCCCGCCCTGCCGACGAACGGACGACCGGAAATGTCCTCATCTTCGCCCGGGGCCTCTCCCACAAACATAATATCCGCCGTTAAACTCCCTTCGCCGCCGACAACATTCTTCCTTGTTTTATACAGCGGACATTTTTTACATCTCCCGGCTTCCTCTATAACGGCCTGCATAGACCTGTTTTCCGCATCGGTATCGGCGAGGGGGGTATTTGATACGAAACTGTCTATCCCCATACGTCTTTCAATTTCCAGATACTGCTCTAAACTCTTTAATATCGGTTTTATTCGATTATCTGTCGGCATACCCTGTATTACGGAAAAACCAAAGGACAGTCCTTCATAACCTTCTATAATCTCGCATGTTACGACGTCACGAAGGACAGTCCTTACTGTT
>JBBIPY010000099.1:0-2164 GCA_037442605.1 Candidatus Omnitrophota bacterium
GTATGTCTGAATTTACCCCCACACCAATTGCGTAATTAGACAATGTTATATTGCAATTGGTGTGGGGGTTCAATTCGCAGACGGCATTGACATCTCTGATGTCAATGCCTATAACTTACGTCGCTTCGCTCCGTAAGTTATCTGCTTATTGAAGAAGAATAATCTTATGGAAGATATCCGTATTGCCTTGGATGCGATGGGTTCCGACGGCGCTCCTTGCGTTGAGGTGGAGGGAGCGGTCCTGGCTGCCAGGGAAGGCTGCGGCAGGATAATTCTTGTGGGCGATGAGGAAAGATTAAAACAGGAACTCAGGAAATATAAAACGCAATTACCCCAGTTAAGCGTTCAGCATGCCTCTGAGGTGGTTGGGATGCAGGAGTCTCCCGCTGTGACTGTGCGCAAGAAAAAAGATTCTTCCATCAGCGTTGCCATAGGTATGCTGAAAGATGGTAAGGCCGATTGCGTTGTCTCCGCCGGAAATACGGGCGCTGTCGTTTGCGCCACGACCTTAAAGTGCGGTTTGATTACGGGAGTGGAGCGTCCGGGCATTGCCATAATTTTTCCCACCCTGAAGGGTTCGAGTCTCTTAATTGATGTGGGGGCAAACATTGACCCCAAACCCCTGCATCTTTTTCAATACGGCATTATGGGTGCGGCTTATTCTATCTATGTCCTGGGAAAGAAAAATCCTACCGTGGGGCTGCTCAATATCGGGGAAGAGGAAACCAAGGGGACGGATTTTGTAAAAGAGACACACCAGCTGCTTACACAGAGCAAACTTAACTTCGTGGGTAATGTGGAGGGAGGGGATATTTTCGGCGGTGAAAACGATGTGATTGTCTGTGACGGTTTTGTCGGCAATGTCGCGTTAAAGGTTTCCGAGAGCATCGCCCATGCCTTCACCGAATTTCTGAGACGCCATATTCAGAAAAGGGCAATGGCGAAACTGGGAGCGCTGTTTTTAAGGGGGGCATTCCGGGGTTTGAAAAAAGAGATTGATTATGCCGAATACGGCGGGGCGCCGCTTCTGGGAATAAACGGCGTCTGCATCATCTCTCACGGCGCCTCTTCCGCTAAAGCAATTAAGAATGCCGTCAGATTCGCCGCCGCCTCTGTAAGACAAAACCTCACCTCCCATATCCGGGAGGGGATGGCGAGAATGGGAGAGTTTAAATGATGAGACCAGACCGCATCGGGATTGCCGGATTAGGGGCATATCTGCCCCGGAGGGTTCTCAACAATCAAGATCTGGAGAGGATGGTGGATACGAGCGATGAATGGATTATCACCCGCACGGGAATAAAAGAGAGAAGAATTGCCTCGGACGATGAAGCCGCCTCCGACCTGGGGGCAAAGGCGGCCGAGGAGGCATTGGAAGATGCCTCGCTGAGCCCCGAGGACCTGGAATTATTTATCTGCGCCACGATTACCCCGGATATGTTTTTTCCCTCCACGTCCTGCTTCATTCAAAAAAAATTAAAAATTGCCAATGCGGTGTGTTTTGATGTATCCGCTGCCTGCACGGGATACATCTATGCCATAAATATTGCCGAGCAGTTTCTGAAAAACGGCGTTTATAAAAATGCCCTGGTTGTCGGCACAGAGAAACTCTCGGCTATCACGGATTGGCAGGACAGGTCCACCTGTGTTTTATTCGGGGATGGCGCGGGGGCGTGCGTATTGAAGCCCGCGGATAAAGGAGGGATAGTCTCTACCTATTTAGGGGCGGACGGAGAGCAGGCGTCTCTGCTGCGGATTCCCGCGGGCGGTTCGCGGATGCCGGCAACCCCGTTGACTATAGAACAGCGGCAGCATTTCCTGAAAATGGAAGGCTCGGAGATTTTTAAACATGCGGTGAGGCTTATGACGGATGCAGCGGAAAGGGCGCTTTCCGCTGCCGGTCTTTCCTGCAAGGATGTTGCCCTGCTTATTCCCCATCAGGCAAATATAAGGATATTGCAGGCAGTGGCGAAAAAAATCGGACTTTCCGAGGACAGGATTTATATGAATATTGAGAGATACGGCAATATGTCGTCTGCCTCTACTGCCGTTGCCCTGTATGAGGCAGTAAAATGCGGAAGGATAAAGCAAGGCGATGTCGTGGTTCTGGTTGCTTTTGGAGCGGGTCTTACCTGGGGAGCAACCGTGATTGAATGGGCATAGG
>JBBIPY010000099.1:2264-4050 GCA_037442605.1 Candidatus Omnitrophota bacterium
TGTTTTGATAGTTGCGGTTTTTCTGCTCCTGGCGCAGGAAGGGGAAGCCCGGCGGGCTATCCCCGACAACAATCTGAGCTATCCGGTCCTGGTCAAATTAGACAATAAACCCGTGGCGAGCGGATTTTACGTGGACAACCACAGGAGCCTTTACTTTGTTACCGCCAGGCACGTCCTTTTTAAGGAGAAAGTTACCAAGGCAAAAGAGACGCTCGCCGATTTAGTCTTCAGGAGCCCCTCGGCACTGCTCGTATCATATCCCGCCCAGCTCGAAATTACCACGCCCAAGGAGATAGAACTTACCCTTGACCACCTGCATAAAGGTAATAATATAAAATTTCATGCCACTCAGGATATAGTGGCGATAAAAATAGGGGACTTTATCGAAGACCCGAAAATAAGAGGCGGAAAACTTGTCAAGTTTGTCGGCGGGGTTAAAGTTAAGGCAAGCCCCGGCGACCTTTTAACCGTGGACATTAACAGCGTTAAAACATTTAAAGACGTCTTAGTCGGCAATGATGTGTATATTTTTGGCTATCCCAGCTCTTTAGGGATACAGGGGATTACGCAGATAGATTATGAAAAGCCGTTACTCAGGAAGGGCATTGTAGCGGGGAAGAACGAAAATTTAAGGACGGTTATTTTAGACTGCCCCGTTTATTACGGTAACAGCGGAGGTCCGGTGGTAGAGGTAGAGGAGGGCGCCCCGCTCAAGTTCAGGGTAATTGGTTTGGTGCTGCAGTTTGTCCCCTTTGTGGAAGAGTGGTACAATCTGAAATACCGCGTTTCCAATGTCCAGATAGACAACTCCGGCTATTCCGTGGTGATACCGATGGACCCTGTCCTGGATTTGTTGCGGGATTGAATCTCAGGAGGCAAATAGGGCTCCACTAAAAATTTCGCTTGACTAAAATCCGGTATGCGGGTTATAATTCTACTCTTCCCATGAAAAAATATCGGGTTATAATTTGCTGCTCCAGCATAATAATCTGGGTATGTAGTTTTTCCCTGCTTCATGCTGCCGAAGTGCATTATTTAGGCGCAGACAGACCGGCCGCAGAAACCCAGCCCAACCCCTCCTACAGTTTATCCCAGCGCTTCCACGACCTCTTTGATTTTTCCTCCGGCAGGGGATATGAAGACCGCTCCGGCCGCCTCAGCGGTAATTTCACCGAAGAAATCAGTTGGCAGAATATCGGAGGCAACAAGTCCAAGTCTTTCCTTGAAGAAGGCGTGGATTATCTTGCTGAACTTAACCTCAACATTCAGGAAAGATTGTGGAGCAATTATAATTTTGAGGGCCAGTCCTTCCTGCGCAAAACCGATAACCGCCGTATAGAAACGAAACAGGAACTGAGACTCAAACAGTTCAACCTGAAAGTCTACAACCCGCAGAACCTCTTTGAATTCGGCGATTTCTATGCCGATTTCAGCCCGTTTGTCTTAGGTTCAAGTCTGGAGGGTCTGAATATCGGTCTTTCCTCAGACGCCGGCAACAAATATAAGGCGGTGTTTGCCAGAAGCACGCGTGCAGATGAGGCGGCGGATAAATTTCAGCGCAATGTATTGGGGGCAAAGGCGGACTATCTGTTTTTTGAAGACTCGGACATTTTTTCCAATTTCCGATTAGGCGTTCAGGTGGCAACTGTTCAGGACGACAGTTCAACCATTGAGCGCACCTCAAGCACCAAAGACCTTAAAAATACCGTGACAAGCATAGATGGCGAGATAGCCCTGAGAAACAGTTTTTCCCTGAACTATGAACTCGGCCGCAGCAGCCATTTAG
>JBBIPY010000099.1:4112-4692 GCA_037442605.1 Candidatus Omnitrophota bacterium
CATGGGAAAATCTAATTTCCGTTACCTCTATTATTACGTCCAGCCCGAATTCTATAGCGAGGTTGGCTCTGCCGCGCCGGATAAGATTCAGCACCAGTTAACCTGGGATTACCGCTTAAATCCGAAAGCCATTTTTTCTTTTACGGAAAACTACCACTGGGACCGCTTGGAAGGCAGCACGAAAACCAAGCGCACCTATAATGATGAAAAATACCTTAACCTGACCCTGAGGCCTTTTGCCAGCCGCAAGGATTTCACCTTCAGGCCTTATATAAACCATCTCAGGAAAGATTCGGATGATGCGACAAATTCCGTCGAATCTACCACCCGGACGTCAGGTTTCTCGGTCAACGATACCCTGAATCCCCGGACCACCTACGGTTTCAATTACGAATATCGCGGTTTTAGCGACGAGGCGAATAAAACCAGCTCGGATTATTTCCATCGTTTAGGATTGAACCTGGGCCGGGAAGAGAAACTTTTAGGCCGGCGGCTATATTTTTCCCTCAATGCCGCTACAGATGCACGCACTGCCAAAAGAGACGAGAATAAAGATTTAAACCTGGGATTGTCTTTAAAT
>JBBIPY010000100.1:0-4652 GCA_037442605.1 Candidatus Omnitrophota bacterium
CCACGAATTTTTACCTGCCTGCCCCGACAATTTCTTTAAGAAAGTCGGGGCCTGCCGGCAGGCAGGTCGAATTACCACGAATTCTATACCTTAAGCATTCGTGGAAACTCGCCTCGCTTCGCTCGGCGAAGCGGGTTCAGCTTTTGATTTGTGGTAGTTCGTGTTTTCAAAAAAGGGAATTGTCTTTTTCCGCACCGATGGTCGAAACAGGGCCATGGCCGGGATAAATCTTTGTATCCGGCTCTAAGGTAAATAATTTTTCTTTGATAGATTTCATCAACTTTTCTTCTGATGCGTAAGGGAAATCCGTCCTCCCTACACCCTGGGCAAAAAGCGTATCTCCCGTAAAGAGAATATGACCGAGCTTCAGGCAGATACTTCCCGGGGTATGCCCCGGCGTATGTATTATACTAAAATTCATGCCGTCTATCTCTATTTCTTCCTTATCGTGGAGGAGCCTTTCTGCCTTCCTGGAGGTAAAAGGCAAACCCGTAAATAGAGAAAGATTTAACTCGTAATTATAGAGAAAGTCTTCGTCATTTTCATGAATCATAATCGGAATATCAAAATCATTGTTGGCGCCGATGTGGTCAATGTGGCCATGTGTATTAATTATAAACAGGCAACCGAGATTATTCTCCTTGATACGCTTTTTTATCTCAGCCGCCTCCGCACCGGGGTCGATAATTAATGCCTTAGAGGATTTTTCTTCCCATACCAAATAGCAGTTCGCTTCTATCTCGCCCACTATAAGCTTCTCAATCCTCATTTTTGCGCCTCGCCTTCTACGCCACCTCCGCCCTCCTTCGTCCTGATGAATTCCTTCATCTTTTTATACATCAATTCCTTTTCCAGCATCCTCTGATGTTTTTCCACTTCCTGCTTCAGGCGCAAGCGCTCGAGGCTTGAGGAAAATCCCCGCCTGATTATTGGTTCTATCTTTTCTAATTCCTGACGGCGCAAACCAATGCCTTCCTGCTTTTCTGGCACAAGGTATGACTCAATGTTCCTCAAACTGGAAATAGATTGAGTAAGGGCAAGTATTTGTTTTTTATTATTGTCCTGCTCCAGGGCATTCACCAGTTCCAGTTCCCAGTATTTCCAGAACAAAAAGTGCTTCTCATATAACTCATGATACGAGATATCCTCGGCGTAATCTTTAAAATAGACTACAGGATGCGGCCGGTCTTCTTTCTTCCTCTCTCTCACAAATTTTCTCTGGAAAGCGGCGCAACCGAGAAAATTTGTGAATAAAATAATTAAAGCAGCCAAGACTATAAATCTCTTCATCGCTCCTCCTATTAGTTTCTGTTAACTTGAGAGCAAATCCTAAGCCTTATATTTCAACCAATTTCTTAAATTCTCCTTCATCAATAACCTTGACTCCCAAGGCCTTGGCTTTAGCAAATTTTGAACCGGGATTTTTGCCTGCTATCACGAAGTCGGTATTTTTAGACACAGAAGAGGATGCCTGTGCTCCCAGATCTCTCACTATCTCTTCGGCCTGCTGACGACTGAATTCGGAAAGTTCGCCGGTAAAAACAAACTTTTTCCCTTTAAGTATCCGGGGACCGATTTTTACCTTCTCAGACAGGGTGAGACCGGCTTTTCTAAATTTCTTAATCAGCTCCTTGCTCGTCCTCTGGCGGAAGAATGCCACAACGCTTTCCGCCATCACCGGACCTATTTCATAGATATCCATCAATGCTTCCTCGCTTGCCCGCATCAGGTTATCTATATTTCTAAATCTTTCTGCCAAAACAAATGCCGCCTTCTCCCCCACATGGCGAATACCCAGACCGAATAAAAACTTGGCAAAGCCTTTGGTTTTACTTGCCTCAATTGCGGCTCGTAGATTATCCGCCTTTTTCTCCGCAAATAACTCTAAGCCCAGAAGGGCATCTTTCTTCAGAAAATATATATCTGCTAAATCGCAAATCATCTTTTTAGATACCAGCTGCTCGGCCACTGCTTCACCCAGTCCTTCGATATCCATCGCTGTCCGCGAAGCAAAATGGATTACCTTGCGCTCAAGCTGGGCGGGACAGGAAGGATTGATGCAGCGATAAGCCACATCTTCCTCTTTCTCCCTGACTACTTTTCCCGAGCAGACCGGGCAGGCGCTGGGAATCTCTGCGGGCTGGGTTCCCCTGCTCTGCACAACCTTAACTACCTTGGGAATTACCTCCCCTGCCCGCTCAATCAGCACGCGGTCTCCCGCTCTTATATTCAGACGCCTAATTTCATCAAAGTTGTGTAAAGTAGCATTTCTGATGACGACTCCTCCGCATTCAACCGGCTTGAGTTCCGCGGTAGGGGTAATCACCCCTGTCCTTCCCACATTTAACTTAATTGCCAGAACCTCGGTAGTAGCCTGCCTGGCAGGAAATTTATAGGCAGTAGCCCAGCGCGGACTCCTCAGGGTAAAACCCAATTTATTCTGCTGGGCAAAAGAATTTACTTTAATCACCATGCCATCGATATCGTAATTTAATTTCTCTTTTTTCTTCTCCCATTCGCTACAATAAGAGATTGCCTCGTCTATATCCTTGCATAATTTATTTACCGGTATTACACGGAAACCCAGGCCTTTGGCAAAATCCAAGAATTCCCACTGGGTAGCAGGTTTTCTCCCCCCTGCCATCGTGCCAAGGGAATGGATAAAGCAATTCAACTTGCGCTGGGCAGTAATGGAGGGGTCAAGCAATTTCAGAGAACCGGCTGCGGCGTTGCGCGGATTGGCAAAAAGGACCTCTCCCTTTTTTTCTCTCTCTTTATTCAAGAGTTCGAAATCATTTCTTTCCATATATACCTCACCGCGTACCTCTAAGATTCTAGGGAGAGGAAAACATTTATTATCTTTCAGTCTAAGGGGAACGGAGCGGATAGTTTTGATATTCAAGGTAATATCCTCGCCTATCTCACCATCTCCCCGCGTCGCACCCTGTACAAATAAACCGTTTTCGTAGGTTAAAGAAGCGCTGGCGCCGTCAATTTTTAACTCTGCTACAAATTCTGCCTTCTCTCTACCTGAATTCTTAAACACGCGTTCATTCCATTCGCTGAGCTCGTCGTAAGAGTAGGTATTATCCAGAGAAAACATTCGCATCCGATGTCTTACGGTCTTGAATTCCTTCAAGACCTCACCGCTTACCCTTTGGGTAGGCGAATCCGGGGTAATGAATTGCGGATATCTTCTCTCCGTATCTTTCAGTTCTCTGTAGAGCCCATCGTATTCCTTATCCGAGAGTTCTGGTTGATTCAAGGCATAATAGAGATAGTCGTGATGGCGGATTTCGTCACGCAATTTCTCTATGCGTTTTTTAGCCTGCTCTAAATCGGGCATCTTATTTACCTATCGACAATCTAAAGGCCAGCCTTTCCGGCAGTCCTGCGGCAGAAATCTTCTCCTGCGTCTTTCTAAAATCGTATTCCAGGCGTTTAAACTCAATGGACTTCTTGAATGTATCATAGATACAAAAACATGCGCGCATGTCGCTATCCCGTGGCTGCCCCACGCTCCCTACGTTAACAATGTAGCGCAGGTCATCATCAAGAGACAACTTCTCAGCCCAGGAATAATCGATTCTATCTTCCTTATCCGCTATGTAAACTACCAGCTTATGGGTATGCCCCAGAAAGAGAATATGTGTTTTTAAATTTTGGAAACTCCGCCTCACATAATCAAGGTTTTCCAGATAATGGAATTCTCGCGGTTCAAAAAGAGTGCCATGGACTAAAGTAATGTCTCCGGCTTCATAAATTAATTCCAGATTAGAGAGGAGGTTTTTTTCTTCATCGTCTAATAAAGGGGTAGTCCACAGAATCGCCTCTTTAGCCATATCTCGAAACCACTCCAGGTCAAACTTTCCCACGCAGGCCCAGTCATGATTACCGGCTACAATTTTTGTGCAAAGGCCCCTCGCTATCTTCAAGCACTCTTTGGGGTCAGCATTATAGCCGACTATGTCTCCTATGCAAAGATATTCATCGATACTCTCTCTCTTTAACGCCCGGAGGACTTCGTTTAAGGCCTCTAAATTACTATGTATATCTCCTAATATCGCATATCTCATCAGTGAGCACACATTTTGCGGAACGGAGTGAACGCAAATTGTAAGTGCGAACTGACCCCCACACCAATTGCAATATAACTTAGGCTAAATACACAATTGGTGTGGGGGTTAATTCCGACATACCTGCCTACCGACAGGTAGACAACTTATGTTCGCTTCGCTCCATAAGTTGTGTCGTCATTAATAGAACCTAATCTCAAAATCCTTATATTCTCCTGCGGCCTCAGACCATTCTAAATCGATATCTCTGATATAACGGCTAAAGTAATCTTTAATGTTTTCCAAAAATTTCTTCAGTTTTTCCTCCTCTCCCTCGCACTCAATTTCAACCCTTCCATCGGGAAGATTCTTCACCCAGCCCATAAGTCCCAAATTTAAGGCAAAGTCTTCTGCAGTAAAACGAAAACCTACCCCCTGCACGCGGCCGGAATAGAAAATGTGAATTCTTTTCTTGGACATAGCTACTCCTTGACTACACCGCTAAGGACGTCCGCCACAAAATGTGGCAAGACCCCGCCAATATAGATACCCACGCCTTTACAGGCGTGGTTCTTTCAAAATTCAAACTTCGTTTGT
>JBBIPY010000101.1:0-4581 GCA_037442605.1 Candidatus Omnitrophota bacterium
AGCGGTAAACGGTTCACGGTAAACGTAACGTTATTTAGTTGACAAGGCACTAGATGGTTGCAGATTTTTGACACAAATATCACGAATAAAAATCGAATTGCCACGAATTGAAACACAGATGGGCACAGATAAGTGGCCAGTAGCGCGAAAGGAATGCCTGATTACAAAAGGCAGTAGAAGGCATAAGAAGGCGGTAGAAGGCAAATAAGGCAAAAACGGCAAGCCCTCTTTAGCCTTCTAAAGCCCTCTGCGGCCCTCTCAAGCCTTCTTCAACCCTCTTTTATCATTAGGGAATTAGATGTAGTAAGATGGATAATTTACTAGAGATTAAAAATCTGAAGACATATTTTTATCTGGAAGGCGCAGTGTCCAGGGTTATTGACGATGTCTCTTTAGATGTGCGGCAAGGCGAAACCGTTGCGCTGGTAGGGGAATCGGGCTGCGGGAAAACCATGCTGGCTTTGTCCATTTTGAATTTAGTCCCTTCGCCGGGCAAGATTGTCAAAGGTGCAATAAATTTTCAGGGAAGAAATATTTTAGAATTATCGGCGAAAGAATTACAGGGCATCCGCGGTAAAGATATTGCTATGGTTTTTCAGGAACCCTTGAGTTCTCTAAATCCGGTTTTAAGCGTGGGACATCAGATTGCCGAGTCTTTAGTTTATCATCTCGGACTGAATAAAGAAGATGCGAAAGCGAAAACTATAGAGCTTCTTGGCAAAGTGGAAATACCCGAACCCAACTTAAGATTTTATGATTATCCGCATCAGTTAAGCGGGGGAATGCGCCAGCGGGCGATGATTGCGATGGCTATGTCCTGCGGCCCCAGACTGATAATCTGGGATGAGCCAACCACTGCCCTGGATACGACTATCCAGGCGCAGATTCTGGATTTGATTGAGCAGGTTAAAGACGAGCATAACCTGGCGAGCATATTGATTACCCACGATTTGGCTATTGTTCAGGACCTCGCCGATAGGGTAGCCATAATGTATGCGGGCAAGGTTGTGGAACTGGCTTCTACTACCGAGATATTCCAGTCTTTTGTCCATCCCTATACCTCTGGTTTATTTAATTCAGTTCCCGACCTAAACCATCCCAAAAAATTATTGAAGGCAATTGGGGGAGCGGTACCCGAGTCAGTAAATAAACCAACGGGATGTCCATTCCATCCGCGCTGCGAGCGAAGAGATAAGCCCTGCGATAAGGAGTTTCCCCAGGAGACAAAAATAAACCCGACGCATTCGGTATGGTGCTGTAATCCGGTAAACACAGATGGGCACAGATGAGAAGATACAGATGGGCGCAGATTATATCTTAGAAGTCAGAGACCTGCGAAAGTATTTCCCTATAAAGAGGGGATTGTTTTATAAGACCGTTGGTTATGTAAAGGCGGTGGATGGAATTTCCTTTTCTCTGGAGAAAGGAAAAACCCTGGGAATAGTGGGTGAGAGCGGCTCAGGTAAGACAACTTTAGCCCGTCTGGTTGCCAAATTGATAAAATCCGACAGCGGGCAAATTTTCTTGAAAGAAAGGGAAGTCACTCATTTCTCAGAGAAAGAATTCCGCAAGTTAAGAAAATTTGTGCAGATTGTTTTTCAGGACCCCTTTAGTTCGCTTGACCCCCGCTTCACAGTAGAAAAGATTGTTAGAGAAGGAATGGAGTTGGTTAGAATAGATCGGGAAAGCGGTAAGAAACGGAAGGATATGCAGTTGGAGAGGGAATGGATTATGGAGTTGCTGGATATGGTAGGGCTATCGCGGTACGCCCTGGAGAGATTCCCTCATGAATTTAGCGGAGGCCAGCGTCAGAGAATAAGCATTGCCCGTGCCCTGGCTGTTAGGCCCGAGGTGCTTATCCTGGATGAGCCGGTCTCAAGTTTAGATTTATCCGTGCAGGCGCAGGTGATTAATCTGTTGCTTACCCTGCAGGAATCCCTTGCGCTTGCCTATATATTCATCGCCCATGATTTGAGGGTTGTTCGTCATGTAAGCGACGATATCCTCGTAATGTATCAGGGAAAAATCTTAGAAAAAGCCACATCGGATGAGATCTTCAAAAATCCCCTGCATCCTTACACCCGACTCCTGCTTTCGTCAATTCCCCTGTTAGACAGAAAGAAAGAAAAGCCTCTGTTGCGCGGAGAGACCGGGGTTAAAACTGAGGCAAAGAGCGAGGAGAGGCTTTGCCAGTTTTTGCCCCGTTGTCCGGAGAGAGATAAGAATTGCGAGTTTTTGGAACCATCGTTGAAAGAAGTTGTACCTCAACATTTTGTTGCCTGCCTTCGAGTCACGAATTACCACGAATTTTAACCTGCCTGCTCGCCTCGCTGAGCTTCGGCGAAGCGGGCTCGCCTCGCTGATCTTCGGCGAAGCGGGCCGGTAGGCCCCGACAGGAATTAAGCAAATGTCGCGGCCTGGCGGCAGGAAGGTAGAATTGCCACGAATCCTCCTTAGTTATTACAGAAAATCCTTGTCATAATAAAAGGGGTGTGATATATTTTATCAGAATATATTTGTGGTAATTTTCATGCTTGTCTATAACTGGTCAGATAATTCGTGATATTATGAAATCTGTGTTAGATGATACGCAAGGCCAAAATTAGCGACGTAAAAGAAATCCAGCGCCTGATTAATTTCTATGCCTCGCAGGATTTAATGCTTCCCCGCTCGCTCAATGAGTTATATGAGAATGTGCGCGATTATTTTATCTTTGAGGAAAAGGGCAGGATAGTAGGAACCTGCGCCCTGCATATCTCCTGGGATGACCTGGCGGAGATTAAGTCCCTCGCCGTAGAGGAATCAAAACAGCGCAAAGGCATCGGCTCAAGTTTATTAAATCAGGCTTTAAAAGAGGCAAAGGACTTAGACATCAAACGGGTTTTTGTTTTGACCTATAAGCCGGAGTTTTTTCGCAAGTTCGGTTTTAAGGATATTGAGAAACAAAAACTTCCGCAGAAAATCTGGGGCGAATGCATCAATTGCGCCAAGTTTCCCGGTTGCCAGGAAGTAGCGCTCATTACTGAATTGGAATAAATATTGCGTTTACCGTTAACCGTGTACCGTTTACCGTAGATGCAGGAAGATAATTTTGAGTTTGATTTTGAAAAATTAGAGGTCTATCAATTATGCTATTTCGTCTTATTGGTTCGGCTAAATAGCATCGGACGGTAAGCGGTAAACAGTCCTGCCGAAGGCGGGACGGGTAAACGGTAAACGAAACGTGCAATAAGGAGTAAGTGAAGTGGGGTTGGCTATCACCGAAAAGATTTTGCTGGCACACACAAAGGATAAGGAAATCCATCCCGGCAAGTTCATTTTAGCCAATGTGGATTTGGCTTTAGGAAATGATATTACGGCGCCCATTGCGATTAAAGAATTGGAGAAGGCAGGGATAAGGAAAATCTTTGACTGTAACAAAATCGCTTTAGTCCCCGACCATTTTACTCCCGCTAAAGATGTGGCTTCGGCAGCTCAGGCAAAAACTTTGGCCGATTTTGCTAAGAGGCATAAAATTAAGCACTATTACGAAGTCGGGCGAATGGGGGTAGAACATGCGCTTCTGCCGGAATTAGGACTGGTCAAGCCGGGTGATTTGATTATCGGGGCGGATTCGCATACCTGCACATACGGCGCGCTGGGAGCATTCGCTACAGGAGTAGGTTCTACGGATTTGGCGGGGGTGATGGCTATAGGCAGGGTCTGGCTGAAGGTGCCGGAGTCCATTAAGTTTATTTATTATGGGAAACTGAACAAATGGGTAACGGGGAAGGATATTATCTTATATACCATCGGAGATATAGGAGTAGACGGTGCTCTGTATAAGGCGATGGAATTTACAGGAGAGACCATCCGTTCTCTGGATATAGACGGAAGATTTTCTGTCTGTAATATGGCTGTTGAAGCGGGAGGAAAATCCGGGATTATCGAGCCGGATGAAATTACTCTGAAATATATCAGGGAGCACCAGAGCACCCTGCCTTGCCGGCAGGCAGGCAGAACACCAGAGCACCAGAGAAGGACTGGTGACTGGTGCACTGGTGCACTGGTGCACAATCTGAAGAGCGATAAGGACGCAAAATATGCAGAAATTAAAGAGTACGATGTGCGCAAGTGGAAGGAGCCGGCGGTGGCCTGTCCACATCTGCCCTCCAATGTCAAGCCGGTTTCCGAACTTAAGGATATAGAGATTAACCAGGTGGTGATTGGCTCCTGCACAAACGGAAGGATTTCCGATTTGAGAATCTCTGCGAAAATACTCAGGGGTAAGAAGGTCAAACCCGCTGTGCGGATGATCGTTATTCCTGCTACGCAGAATATCTATCTTCAGGCAGTAAAAGAAGGGCTGGCGGAGATTTTTGTTGAGGCAGGCGCAGTTTTTTCTACCCCTACCTGCGGGCCGTGTCTGGGCGGGCATATGGGAATTCTGGATAAAGGGGAACGCTGTGTTGCTACCACCAACCGCAATTTTCGGGGCAGAATGGGGCATCCTGATTCCGAGGTCTACCTTTCCAATGCCGGCGTAGCCGCGGCTTCGGCAATAAAAGGCAGAATAAGCCATCCGGATAATCTGTAAGACCT
>JBBIPY010000102.1:0-4441 GCA_037442605.1 Candidatus Omnitrophota bacterium
CAAGGCCAGGATAACCGATGCCTGGGAATACGATTTACTGGCGGAGAGAGCCTAGGCTTTATTCGTAATTCGACAAAAATTCGTGATAATTTGTGCATGAAATGAATCTACCCAATAAACTGACCATATCGCGCATAATCCTGACTTTTGTCTTTATGTACTTTTTGTTTTCTCCCGGTCTTTTAGCCAAACTTTCCGCGATTCTGGTCTTTATCTTAGCCTCCTTTACTGACTACTATGATGGTCGTCTGGCACGCAAGAAAAATATAATTACCAGTTTCGGCAAGCTTATGGACCCCATTGCCGATAAAATTCTGGTTCTGGCAGCATTTCTTGCCTTTGTGGAATTGAAACTTATGCCTGCCTGGATGGTTATTATAATCATAAGCAGGGAATTGTTGATTACCGGGGTTAGACTCTTAGTCGTAGCTAATGGTACTGTACTTGCCGCCTCCAAAGAAGGTAAACACAAAACAGTTTCTCAATTTTTTGCGATAGCGGTGATTTTATTGTTTATCTTCTTGCGGGAAATGGGCGCGAAATCAGGCTTCTGGAATAATCTCTGGGAGGCATTCTTCAAGAGGACTGTCTTTGGCCTTTTGTTTCTTACCACATTCCTTACTCTCGTTTCCGGGCTTGTCTTTCTGGTCAGGAATCGCCATTTGCTGGGAGTAAGATAGTTCTCACGGGAAAAACCATTTGCACCGCTAAAGCGCAAAAAGTTACATCAGAAAATTCTATCCAAGGCTATTAAAGGCATTCAGGGCATACAAGGCTATCAAGGCAACAAGGGAAAAGGGCTATCAAGGCAATATGGCTATCAGGGCTTACACTTAATAGCCTTTATAGCCAAATTAGCCATTTTGCCTTATTCCCTTATTAGCCCTGTTTGCCTTGCTTGCCCTGGTAGCCCTGGTATACGATAATTCGTAAAATCCTGGCGGTGTCAGAGCAGACTTCTCAGCATTAACTAATAAACAAGAGTGGGCGTTCGTGAAAAGGCAAACCTATGGTTTACCCGCAGGTCAAACTTGTTTTGCAAGTTTGCAAAGAGAGAAGGATACCAGAAGATGTCGGAGCTCTTGTTTGTTTAATCTTTTTAAAACTTGACAATTTATGCGGATTGTGTTATATTTAAGATGAAATACTAATACCAATGAATACGAATATGGCAAAAAATACTAAGAAGTGGCATAAGGTCTATTGCGTAATTGTTTCCTCGGTTTTCCTCCTTTTGCTGCTTTGTTCCATCTTCAGAATACACGAATTGCTTGAATTCAAGGTATACGACCTCTTTATGGGAATCAAACCGGAAAAGGCAATGCCTGCACCGATAAATTTCCTGATTATTGACGAAGAGGTAAAAGACGAAGGGCTCTGGCCCTGGAAGGAAAACTGGCTGGCATATCTGGTCAATTTCTTAAGCGGGATTGGGGTCAAGGCGGTTGTAATTGACCCTTCTTTGGAGAGATTTGTTCCGCAGATTATCCGGCACCCCTTGATAAAAACCGCCGAGACCCGTACGGCGATTTTATATCCCGAGACCGATTTCTCGAGAAGCAGGGGCGAAGACCTTATTCCCGACAGGGATAAGCGGGTGCGCAGGTTTGCCTTATGTTCGCTAAACGGTGAGTTGCTCCTTTCCGCAGTTTTAAAAACCTCGCTGGTTTATCTCGGCGCAGAGCAGGAAAACCTGCGTTTAATTAACAACAGAGCGATAGAGATAAATCTAGACGGTGTTAAAAAAATAATTATACCTCTTTTGGATAGAGGGGAGACGCTCATAAATTATAAGAAACAAAACATCTCCGGTATAAACAGATACACTTATTTTGATATTGCCTTCTCTGCCTTTTTGCATTCCCGCCAGGAAATTCCCCCGGTTAATTTTGATGATTTTGAGGGGAAGGTTTGCTTTGTCGGTACCCGTCCCGCCAAACCAGGATACAGACACCCCACGCCGGTGGGAACGAATTGGTCTGCCTTAGAGATACGGGCAAATATGCTGGAGAATATTATTAATAAAGATTTTCTGCGCAGTTTAAGAAACGAAGAAAATCTCATTGTCTTTCTGATTTCTGTTATATTAAGTTTCTTTATCTTTTCAAAACTCAGCACGCTGAAACGGCTTTTAAGCCTGATTGGATTACTCATCTTTTATGTTGTGGCTTCTTTCCTCGCATTCTCTTATCTGGGTGTCTGGGCAGATACGTTTCTACCCGCCGTAGCGATATTAGGTGTTTTCTCGGCAATTACCATCTATCGCTACGCAGCGGAAAAAGAAAGCAGATTAGAGGAACACCTTCGGGAACTCGCGCGTCAACTCAAAAAGGAAAGCCTGACAAGGAATAGTTTTACGAGTGATAAAATTGAGGTAATCATAAAGTCGAGTTCACTTAAAGAGGCGGAGGGGGATTTTTACGATATTCTTGAGGTAGACAATAACCGCATAGCCGTAATTATGGGAAAGGCGCCGGGTAAAAATCTCGTTACAGTAAATTATATAATAAAGGTCTTGAACGAATTCAGATTGCAGGCGCCTTTGCATAAAAGACCGCGCGCAGTTCTGAATGCGGTAAACAATACCCTGTTTTCCGACGCAGCGGGAGGAATGTATGCCACCTGTTTATATCTTGAGATAGATACCTCCTGTGGCATCCTGAGTTTTGCTAACGCCGGACACGAATCGTTGATTTTGACAAGGCAGGCCAATCCAGAAATGGAGGTTATGGAGGCGCTCAATCCCACACCGCTGGGAATAGCCAAGAACGCCGTTTTTACTGACCAGACAGTTCAACTGAATAGAGGGGATCTGTTGGTTGCTTTTACCGGCGGAGTTGTGGAGGCCAGGAATAAAAATGGCGCGGTTTTTGGAAATGGACGTCTAAAAGAGGGAATCAGTCAATATCGTAGCTGGGAAATATCTAAACTTGCGAATAAGATGTTTGAGAAAATCCATCGTTTCAGCGAAGGTCAGGAGGGCGTTAACGAATGCAGCCTTTTGCTTTTAAAGATAAAGGCAGATTTCAGAAACAGCGAGGCATTTACCTATGAAGGAAGAAAAGAAATTGTCCAGAGCAATTAATAAATTTTTATCAAAAAACGGTGTCCCGGGAAACGGAAAAGAACAACCCATCACCAAAGAAGCCATTATTGAACTGCTGGTTGAGGGTATTTCTAATTTAGAACGCGGCCTTTGTGTATTAGACCGCAATCTTATTATCACAAAACAACCCTTGGATGTTCTGGCTGTTGACCTTGTGGGAGAACTGGTAATAATTGAAGTGGAGACCGAAGAGACGGAGGCGGTTATCCTGCGCGCCCTGGAGCACTTTGACTGGATTCTCAATAACGTAAATTCAATAGTCCATAAATACAACCGGGATAAACTCGATGTTACCCTTGCCCCCCGGATAATAATTGTCTCCAGAAGTTTCAGCGAAGATTTTCTAAGGAAACTTACCTATGTGAATACTACAAGAATTGACCTCTATGAGTTTGAGATGAAGGACGAAGAAGGTATTACCAAACTTAGGTTTATACCCCATGCATTTGCCTTGGCAGAAAACAGAACCATAGAGATAAATAAACCCCGCATAGAGGACCTGGTTAATTTTATCAAGGTTGGTTTCTTGAGACAGTTCTGCCACCGGATTATTAAGGAGATGCGCGTTTTAAATAAGGATGTGCTTATTGATACGTCCTCAGGTTATATAGACATCAGAAGAAATGAAAACAGTCTGGCAAGGATTTATCCTCAACCCAATTTTTTCTGGATAGGCTTTAATCCGCGAGGAAAATGGCAGGGGATTAAGGTGGAAGAAGAGGCGCAGTTTGACAATATTTTAGGAGAGATTAAGAAGATTAAACTCGGTTAATTTTGTGTATATCGGTCCCTGGGGGGTTAGTTGGCTCCTAAAAAGAATAAGCTTATTTACATTCATAAGACTCTTTGCCTTAAAATTTGTCCTCTCTTCAATTATTTTTTTTAGCCTGTCTTTGTTCTTAGGCGACCTTACTCTTCCTAAGGTCAGATGAGCAGAGAATGTTCTCTTTTCTTCAGGAAATCCCAATTTAGATAATCTTTCTTCTATTATCCCGGCAAGACGTATCAATTTTTCTTTGCCTTTCTCTATTCCTACCCAGACCACGCGGGGAAAATCTAATTTGGGAAATACGCCCAGCCCGGCAAGATTTAATTCGCAACCTCCGGTTTCTCCGGCAATTTTGCATAACACTTCTTTTATGTCTTTGATTTTCTCTTCAGGCGTATCTCCCAAGAATTTGAGAGTGAGGTGTAAATTCTGTGGACCAACCCATTTCACATCCGCCCCCGATTCCCTTAAATCCTGTTGCAATTGAGATAATTCCTGACGAAGGGAATCGGGAATCTCTATGGCGATGAATGTTCGCATGCCATCTTTCTATACACAAATTTCCA
>JBBIPY010000103.1:0-4424 GCA_037442605.1 Candidatus Omnitrophota bacterium
GTATAAAGTAATCCTTGTCTATAATTATGATACAAAATTATTTTGACAATGTAAAGAGAATTTTTAGGGAGTTTAATTTCAAATGCCCGCGCACCCCAGTAGTACAGCAGAGCTGACTACGGGGCAAGCGGGAGGGCTGGGGCAAGGGCATTTACCTTTTTTCTTTTCTAAAAATCATCGGCTCGCCCGCGAAGCGGGCAATGCGGGCGGGCAAAAAGAAAAGGGGGTCTGAGTGTCATCCCCACCAATGAATTTTTGACCGCCTGGGCCATCACATGCGCGGTACTATGTCGTAGGGTAGTTAAGTCCATCTATTCGGTAACCTTATGGAACCTTATGGAACTTTATGGAACTTTATGGAACCTTTATTTATGGTGGGCGCTACAGGACTTGAACCTGTGACCTCTTCCATGTCAAGGAAGCACTCTAAACCAACTGAGCTAAGCGCCCCGCAAAATTTTTGTATAGTCATCCGGACTGGATGAACAAAAATTTTGAATTAAAAACAACCCAATCTGATTCAGACCACTATTGTTTTTATTCAAATTTTGCTTCGCAAAATTTGGGCGAGAAGGGAGTCGGACCCTTACAGCCTTACGGCCACTGGATTTTAAGTCCAGCGTGTATGCCATTCCACCACTCGCCCTCAAAATTTTTGTGTAATTTCTAAACTCGACGGACAAAAATTTTGAATACAAAACAACCCGCTCTGATTCAGCTCTCTGTTGTTTTGGTTCAAATTTTTGCCCCTTCTAACTTCACGGTAAGGCAAAAATTTGAGGCGGGAACCGGATTTGAACCGGTGAATAGCGGTTTTGCAGACCGCTGGCTTAAGCCACTTGCCTATCCCGCCCATATATTATCAGTTCGAATAATCGTTAAAGGGAAAATTAGCTTTAATAAAATCTGAGTATAGATTATATTTTCTTTGCAAACATAAACCTTGGTCCATATCAGAATAAAAATACCTTAACACTTTAAGCGATTCTTTTGTAGAGTATTTCAACTGAAAGGCTCTATTATTTCGATATACATTATGAGCTTTGATATTCAATTTAGAAGCAATAAGCTTAGATGCTTTATCTAAGAATTGCTGGCTTCCCGAAGTAAATATTACAGATAATCTCGGCCTAATGCCGTTACAACTTAATATGCCTATAAGATGACATGAATGTATAATCGTCTTTCCTTCAACAAGATAAAAAAGGATTTTAGCAGTAAAAAGTTGTAACGGCATTAGATATATATCTTTTGCCTCGGCTTAAAAACGCTTTTGGTTCTATAGTAACTATTTTATGCTCTCTATCCGCCTATTTTGGCATAATTTAGCACGCCGACCTTAAAAAGTCAAGGCTAATGACAGACGCGGCAGCGCCTCTTATTTTGTTGACTTCTCCAAGAATAATCCCGGCAAGCGCGGTTTTAGAACAGGAAGAAACTCTCTGAACCCTGCCATCGCGGGTAATTAAAACGGGTTTGATTTTATTTTCTCCGAAGGGGGTCTCTTTTGCGGTTACCTTCTGGGCAACTATTAAGTCTAAATTCTTCTTTTTTAATTTCCCCCGCGCATTCTTGATGAGATTATTGCTTTCGAGGGCAAAGCCCACCAAGATTTTCTTTCCCTTAATTTTTCCCATTTCATAAAGTATATCTGGCGTCTGTTCCAATCTTAAAAAAATTTGCCTGGCTTTCTTTATCTTGCATTTAGCAATTTTTTTTAGGCGGAAATCGCAGACCGCCGCGGTCATAAGCAGGCAATCCGCATTGCGGAAATGACGCCTTACTGCCTCATGCATTTCCTCGGCAGTGGTTACGGAAATAAAACTGACCCCGGCAGGAGGACACAGGCTGGTCGGCCCGCTGATCAGGGTAACCCCATACCCCTGTCTTTTCGCCTCGCGCGCCAGGCAATAGCCGAGCGTAGCTGTAGAATAATTGGAGATAAAACGCACGGGGTCAAGGGGTTCCCGCGTAGGACCGGCAGTGATCAAAATTCGAAATTTATCCTCTTTTCGGTGGGCGGTAAACGGTTCACGGCAAACGTAACGCGTCATTTTATTTCGCGGATAACTGCTTCGACTATTTGGGAAAGGGGAGCGAGATGACCGATGCCTACACGACCACAGGCGAGCCTTCCTTGGATAGGGCCAACGAATCTGTAACCATGTTTCTTCAGTTTGACAATATTTTCCTGGACAATTTTATTTTTATACATATTATCATTCATCGCTGGACAAATAACTACCGGGGCCTTGCTGGAGACTACCGTGCAGGTTAAAAGGTCATCGCAGCTACCCGAGGCAAGCTTACCAATAATATTGGCGGTGGCAGGGCAGATTAAAATCAAATTGGCCTTATCGGCTAAAGAGATGTGGGCAAGAGCAAATTCTTGCGGGAGGACAAACATTTCTGTATATACCGGGTTTTCGGAAAGCGTTTGAAAACTCAAGGGTGTAATAAATTCCTGCGCCTCTTTAGTCATAACCGCGGTAACATTAAAGTCCTTCGCCTTGAGCCGGCTAATCAATTCCAGCGATTTGTATACGGCAACGCTACCGGTCACGCCTAAAATAATCTCTTTTTTACGCATCCGCCTTCTTCTTTTCTGTGGGAATCTTTTTATAGTTAACCTTTTTCTGCATAATCTCCTCCAAGGCAATAGTAGAAAGCTTAGATGAATCTATGGATACTAACTTAGGCGCTCCTTCGTTCATCTCAATTGCCCTTTTTGCCGCAAGGTTGACTGCCTTGTAAAGACTGCCAATATCCTTTATGATATTCTCTACGGGTATATACGACATCTCCTGCCCTCCCCTTTTAACCTCTGATATCTAATGCGGCATCTTTCTGCTTCAACGATTGACTTAAGCAGGCCGCTGGCGGTTTCTATTTTATCGTTTATTATCTCGTAATCGTATTTCTTCCTGCACGCCATTTCTTTCCTTGCCTCTCCGAGCCGCCGCTTTACTTCCGCAGGCGAATCCAGCCTTCTTTTTTTCAACCTCTCTTCCAGAGCTGTATCCGAAGGAGGACTGATGAAAATAAATATCGCCTCCGGGAGCTTCTTTTTTATCTGCATTGCGCCCTGGACATCAATAACCAGGAGCACATCCTTGCCCCGCCTTATATTCTTCAAGACGAAATCCCGCGGAGTTCCATAAAAACAGTCAAAGACGCGCGCCCATTCTAAAAATTTATTTTCCTGCCGCAAGCGGTTAAACTCGGATTCGCCGACAAATAAATATTCCCGGCCGTTTTTCTCCTTCTTTCGTCTCTGCCGGGTAGTCACCGATATAGACCGCACCAGGTCAGGCAAATACCGCAACAGTCTTCTGCCCAGCGTGGTCTTGCCGCAACCCGAGGGCCCGGAAATAACAAAAAGTAATCCCTGCTCTCTGCTCATCTGATTTTCTCCATCCGCTCGGCCAATGTCTGAGGCTCTATGCCGGAAAGGATTATATGGTTGGAGTCGGTAATGATAATCGCGCGCGTCTTACGTCCGTTAGTAGCATCAACAAGCCTACCCTGACGCCGCGCTTCTTCACGCAGCCGCTTCATTGGAGCAGCCTCTGAAGCTACCACCGCCACAATCTTATCTCCCGCCACCGCATTATTAAAGCCTATATTCAATAACTTCATTCCTGCTTAGTTGGTTAGTTAACTAGTTTGTTAGCTGCTTATCTAACTTGTTGATTACTAACCTCTCAATTTACCTTTCTTACTTGCTACTAAACTACTAATCAACTAAACACTATTCAACCAATTTATTCTAAGTTCTGCACCTGCTCCCTGACCTTTTCAATCTCGGACTTCATTACCACAACCTCTTTAGAGATTGCGTAATCATTGCCCTTTGCTCCGATGGTATTGGCCTCGCGATAAATTTCCTGGCAGACAAAGTCAAGTTTTCTCCCCACCTCGTCTTCGTTCTCCAGCATATGCCGCATATGGGCAAGGTGGCTCTTGGTTCTGATTAATTCCTCCGAGATGTCTGCATTGCGGGCAAAAAGAGCGGCCTCTTCCTCCATGCGCTCCCTTGCCGGACTGTCTCCCAGGATTTCTTCAAAGCGGGCCCTTAATCTTTTTTTGTACTGCAGAATAATCGTTTCCGCCCGCGCCTCGCATTTTTTCACTGCCCGCTCTATTGCTGCCACATGCCTCAAGAGGTCCTTAAGGAGTTCCTGTCCTTCCCTTTCTTTGGTCCCCAGCAGCTTTTCCACTGCCTCGCCCAGCACCCTCTTACAGGCATTCCAGTCTCTGCTGAGGTCTGCCTTGGTTTCTTCATAAACCACCACCCCCGGGAAAGTAAGCATATCTTTTATGCCCAAATCGTTTCTTAGTCCCAACCTCCGGCGCAACCCCCGGGCAAGACTAAAATACCGCCTTGCTACTTTCCGGTCAAGGTCCACGGATTTCTCCACTAC
>JBBIPY010000104.1:0-4350 GCA_037442605.1 Candidatus Omnitrophota bacterium
TTTGTTTACACTTTTTCCACTTGACAAATCGCAATTTATGTTGTATATTTTGATTGAATCACGATGAGGGGTTATCCAAAGGGCTCGTCCCGCGGAATGCCCCTTTTTCATTTATACTCCAGTTTCCTCCGTAGATCATCAACAAAAGCCATATCCCGACGGAACTTCCGCAGAAGAAAAGAATATTTATTACGGTTTGGTATCAACAATCTTTCCAATTTACCTCGTTTTTTAAGGTATTCAATTAGGCAATGAAAATCGCCATCTCCTGTAACAATAACTGCTTTATCGTAATTTGGATATTCTATCATTGTATGGAGTACCAATTCTGCATCTATATTGCCTTTTACCCCGCCATCGGGTAGATATAAAGTTGGCTTAAAGATTAAAATATATCCATCTTCCTGCAGGGAAGTATATAAGCTTTCATTGGTAGCAATATAGCCTATGAAGATAAACGCCTTGGTAACGCTGTATTTATCCTTTAAATACCTCCTGAATCTCTTAAAGTCAAGCAACCAATCTTGTTCACGAATGGCAAGGTTTAAATTCTGACTATCAATAAAAGCATAATTATTCCTCATCTGTATCTGCCTCATCATTTATCTCCACCACTCAAATTTCTCTTTTTTGGCAAATTTTATAAATTCTTCAGCTATATCAATCCTTTTTCTTTTAAACTTAGATAACCACTTTTACACACAATAATATGGTCTATTACCTCGATACCTAAAATTTTGCCTGCCTCTACTAATCTTCTATTAATCTCTAAATCATCTTCGGACGGCTCTGTGTCTCCTGAGGGATGGTTGTGTGCTAAAATCACCTGGGCGGTCAAGTTCTTTACAGCAGGTTCAAAAACTTCTCTAGGATGGACTAAATTAGCATTGAGAGAACCCACGGAGATAATTTCTCTTTTTATTTCCTGATTACGGCTATCTAAGTAGAAAATAACGAAGTGTTCTTTCTTGTGGTCTCGTAAATCTTTTAATTCTTGCCAAACTTCTTTTGGCGACATTAAAAGAGTGGTGTTCTTTCCTTTGAGTAACCTTTTACCTAACTCAAAACAAGCAATAATCTCACAAGCCTTGGCTGGTCCGAGCCCAGAGAATTCTTTGAGCTCTTGATAAGCCAAATTTGGCAGATTTTCTGTCCTGTACTTCTTAAGTATTTTATTCGCTAAATCAATTACATTTTCACCTTTTTTACCTGACCTTAAGATTATGGCTAAAAGTTCAGAATTGGAAAGACGTTCTGGCCCGTAATTGATGAGTTTCTCTCTCGGCCTCTCAATTTTAGGCAGGTCTTTTATAGTTTTTCTTACTTTACTTTCCACGGTTAATTTCTTATCATCTGACCAGATTTTGCTTTACAAATCTGGTCGGGGAGGTGGGACTTGAACCCACGACCTCAGCGTCCCGAACGCTGCGCTCTAAACCAAACTGAGCCACTCCCCGGTCTTAGTTTGTTAGTTGGTTAGTGTTTAGTTAACAGTTCTTTTAATTTGAGGGCATTCTTGACGGCAAAGCCAGAAGCGTCGTTGTTAAAATAGGCATAGAAATCGAGCCCATCTCTCAACCAGGTTCTTGCCTTCTCTGCCCAGGATTTCAATTCCTCATCCGAATAGCTTGAACTATAAACCCCGAACCACGGGTTTACCCCGTTAGAAATAAAAATTTCTAACGGGGTTTACACCCGTGGCTTTGGGGATTACCCTTCGGGTCTTTTGATATACATTCATCCACGGCTTTACCCGCTTCGACTCGCGTCGAGCGAGGCGAGCAGCCGTGGCTTTCTGTGGTTCGGGGTAAAGAGATTCTCCGCCATGGAAACGGAGATAAACAAAATTGCTCGTTATTACTTCCTCTAATGGCCAGCGTCCGGAATGAGCAAGACATAAAGAAAAATTATATCGCTTCAAAATCTCATACATATCCTGATTAAACCAGGAGGGATGACGAAATTCAAACACCTGACGCACGGGGGTTTTGGATAGCAGCGTACAAAATTCTCTCAATCTCGCTAAATTCGCCTTCATCCCCGGAGGAAACTGCCAGAGAACCACGGCCAATCTTTCCTTCAGTTCTCTGGCATATTCAAAAAAGTGCTCAAGTGCCTCTTCCGCATTCAGCAATTTTTTGATGTGGGTGATAAACCTCGAGCCCTTTACCGCGAATTTAAAATCCTCGGGGGCTCTCTTACGCCAGCTTTTAAAGGCAGTTTTCTGCGGCAACCGATAAAAGGTGACGTTTAGTTCAACCGTATTAAAAAATTGGCAGTAGTATTCTAACCATTTGCCCTGTGCCAATTTTTCAGGATAAAATACATTATTTCCCCAATGCGCGTAACTATAACCGCTTGTGCCAATGAAAACCTTGCCCTTTTTCACATAAGATATTATAAGACTTCAGGGTAGGAAAAATCAAGAAATTAAGGGTCAAGAAAGATTAAAAAGGTTAGTAAGTAAATTCCCCTTGAATAAAGATTTGACCTTTTACCGCAATTCTTTTCTTATAAGAAACCGTGCTGCTTAAGGTATTCTTGGGTTAAATTTTTTTTGCCCTTATCTTCCTTCTTGACAAGAAAATTCTTCACGTATTTGGCTAAGATATCCACTTCAATATTCACCCAATCCCCGGCCTTTTTAAATCCTAAAGTCGTCATCTTTAAGGTGTGGGGAATTAAACTTGCAGAAAAACTGTCCTGACCTATTTCCGCCAGCGTAAGGCTTACACCGTCCAAGGCAATGGAACCTTTGGGAACGAGATGGGCGAGGATTTCTCTATCTGCTTCGACAAATAAATCCAGCTGCTCTGCTTTTCTTATTTTCTTGACAATTTCCCCTACCCCGTCAATATGACCAGAAACAAAATGCCCGCTTAAGAAACCCTCGCTTTTTAACGGTCTTTCTAAATTAACTTTATCATCAAATTTCAATCTCCCCAGATTAGTCAGTTTCAGAGTCTCTGCAATACAGTCAAAAGATACTACATCCGAACTTATTTCTACAATGGTCAGGCAAGCCCCGTTTACTGCAACGCTATCGCCAATCTTTAAGCCTTCTAAAATTTTCTTCACCCTTATACCAAGGCGAAGAAAATTCTCTTTTCTTGTAATGCTCTCAACTTTCCCTAATGCCTCAATTATACCTGTGAACATTTAATGAGCGGATAATTTATGGAGCGAAGCGACATAAGTTATGGCTTCATTTGATATATCCTTCAATCAATGCGTCCTCACCAATTCGTCTTACTTTCGCATCGCTTATCCTCGTTGCTTTAGCCAGCCTGTTAACCCCATCTCCTTCCACCGCGGTAACTGCCTCTCTGCCGCCAATTATCTTAGGCGCGATAAAAAATAAAACCCTATCTACAATTTTTGCTTTTATTGCCGAGGCGATGGTTTCACCCCCGCCCTCAATCAAGAGATGCGCTATTTCTTTCTGAGCAAGCCTGGTCATCAAATCCCGCAGATCTATCTGCCTATTTCTTTCTTTACAGATTAAAACCTCTGCCTTCTTAGCATGCAAATCAATGCTTAATTCTGGGGCATACCTTGTCGTCGCCAGAATCGCTTTCCCTATCGATTCTTTAGAAAAAATCCTTGCCTTTATGGGAGTCCTCAAGCGAGGATCAAGTACAATTTTATAAAATGATTTTTGTTTTGTTTCGGATTCCGGATTTAATAAAGGGTTATCTTTTATAACCGTATTCACTCCCACCAAGACCGCATCCACCTCTGCTCTTAATTTCTTCGCATATTCGCGCGATTTCTCCGAGCTAATCCACTTCGATTCTCCATTAGGCGTAGCAATCTTTCCATCTAAACTCTGGGCTACCTTCACCGTAACAAAGGGCATCCTCCGGGTAATGAATTTTATAAAAACCTCATTAAGCCTTTTTGCCTCCTCCTCTAAAATTCCTACCTTAACCTTAATCCCCCTTCTTCTCAGTTCTTCTATTCCCCTGCCGTTATTTAAAGGATTGGGGTCAAGCATAGCAGCGTAGACCTCTTTTATCCCGGCATTGATAATGGCTCTGGTGCAGGGGGGAGTACGGCCATAATGGCTGCAGGGCTCAAGATTGACATAGAGGGTAGCTCCTTTGACTCTATCTCCCGCTTTTTTAATGGCTTCGGCTTCGGCATGCGGCATTCCGCATCTTTTGTGAAAACCCTCTGCCACAATTTTACCGTTTTTTACAATTACGCAACCCACCAGAGGATTGGGATTAGTCAATCCCTGCGCTTTTTGGGCAAGCCTCAAGGCTATTCCCATATAATCTGCGTGTCTCATTTTCAATGAGCACGCGACTTATGGAGCTCCACTTTTCCTACGCGACATAAGTCGCT
>JBBIPY010000105.1:0-4335 GCA_037442605.1 Candidatus Omnitrophota bacterium
TTACCCGCAAATTACTTAAGATATTCGTCAGGGATTACGAAGACGCAGAAAATCCCGATGTAAAGGCAAAATACGGCTCTCTGGAAGCCTGGGTGAGCATCGTCAGCAATGTAGTTCTTTCCGTAATCAAATTTGCGCTCGGGTTAATTTCCAACAGCATCGCTTTGACCGCCGATGCCTTCCATACCTTTTCCGATGTGGTAACTTCGGTGATAGTGCTGGTGGGTTTTAAGGCATCCCGGCGGCCTGCGGACACGGGCCATCCCTTCGGACACGGGAGGACAGAGGTTATATCTACTTTGATTATCGGGGTATTGCTTGCGGTTGTGGGTTTTAATTTCTTGAGGGATTCGTTTGATAGAATATTTCATCCGCAGCCGGTAAGGGGCGGGGTGCTGGTAATTACTGTATTGGCTATATCCGCTTATTTTAAAGAGGTATTGACCGTTTTCTCTATGGAGTTAGGGAAAAAAATAGAAGCCTCTTCTCTGTTGGCGGATGCCTGGAATCATCGCAGCGATGCCATTGCCTCTCTTTTAATCGCGGTGGCAATTATTGCTTCCCGGTATAATTATTTTATAGTCGATTCTATTTTAGGCATAGGTATTTCCGCCATCATAATTTATGTGGGCGTGAAATTTTCCTATAACTCTGCTAGCAGATTGCTTGGCCAGGCCCCCAGCAAAGAGATATTGTCCAGGATTGAACAGCAGGCGCGGGCTGTCCGGGGGGTAAATAGCGTCCACGATATAGAGGTCCACGAATACGGAGAACAGCTCAGGGTTTCGCTGCATATAGAAGTAAACAATCGCCTCGGGGTTTCCTCCGCCCACCAGATAGCCGAGGCGGTGGAGAAAAAACTCCTGCAGGCCTTGAGGATTACAGCGGTAGTCCATGTTGACCCCACAGATGGCAGATAATTATTGCGTGAAAATTTTTATTCTGGTATTGGGAATTCGGTGGTATAATTAGTTAATACTGAAAAACCTTCGCTTAGCACAAATTGCCACGAATTTTAATCAAATGACCACGAATTAATTAGTGGTAATTTGTGTAAAAAATACCCAGTGAGAACTAATTAAGGCATAGTTTCGGAGGGAGGTCAAATGAGGACATAACTTACGGAAGCGCAAGCGACGTAAGTTATCTACCTGTCGGTATAGAGGTGAGTCCGAATTTGACCCCCACACCAATTGCAATAGAACGCCGTTATTACGCAATTGGTGTGGGGGTTTAATTCGCAGACGCTTCACAACGAAATAGCAACGAGCTATAACTTACGTCGCTTCGCTCCGTAAGTTATCTGCTCATTAAAGGAGGTGGGAGATGGCGGAACAGGAGATTGGCGTCATAGATCATTATTACGGCAACATCGGCGTGGGAATAATTAAACTCTCCGACAACCTAAAGACGGGAGATAATATTCATATCAAGGGCCATACCACAGATTTTACCCAGGAGGTCTCTTCAATCCAGATAGAACATCAGAGCGTACCTGAAGCCAAGGCGGGAGATATCGTGGGTATAAAAGTGGCTCAGAAGGTGCATCCCCACGACCGAGTCTTTAAGGTTACCCCTTAATACAAATTTGCGCAAATTCACAAATGCACGCGAATAATTTGGATTGTTTTTCTCTCTGTTGGTTGATGCGTAAGAATTTGTAAATGTTTTATGCGCCTGCCGCGGGTAGAGGGTTTTGCCTGTTTTGCACGCTTTTCAAATATAATGGGCGGGTTAGAGAAATGAAGTTTATCCATTTGATTTTGACTGTGGCTTTTGTTCTCGCCGGCCCTGCCATTGCGCGGGCGGAAAAACTGCCCAAGCGTTTTTCTTTCCAGAAAGAAGACGCCCTTAAGGAATGGAAGGAAAAGATATTCCGGGGCAGGGTGATGTATTCGGTGGTGGTGCATAACACCGACGGATATCTACCGCTTATAGCCAGAATACCGCAAACATAAAGCTGATTGTTGTGGAATCGGGTTCGGAGAATGTAAACAGGTGGGTGAGCGAGGAAAGGAACGTCTATGAAGATTTCAAAAAGGCATGCGGCAGGGAGCCCGGTGAGGTAGGGGCAGTTGCCATAATGACCGATACCGATAACACCGCCAGCACAGCGGAAGCGGACTACGACGACATATAAGGTGGGGTATAGTTATGGAAAAGAATAGAAGAAGAAAGAAGTTCATCGGGACGCCTTTCCAGAAAAAAATACTGCTCCTGGTCTTTCTTGCCGCGTTGATACCGATGGGAATTGCTGCCTTCTGCCTGTATTATCTGATATTCAATCTTATGGCATGGCAGATTGGCATTCCCGAGGCGGTAGCCTGCAATCTGATTCCCGTGGCGCGCAGGGTTAATCTGATTATACTCGTCAGCCTGCCCGTTGTGCTCCTGGTTATCTGGAAGGTAGCGCTGGAGTTATCGCATAGAATCGCCGGTCCGCTTTACCGTCTGGAGAAAGAACTGGGCGAGCGTATCGTTTTTGATAGAAAAGGTCCCATAAGCGTACGCAGGAACGACGAACTGAAGTCCCTGGTGGAAAAGATAAACAAACTGATAAAGTAGAAGCAGTGTTTCAGCATAATTGATAGCGAAACGGAGGTAAAGATGAGCGGAATATTTGGCGTGGTTTCTAAAACGGATTGTGCGGAGACGCTGTTCTACGGAACGGATTATCATTCGCACCTGGGAACCGAATACGGGGGCATGGCGGTCCTGGGAGAAGAATTCAGCCGCCAGATTCACAACATCAGCCAGTCCCAGTTCAAGGCAAAATTCTATGAGGATGCCAAGCGTATGCAGGGCAACAAAGGCATCGGCGTTATAAGCGCCTTTGACGAACAGCCGATTTATCTTAAATCAAAACTGGGACCGTTTTGCATTGTTATCAACGGGCTTATTGAAAACAAAGAGGAACTGGCACGGCATTTAATGGATAGAGGCGCCTCTTTCAGCGAGACAAGCAAGGGACTGGTTAATGAAACCGAACTCGCTGCCAAGTTAATCAGTCTGGGAAACGATATAATCGACGGAATAGGACGGATGTTCGAGGCGATAGAAGGCTCCTGCTCGCTTATGTTATTGCATAGAGACGGTGTTTATGCGGCAAGGGACCGTTTCGGCTATACCCCCCTTGTGGTAGGCAAGAGGCAGGACGCCTGGGCAGTGACCTCGGAGACCGCCGCCTTTCCTAACGGCGATTTTAAAATAGTTAAATACCTCCAGCCCGGCGAGATAGTCCTGCTCAATGAAGAGGGTATGGTGGAGAAGAGTCCGGGAGAGGAGATGAATCAGATCTGCGCCTTTCTCTGGATATATACCGGCTTTCCCGCTTCAAGCTATGAGGGTATAAGCGTGGAAACGGCGCGGGAGAGATGCGGGAGGTTTCTGGCGAGACGGGACAAAGATATTGAGGTGGATGTGGTAAGCGGTGTTCCCGATTCAGGGATTGGCCATGCCATTGGCTATGCTATGGAGTCGGGCAGGCCTTACCGCAGACCGCTGGTGAAATATACCCCCGGCTACGGCCGCAGTTACACCCCGCCGTCTCAGGAGACGCGCGATCTGATTGCCAAAATGAAACTTATCCCGGTGGAAGAGATAATCAGAGGCAACAGCATCGTAGTCTGCGAGGATTCTATTGTCAGAGGGACGCAGCTGAAGAATTTCACCATAAAGAAACTCTGGGATAACGGCGCCCGCCAGATTCATATAAGACCGGCCTGTCCTCCCCTGATGTTTCCCTGCAGGTTTAATCTCTCCACGCGCAGTATTCACGAACTCGCCGCGCGCCGGGCAATCCGCAGCCTGGAAGGATGCGATGCGGAAGACGTCTCAGACTACACCGACCATAATTCGGAGAAATACCAGAAAATGGTTGACTGGATTGGACGGGATTTAGGGGTTACCACCCTGCGATATCAAAATATGGATGATATGGTAGAGGCCATTGGCATGCCCAGAGAAAAACTTTGCCTTTATTGCTGGATGGGAAGGCTTCCTGAAGCAGAATTGGCGCACAGACAAAAACAGGTCCCGGATAAGGAAGCGGTTAAGGCAGGCTGCTGAAGGGGTCAAAGAGTAAAACCTAACGCTGAAAACCCCTTTGTTCGCACAGATTAGCCCCGTTAGAAATTTAATTTCTAACGGGGTTAACACAGACAAAAGGCGCAAGATGATCACAGATTGTCGTCGATACCATCTGTGATCATCTATTTCTTTTAATCTGCGATCATCTGTGTAAAGATACTTTTCCGTCCGTGAGAACTAAGTTAGATTAATTCGTCATTCGGGTAGCGAGAACTAAAGAGAGATGCTCCGCCTACTTTTCATTAT
>JBBIPY010000106.1:0-4127 GCA_037442605.1 Candidatus Omnitrophota bacterium
CTGGGTTTAATCCGGGAAGGCGAGGGGATTGCCTCCCAGGCGCTGATTAATCTGGGATTGGACCTCACCAAGGTCAGACGGGCAGTAATGGAGCTTCTGGGTTCGAGCGGCCCGGCGGGGACAGCTTACGGGGCAGCTCATGCCCAGAAGACCAAGACTCCGGCATTGGACGCCTTTGGCCGAGACCTCACCCAGTTAGCGCGGGAAAATAAATTGGATCCCGTAATCGGCAGGAAAGACGAAATTGAGCGGGTGATGCAGATACTCAGCCGGCGCACCAAGAATAACCCCGTTCTCTTGGGAGAAGCGGGGGTGGGGAAGACGGCAATTGTGGAGGGGCTTGCCCAGAAGATTGTCAAAGGGGATGTCCCGGAGATATTGCGCGATAAGCGCATGATTACTTTAGACCTCGCTTTGATGGTTGCCGGGACAAAATATCGCGGTCAATTCGAGGAGCGCATCAAGGCAGTGATGGATGAGATTAAGCGTTCCGAGAATGTTATTCTTTTCATAGATGAGTTGCATACGTTGGTGGGGGCTGGCGGGGCAGAGGGGGCAATCGACGCATCCAATATTCTAAAACCCGCCTTATCGCGGGGAGAATTGCAGTGTATTGGGGCGACCACCCTGGATGAATATCGTAAGTATATAGAGAAAGATGCGGCCCTCGAACGACGCTTCCAGACGATTATGGTAGATCCCCCCACGGTTGATGAAACAGTTGAAATCCTGAAGGGGCTGCGGGATAAATATGAAGCACATCATCGGATTAAAATTACCGACGAAGCCATTGTTGGAGCAGCGAGGCTTTCCGACCGCTATATCTCAGGAAGATTTCTTCCCGACAAAGCCATTGATTTAATTGATGAGGCAGGTTCGCGTGCCAGACTTTCGGTGTTGACTGTTCCGCATGAATTGAAGGAACTGGAGGATAAGGTTGAGCACCTTACCAAAGAGAAAGAGGCGGCAATAAAGGGGCAGGATTTTGAGAAAGCGGCTAATCTCCGGGACCAGGAGAGGGTGGCCCGCCAGCAGCTTGAGCAGTTGAAGAAGGACTGGGAGAAAAAGAAAAGCGAAACTCAACCGCAGGTCAGCGAAGAAGATATTGCCCAGATCGTGGCGAAGTGGACAGGTATTCCCCTGATTCGCCTGGAGCAGAAGGAATCGGAAAAACTCCTTCATATTGAGGAGGAGCTTCATAAGAGGGTCGTGGGTCAGGATGAGGCAATCTCAGCCATTGCCCATGCTGTGCGGCGTTCAAGGGCGGGACTGAAAGACCTGCGCCGTCCGATTGGCTCATTCGTCTTTCTGGGACCCACCGGAGTAGGTAAGACGCTCTTGGGTAAGGCGCTGGCGGAGTTTATGTTCGGGGACGAGGATGCCTTGGTGCAGCTGGATATGTCGGAATATATGGAGAAATTCAATGTCTCCCGGCTTGTCGGCGCTCCGCCGGGTTATGTAGGATATGAAGAGGGAGGCCAGCTTACCGAAAAGATAAGAAGGCGACCTTATTCGGTAGTTCTATTGGATGAGATTGAGAAGGCGCATCCCGATGTATTTAATATTTTGCTTCAGTTATTAGATGAAGGCCGTCTCACGGACAGCTTTGGCAGACGCGTGGATTTCAGGAATGCCATTCTGATTATGACCTCCAATATCGGGGCGGACCTGTGGAGGAAACAGGGCGGTTTGGGTTTTCGCTCAGAGAAGGAGGAGATAACTTACGAGTCGGTGAAAGCCAAGTTATTGGAAGAGACTAAGAGGACATTTAAACCCGAGTTCCTTAATCGCATTGATGATATCATCGTCTTTCGACCGCTCACCCGCGAGGAGCTTTATAAAATTGTGGATTTAGAATTAAGCGACGTGCGCAAACGCCTGAGCGAACAGGGTTATTTTATCGAGCTGACCGACGAGGCAAAGGAGTTTCTGGTTGTCAAGGGTTTTGACCCGATTTTTGGCGCCCGTCCGCTCAGGCGCACCATACAGAGATATCTCGAGGATCCCCTTGCAGAAGAAATAATTGCTTCTAAATTTAAAGTGGGGGACACGATAAGAGTTACGTTCAAGGTAGACCATCTGGGTTTTGAGGTTCCCCGGGAAAAAGAAGCCCTGAAATAATCCTGATAGAATATAAGGAAGTAGCGAGTAGAGAGTAGCAAGTAGCGAGATGGAAAAATTCCAAATCACAAATTCCACATCCCGATGACCGAAATCCCGATGACCAGAACAAGAAACTTTTTGGTCATTTGGTAATTGAAATTTGGAATTTAGGGCTTGGGATTTGGGATTTAACTTAAATCTCTCTCCTCTCTACTTGCTACCCGCTACTTGATTAAAATATATGCAAAGCCGAAGAATAAATAGACGCAGAAAAATTTTGCTGGCGGTTTTGTTATTTTTGTCTCTTGCCACCTGGCTTTATGCAAAACGTGACCGGGTTTTTGAAGAGTTCAAACGTTCTGCGGAGAAGACGCTCTCCCGGCAGTTGCAACTTGAAATTAAGATTGGCAGATTTGACACAGGTCTCTTCCGGAAGATAAGTTTTAGAGACCTGTCCATATCTGACCAGGCAAAGAATTTTAGGATTGTTGCCCGGCGCACCTACTTTGATTTCAGCGTCTGGGATATCTTGCTCAAGAAATACGGGGCATTAGAATATATTTCCTTAAGGGTGGATGGCGTAGATTTTTTTAGAAAAGATTTCCGCTTTCCCCTCAGGGTTTCCTACGCCGAGGCCTCTTTGAAAGACGGCATTCTTGAGGTGCATAATCTGCGGGGTTATTTAAACGGCAATATCCCTTTTGAATTGGAGGGAACGCTTGCCCTGCAGGCGGGCAATAGTCCGAGGATAGCGGCAAGCTGCCGTTTTTTATCCGTCTCTCCGGACAGAAGAGTTCCCGCCTTTCTTCCTGCCGTCATTTCTCTGAACGGGGATTTGCACAGACTTTTTCTGAAAGGCAGCGGCGAGGATCCGGGTGCGCCGGCATTTAATATAGAGGGGGATATAAAACTCAAAGACCAGTGGTTCAGTTTCGTGCTCTTGCCGCCCACAGTATCTCCCGGATGGACAGAGGAATATCTTGCTGAAAATGCGGGGGGGATGTCCTCTGCCCGGATATTTGAGCGCTCTCCCAGAATTGTTTTAAGCGGTAATTTTTCGCAGTCCAATCGTTTCAATATCAGGTTGGGGCTTGAGCACGTGCGGTTTTCCACTAACGAATTATTATGTAATATTCTTCTTGAAGGAGAGTTTATCCCGCGGCAGAATATACTGGAGGGGAAGGTCTACAGTTCGGGCTCGCTCCTGAATTATCTTCCCTTGCCCGAATTTGAAGGGTTCTACCGCCTCAGGGGAGAGAGCCTTGAGATAAGCCATCTTAAATGGACAGATTCGCTTATTCTGTCCGGAAACCTGGATTTTACAGACGCGGTTTCGGGCCGTCTCCTGATTTCAATCAACAATTTTAATCTTGCCCATTTTGCCAGCATCTATTATCCGCAGTGGAACGCCTGGGGTTCCGTGGATGGCAAAGTTAACCTGGATATCAGTAAGGGGGAATTTATTACGCAGGGTGATATCACTTTCTCGGAAGGATTGCTCGGCCCTTTCAAGTTCAAAGGCGGCAGGGTTCAATTCGACGGACGGAACGGTATTCTTAGAATAAAAGAGTCAAGGGTATATCAAGAAGGCGGATACCTTGATATAACCGGAGAGGTAAATTTAAAGAGACTGGGGAAACCCGATTTCGGAAAGAAGCTGGTTCTCGCCTCCAATCAAGACAATATAAAATGGCAGGGATGGAGTATCTCTCGTAAAGACGACTCGGGGACGATTGCTGTAGATAAAGGCATAGACGATAAATTCAGCATTGCATTCAGGTCATATATGCGCAATTCGGTAGGTATGACAGACGAGAGACGCGATGAATTTGATCTGGAATATAAACTCAGGGATGACAAAAGCCTCAAAATCCGCCTGAAGGAAAATGAGGAGCTGTTGGGGGTGGAGCATAAGGTGCGATTCTGAATTGCAAGCCACAGGATAATGACTGATGACGAAATCCCCGCCCCTTCGGGGCGAGGCTCGCCCGCCTCGCCGAGCGAGAGGCGAGGCTGGGCCCAAC
>JBBIPY010000107.1:0-4086 GCA_037442605.1 Candidatus Omnitrophota bacterium
CGGAAGTGCGAGTCAACTTTCACGACTATTAGAAATTAAGTTGACGGAGCACTAGTGGTGCGTAGCGGCAGCGAGCGGGTGGCCGACCTGAGGCGACGATAGGAGCCGAAGGCGCCGAATCCTGTATCGCCCAGATTTTGGTTACGCCCAGAATCTGCCTAAAAACAATAGTAGCCTGCATCAGATGGGATTGTTTTTAATTCAAAATTTCTGTCCACCGCATATAATTTAGAAACAAAAATTTTGAAAAGATGATTTCCGTTAAAGAACAGATCGACATTCTCATCCAGTTACAGAAAATTGATGCGAGAATCTATGCCCTGCGCGAAGAATTGGAGGAACGTCCCAAAGAGATAGACTTAATTAAAGCAAAGTTCCAGGAAGGAGAAAATCTGCTCAAGACAATCGAAGAGAAATCCAGGAATAAGAAACTTAAACTGAAAGAGATGGAACTAGATTTAAAATCTAAGGAAGAAAACGTCAAGAAACTGCAGATTCAGTTATATCAGGTGAAGACCAATAAAGAATATGCCTCGATGCAGAAGGAGATAGATGGTCTTAAGGCAGATAATTCTTTGCTGGAGGAGGAGATTATTGGATATTTAGATGAGATTGATAATCTGGGGAAGGAGATAAACAAAGGAAAAGAAGCCCTGGAGCAGGAAAGGCGCGAGATGGAGAATAAGACCGCTGAGATTGAGAAAGAAATCAATGCCCTGAGAGAAGAGTTAAAAATCCTGGAAGGCGAACACAGTAGAGTTGCCGCCGGCATTGAGCGGGTATTTCTTGCCAAGTATGAACGGATTCTGGCAAATAAGAATGGGCGCGCCTTGGCTCAGGTTTTGCATGACTCCTGTTCGGGGTGCAACATTGGACTTCCTCCCCAGGTAGTCAATGAGGTGAGACTGGGAGAGAAAATCGTTACCTGCGAGAACTGCCTGAGAATTCTTTATATTTAGAACCGCAGAACCACGGAATCGCGGAAATAGAGAAACGCAGAGACGCGGAAAGGAGACCGCGGAGGCACGGATTAATGAAGAGGATGAAGAAATTTGCGCTTTTTACAGACGGCGCTTCCTGGGGCAATCCCGGTAAGGCGGGGATAGGGGTAGTTATTTGCGACAATAGTAAAAAAATAGTAAAAAAATTTGGGAAGTTTATTGGCGAAGCCACGAACAATGTTGCCGAATATACAGCGTTAATCTTTGGGCTGCAGGAGGCGCTGATTTTAGGGGTGAAAGAGTTAGTCATTAATTTAGACAGCGAGCTTCTGGCGAGGCAGTTGGAAGGATTATATAAAGTTAAACATCCAGAGCTGAGGGTTCTCTTTGAGCAGGTAACACATCTTTTGCGGGGGTTCAAGGGAATAGAGATTAGAAACCTCAGGCGGGATGAGAATAAAGAGGCGGATAGATTAGCCACCCAGGCAATTAGAGAGGCGGTGAAAAGGAAAATCGCTCCATCTAAAGTAAACAATAGAAAGATAGCGGGTCTAGATACAAAACAGAAAGAATTATTTTAAAAATTTTGTTCTTTAAGATCAGAGAGAAACGCAAAGTTTTTAAGGGCAGGCAGGATGGTCACCCCCGTCGCTTTGCTTCGCAAAGCGAAGCAGCGGGGGAGGAAAGTCCGGGCTCCAGAGGGCAGCGCGCTGGATAACCTCCAGGATTAAGAGACCATATTCTCTTAGTACGGAAAGTGCCACAGAAAAGATACCGCCCCCACACCAATTGCGTATTAGCCTATGTTATATTGCAATTGGTGTGGGGGTAAGGGTGAAATGGCGGTGTAAGAGACCACCGTTCCGATGGTGACATCGGATGCAGGGTAAACCCCGCGCGGAGCAAGACCAAATAAGCCCCGCCATAAAACTGGCCCGGTTAGAGAAGGCGGGGCGGGTAGGTCGCTAGAACCCGCCGGTAACAGCGGGACCAGAGAAATGACCATCGTAGTCACGAATTACCACGAATTTTATCGAATTACCACGAATAACACCGTCAATAATTCGTGGCAATTCGGTTTTTTATTCGTGGTAATTTGTGATTAACAGAACCCGGCTTATCTGCCTGCTTGCAACCGCCAAAACGCAAAATAACGAGGCAGTATATCTCTGCGCCAAAGCGCCAAATTAGGATTTTTGGCGTTTTTGCGGGGAGACAACGCAGGGTTAAAAGGAGTGATTTAGTGCCAATTCTGGTGGTGGGTTCGGTTGCCCTGGATACCATTGAGACGCCTGCTTGCTGCAGAAAAGATGTTCTGGGTGGTTCAGCCACCTATTTCAGTTTAGCGGCGAGTTTTTTTCATCCGGTGAGAATTGTGGCGGTAGTCGGCGAGGATATGCCGGGGCAGAAAATAGCTTGTCTGAGAAGGGAAAATATAGACTTACAGGGATTGGAGGTAAAACCCGGCAAGACCTTTCGCTGGCGGGGTAGGTATGAGCCCGATTTTAATATACGTCAAACCCTAAGCCTGGAGCTGAATGTCTTCAAGAATTTCTCTCCGCGGCTTTTTTACCCCTATACCGAATCCCCTTATGTATTTCTCGCTAATATCGATCCCGATTTACAGAGAGCAGTATTGAGGCAGGTTAAGGCGCAAAGGTTAGCGGGTTCGGACACCATTGACCACTGGATTAGGAATAGAGCCGATGCCTTATTGGATTTGTTAAAAGAGATAGATGTTTTCTTCCTCAATGATACGGAAGCCCGCCTTATTTCCCAGTATGCCAGTTTGCACCTCGCGGCTAAATGGCTGGAAAGGAAGGGACCGAAGACAGTGGTGATTAAAAAAGGGGAACACGGGGTCTTGATGCTGAGCAGAGGAAAGTTTTTCAGTTGTCCGGGTTATCCCCTCGAGAAAATAGTGGATCCTACGGGAGCAGGCGACGCCTTTGCCGGAGGTTTTATGGGATATCTGGTTTCCTGCGGGGGTCTTGACGATATGGATATCCGCCAGGCAATTGTTTACGGCTCGGTCTTAGGCTCTTTTTCCGTAGAGTCATTCGGCCCTGCACGTCTCGTAACGCTTAATCTGCGCCAGATTAAAGAGAGGGTGCGCGCCTTTAAGAAACTCACGCACTTTGAGCTGCCTTGACTTTGCTTTATATTTTTGTTATTATTATCTGCTTTGAAATATGGGTAATAAATTTGGATTTCTTTTAATCCTGGTTTTATTCCTGACTGGCTGTGGAAATAAAAAAGAGGGGCTTGTTTCTCTGCCAGAAGAGTCTCTTTCTGCTGATATAGATACGCCGGCGCAGGAGATTGATACCTTTTCCCTTGAAGGTTATACCCAGCAGGGCAAGAAACAATGGCAGTTAGAGGGAAAGTCCGCAGATGTTCTGGAGGATGTGGTGAAACTTGACAGGGTGGTGGCTAAGACCTATGGAGAAGAGGGGGAGATAAATTTAAAAAGCGATAAGGGGGAATATGACAAAAAAGAAGGCAGGGTCCGCTTGGAAGAGAATGTGGTAGTCACTACTTCCGAAGGAACGAAGTTGACTACAGATGCTTTGTTTTGGGATGCGCAGAAGGAGCAGGTTACCACAGATCGGGGGGTAGTCATAGAAAGAGATAATCTGACTGCCCAGGGAAAAGGGGCGATTGCTTTCCCGGAAATAAAACAGGTCAAACTCAACGAGGAGGTAAGGGTTGAAATAGCACCGAAGACCACGATTACCTGCAGCGGGCCTTTAGAGTTAGATTATGAGAAGAATATTTCTGTGTTTTATAATAACGTAGAAGTGGAAGATGGGCGGGGCAGGATTTTTGCCGATAGAATGGAGGTCTATTTTCATCCCAAAGAGAAGGCTATAGAAAAGATATTCGCGTATGGCAATGTGAGGCTCGTCCAGGGAGAAAATATTTCCTATTCAGATGAGGCAGTCTATAATGCAGAAGAAGGCAAAGTTACTTTGAAGGGAAATCCCCGATTGGTGATTTACCCCAAAGATTAGTTAAATAGTTAAATGGTTAAATAGTTAAATAGTTAAATGGGGAGTCCGTTTTTATTTAACCTTTTAACCAATTATCATTTAACCCGCCTTCGCGGAATTCCCCACCTGTAAGGGTGGGGATGGATAGCGAG
>JBBIPY010000108.1:0-4024 GCA_037442605.1 Candidatus Omnitrophota bacterium
CAAATTGGCTCCCCGGCGAGGACTCGAACCTCGGGCCTGGTGGTTACACCTAACCCGCTATTACTAACGGAGGTGGACTATATCTTTGCCATATCCGCCTTAGGCGAACTTAGGCAGCAGGTACATAGTCTCTGAACCTTCTCCGACGTTACGTCGGAGCTCGGCTGCTGATTACCCTCCCGCCGCAGGCGGATTCGGGCTTCCAGCAATTCTCCTGCAGTTTCAATCCCGATTTCTCGGGAAAGCTGCCATCTTAGATTCCGAATTCTACACGGCCGTCGGGTTCCTTCGGAGCCCTTTGGGCCAAAATTCGGAATCAATTCGGCCAAACGGCTTACGTCATTGCATTCCGTAAGCCGTGGCCTCATTGACAGCCACTCGCTCTACCGACTGAGCTACCGGGGAATATTATTAATATCAAAGAGCAAAGATTAAAACTCAAAGATTTCTGCGCAGGATTAAAACTAGTAACTGAAAACTGATAACTAATAACTGTATTTATATTTCGCGGCGGCCTTCCAGAGCCTTGCCGAGCGTCGCGCGGTCGGCATATTCTAAAGAGCTCCCTACCGGAATCCCGAAGGCAATGCGCGTTATCTTCGCTCCCAGCGGCTTAAGCAGTTTCAGCAGATATAAAGCCGTGGATTCGCCTTCGGGGTCGGAATCGGTAGCAATGATAATTTCGCTTATTTTATTTGATTCAATACGGGAAATCAACTCTTTTATCTTTAAATCCTCGGGCTCAATTCCATCCAGGGGACTGATTGCCCCTAAAAGAACATGATATAGTCCGTGAAAACTCCCTGTTTTATCTATAGCCAGGATATCGCGCGGCTCCTCCACCACGCAGATGGTCTTTCTATCGCGTGTCGGGTCCTCACAAATCGGACAGACCTCGCTCTCGCTCAAATTGAAACAACTCCTGCAGTAGAAAACAGTCCCTTTAGTCTTAAGGATTGCCTCGGCTAATCTTTGCGCCTCTTCCCGCGGCGATTTGAGAATATAAAATGCAAGGCGCTGGGCGGTCTTGGGACCGATGCCCGGCAACCTGGTCAATGCCTGTATCAATTCTTCTACCGGCTTAGGATAAATCAATCTTTTCTCCCTTTATAACCTTTCCCCCGAATATCTTCAATAGTTTCTCCGCCAGGGGGTCGGATGGGACATTGTTATCCGGCGCCGGAGCGTCGTCGATTTTATTATTCTGCCCCGTAGTCTCTTCCGAATTAACCGCCGACTCAACCCTCTCCTCTGCCTCCTGAATGGTGACAAAATTCAATCTCACATCCGCCTTCAGAAGGCTCTTCAGTCTGGTTTCAATTGTCTGGCGATTAGGCGGATTATCCAGGGTCTCTTTATGTAAATTTTTATCCCGGCTGAAACCCAGGGTTAAGACATTATCTTCAATGCCGACTAACCTTGCTTCTGAAAGATAGAGCCCGTGATGCATCTTATGTCTCTGGACCTCCTCAATTACATTCTGCCAGACTGCCTTAATCTCATCCAGGCTAACTTTCTTTCTGTTCTCTTCTTTATGCTCCGCATCCGCCCGGGGTGCCTCCTTACACAGTTCATTTTTTGGCACCACGACAGTCTTTGCAGCCGGTTTAACCTCTTCGCTACGATTCGGGTATTGAACAGAAGGCATCCGGGTATTCTTTTCCCCGGGGAGATTATTCTTTAGCTGCTCTATTTTATTGAGAATCTCGTTTATGGAAGCCAGTTGACCGCGTTCGGTCATCTTAATAATCGCCATTTCTATCGCCACGCGCACAGAAATGGCGCGTTTAGCCATATCCTGCGTATGGGTTAAAATCTGGAGGATATAGAAAATCTCGGCACGGGAGAAACCCTCGGCCTGCCGGGAGACCCTGACCAATACATCTTCCGGCAAATCCAATACATTCTCCAGGCCGCTCTTGACTATCCCGGAAACCAGCAGATTGCGGAAGTGTTCGATAAGGGAATTGAGAAGGTAAACCAGGTCTTTGCCGTCAGAGATAATCCTATCCAGAAGGAGTAAAAGCTGGGAAGTTTCTTTTTTTTGTATCTTATCCGCCATATCAAAGAGCAGGTCTTCCTCAATAACCCCCAGCATCTCAGAAACATCCTGCATCTTCACCTTGCCTTCGGTAGCGCAACTGAGCTGGTCAAGCAGAACCTCGGCGTCGCGCATGCTTCCCTCTGCCGCCCGGGCAATGGCGAATAAGACCTCTTCCTCCGCGGAGATTTTCTCTTCCTTAACAATCTGGTTTAGTTTTTCGATAATCAGCCGGACAGGGATTCGCTTGAAATCAAAACGCTGGCAACGGGAAATTATAGTCGCGGGGACTTTATGCGGCTGGGTGGTGGCAAAGATAAATTTGGCATGCGCCGGCGGCTCCTCCAGGGTCTTAAGCAGGGCATTAAAGGCATCCTGTGTAATCTGATGAACTTCGTCAATGATATAAATCTTGAACTTTCCCGCGATGGGCGAAAACTTGATGTTTTCCCGCAGGGTCCTGATTTCATCAATGCCGCGATTGGAGGCACCGTCTATTTCCAGAACATCCACGCTGTTTCCCAGCATAATCTCCCCGCAGGAGACGCATTTGTTGCAGGGTTTTTCTGTAGGACCTCTCTCGCAGTTTAATGCCTTGGCAAAAATCCGCGCCACCGTCGTCTTACCCACTCCCCGCGGACCGGAGAATAGATACGCATGCGAAATACGGTTTAAGGCAATTGCATTTTTCAGTGTGGTGGTCACCATTTCCTGCCCCACTACTCCATCAAAATCTTTTGGCCTCCATTTACGCGCAAAGGCAATATAGGACATTTATCCGCTCCTTGAATTTTCTATCGGAGGCGTCCGCCACCAAATCAAACCATCGGTCCGGAATGGTATCACTGGCGGGTAATTGTAGACGAAAGTCGAACCATACAACCCCTTGAAACACCTCTACTTATAAAAATTCATCGCAAACGCAGTATGGGTTGGCTCATCACCCTAGGATGAACCCGTTTTTAATAAACCTACAAAACCAAAAGAGCCATCAAACTCAGATTCTTGTTATAACTACGTTATTTAACGGTTTCCTGACTTTACCTTATTATATTTTTTAATAGCGATAAAAGCTGGATAATATTTTTGTTGTGTCAAACCATCGTTCTCTAAAGCTTCCGATCCAGGCATATATTTCATACAAGAAGCCTTAAAACCGTGTTTTCTAAGCAATGCTAAGACCGTTTTATTTGAATACAACCCGCACAAAAAATGATCAGTTTCAATGGTCAGTTTTCCTTTCTTACGGATTAAATAAAGAAATAATGAATCATATGTTGTATCGCGCAGATCGGGATCGTATATGTTTTCAATAAAAACAATTTCGATGGCGTTTTCTCTGTTCGAATAAATTTTGGTGATATTTTGCCGAAACTGTTCTTTGTTGATATCGAGAAGAAAGAAAAATACCCCTTCATCCTTAAGATGTCGATGAGCCGTATTGAACACTCTTTCCAAGTCGGCGGTTGTCTGCATATGATTTATGGAATCCCAAGCCACTACAGCATCAAAAGTCTGGCTCAAACCTATCGATCTCATATCACCCAGACAATAAGTAGCTTCCGGATTAAGTTTTCCAGCCAATTTCAACATAGACGGACTTATATCCACGCCTGTAACTTGAGCATATTTTTTAAACACGTAATCGTTATGCCCACCGCCACAACCAAGGTGAAGAATTGTTTTTATCGGAATTCTTGACCATTTCTTGATCAATCGGAAGGCGTATTCTGTTTCCTTTATGTAGTGTCGTAAGGGTGTAATTATGGGAAATGTCCAAGCCAAATCGTTATACAACCGTTTTTCATCCTGAATCGATCCCAAGTCTTGTTTTATGAATCCTTTTAATTGCATGCTGCTCGTTCTAGGGTTTGCGTCCACAATTAGTGTGAGCGATTTTCACCTTACTTCTCGACGGAAGATTCCCTCAAAAAACTGGCGGTGTTCTTGCGACGAAATCAGAATCTTTTACCGCCAAAGTTT
>JBBIPY010000109.1:0-3934 GCA_037442605.1 Candidatus Omnitrophota bacterium
TAACCTTTTCTCCCGAGCCACTATTACCGTCGCCAAAATCCCATTTATAGGTAAGGCGGTCGGCGTCCGGGTCGCGGGATTTAGAACCGTCCAGAGTAATTTTATATTCCTGGCTGGCATCGAGACAGAGAGCAATGTCTTTACCCGCCTCAGCAGAAGGAGGCGTATTGACCTTAACTGCCTTGGAAAAACTGCCCTTGCTGCACTCGGTACATTGATTATCATCTACCTCGAGAACCACATTGTATGTCCCGCTCTTTTTATAGACCTTATCTATCTTTTCGCCTTCCGCCTTCGTCCCATCCCCTAAATTCCAGAAATAGGTAAGACACTCCGGTTTTTCGTCTGTGGTCCCGGAGGCATCCAGAGCGACCATTTCATCAACACAGACAGAGGCCGGGGCAGCAAAAACCACCTTGGGCGGGGCATTGTAGGCCAGAACCTCCCTCACCTGAACCGGTTCTCCGCAAGAGTAGGACAAAATTTCTCCATCGGAAAAATATATATTATCAATGAAAATCCTTCCCTTCTTTTGCGTTACGAACTCATCGTCAAAGACAATGGTAAATTCGAATGCCTCGGAAAAATCCGCGTCCCTCAGGGCAGGGGCGAGAGGCACCACCACCTGCCTCCACTGGGCATCTATCCCCTCCACTTCGTAAATGGCAATATCACTCTCTTTAATCTTACCCCGGCGCGGCTCCTTGTAGGGACAGCGCTCCACATCCTCTCCCTTTAACAGTTTTACCATATTCTTGAGTTCAATCTTGAAGCGGCTGGTAAAACACTTCCGGTAATCCCCTCTCACATAAAAGATTAAGTATGCATATCTACGCAAATCTATTTTTTCAAGGCGCATCCAGAGCCCGGCGTAGGCAGGACGCGGAGAGTCCACGTCGTAATCAAGCTGCAGCGAGCAGCCCTTGCCTCCGTAAACGATACCGGGGTTGGAGGTAAGAGAATCGCTGCAGAACATGCTCCTGTCCCAGTCGGTCTTGCTCCAGACGCCGTAGTCTCCGCTGATGAGGTTGGGCTTCTGGCAGCGGTTGAAATCATCAATGAGCAGCACCTCCCCCTCTGCTCTCATAACCGACATCAGCATAAAACCAAAAATCAGAAGTATCCCTTTTTTCATCGCTATATCTGTGTGAGAGCTCTGAAAAACCCCTTTTTAACGCAGATACACGCAGATGTAACGCAGATATACGCAGATTTTATCGATGCGACCATCTGCGAGAATCTGCGTTTGATTTGCGAAAATCTGCGTTTAAGAAACTTTTCCAGATCTCTCTGTGTAATCTTTCTTAAAATCGCCAGAATCAGATTATATAAATAATCCTAATTTAAAAAGAAAAGTATGCACTGTATCGTCTAACTCAAAATAATTGGTGTGGCCGTAACCGATGCGAAAATCATTCATTCCAGGCTTCTTCCACTGCAACTCCGCCCTTAAGGTATAATAATCAAAGCTGTCAAATCCCAGGCCGTTGCCATAATCCGCTCCCAACTTCAATTTTACATCGCGAATAAATTCGTATTCCAGGCCGTTCTCCCATTTCCAGGCTGAAGTGGTGATATGATTGGCGGTTGGTAAATGAGGGTCTTTATCCCGGGTATAGTCTATGTAAGTCCAGTCGCTGACAAAACGCAGTCTTCCATTCAGATCTTTCTCTATCTTTACGCCGTTTTCCCTTTTCCACCAGGTATTATAGGTAGGATAGTGCCTTTCTTTTTCGTAGTAAAAATGCGGCTTTATCCTTAAAAATTTCTCGGGATAATAAAAATCGAATTCTACAAAATAATTTCTTTCTTTAAGGGAGTGGTTACTCCCTCCGGTTTCTTCCCAGCGGGAAAAATTTCCATCTATATACATATATTCAAATTTAGCTCCAATGGTTTTATCCATAAAGGCAATGTAAGGGAATGTTTCTATGCCGAGCAAATAACTCTCAGCGTCTACATAGGCTGCAGGGTCATTTGGTTTATAACGAACCACGTCTCCATAGCGAAATTTTAACCTCGTTGCCCCTAATTTTCTTATGCAAGGTATGGTATGCTCAAGCTGATAATATCTTCTGTTATAATGGTCGTAGAAAACCTTACTTGTACTCCAGAGTTGCCGGGCATCGTATTCACGCGTAGTCCTTTCTTCAAGATAGGTATAGGTAAACTTAGGCCAGTTCTCTTTGTAGTGCAAAATAATTTCCTCCTGATGGTATCTTTTGCGGTTCAAAGAGATATATTTTTTCGCCTGTTCATCGGTCCGTTGGTCAAATTCCTGGGCTTCATTAATCAGCGTCTCTATCCCTACCAATTGCTCCTCTGCCATATACTCTCCCCTTACTCCTACAATGGGAGTAAGTTTTAGTCCCTCCCTATCTTTATAATAAGGAATCTTAAAATCTTTGTGTTCGGGATGATAGGGGTCGAGTTTGCTGGCAAGGGCAGGTCCTTTTTTCCAGGCAGCATAAAGGTCTCTCTGGGTCGTCTCCGCATAGGTGGCTTCTAATGAGCCGGGTTCCTTCATCAAAGGCACACCTTTGGCATAGACAAGCTCTCTCTTTTCTTTTTCCCCGATTAATTCTCTTTCCCAGGCCCTTGCCTCTCTGAGGGCATCCTTTTCGCCAGAAGGCTCGGAAGGCATTTTCTGGGCAACCTTATAGTGGCCTGCCTTCTGGTAGGCTTGTTCGGCGCGGTCATACCAGCCCCTGGCTGCGTAAATCTGCGCCAGCTGATAGTGCGCCTTGGTGAGACGGGGATTAATCGCCACCGCCTTCTGCAGATATTTTACCGCCTCATCAAGATTGCCTGTCTGTGTCTCTTTCTCTGCCTGGGCATAATATTCATCGGCCTGCTTTAAGAAGAGATTAGACGCCTGACTACCAAAGGCGGAATCAACTTTTAATAAGCCGAGAAAAATTAGGATAAAAAATATCCTTCTCATTTTAGTTAAGGCTTTTTTCTCCCTTTCTATATTATTGTTGTTTGCATCTAAATAAAATATAACACGAACTTATCAATTTGTCAAGGGTTCAATTCGCACAGCAACTTACGTTCACTGTTGTTCCGTAAGTTGCGTGCTCATTGAATTGCACCGATAATTACACGCAAAAAATTAGGCTGGGAACCGAATCTCCTGCCTCCTGCCCCATAACCAATGCTTAATATCTTAAAACGAGGTAATTTTGCCGTAGTTCCATTAAATAAACTCCTTACCAGGGCTGCCCCCGTAGGAGTGACATATTCGTAGGGCTCTTCGATAAATTCTACAGGAATGCCCTTTAATAGCTCTAAAACCGCCGGTCCGGGGAGAGGCAAATCTTTGCCATCGTGTCTAAACGTTCCACCCCGCGCCAATCTAATCCGGGAGAAATATACCTTTTTTATCCCCAATAAATCCAGGGCAATATAAGTCCCTACAATATCCGCCAGCGTATCAATTTCGCCTAACTGCTCAAAATGGAAGTCCTTACCCTTTACCCCGTGCACCTTTTTCTCTGCCTTTGCCAGGTCTTTGAATGTAGAAAGAGAGCGCGCTTTTATATTCCGGGGCAAATTAGATCGCTTTAAAACATCTCTAAACTCCAGATACGCGTAATGCTTCTTTTTTTCTGAGCTGATGGAAATCCGGGTAGCGCTAATTCCTTCTCTCCTAATTTTTTTTCTGTTAACAGAAAAAAAATTAAAATTAAATTTCTTAAGTCTGTCTAAAAAATCAGGGAAATTTAGTCCGGCATCAACAAGGCTGGCGAGGAGCATATCACCGCAGATTCCCCAGAAACAGTCAAAATAGGCAACCCTCATTTTTTATACCAGTGAAGCTCCCCAGACTAAAGTCCGGGGCTTCCTCCTGAGCAGAAAAAGCAATATGGCATTCATCCCACGGGCTAAAGCCCGGGGATTTCTGCGAAGGATTAAACAATTAACGAAGTTG
>JBBIPY010000110.1:0-1377 GCA_037442605.1 Candidatus Omnitrophota bacterium
TGGCAATTTGTGCTAAGCGAAGGTTTTTCAGTATTAACTAATTAGAATGGTCTACGAAGCAATAAATAAAAGTGAAAAGTTTAAACGGGATTATAAAATATTTATCTTCTCAACCCAAGTAACTCAATGAACCCAAGTAACCCGATAACTAAAATAATTTCCAAACGAGTGCAGGAATTGCAGCCTTCGGGGATCCGGCAATTCTTTGACCTGGTCTTGGGGATGAAGGAGGTAATTTCCTTGGGAGTGGGTGAGCCGGATTTTGTTACTCCCTGGCATATCCGGGAGACGGGGATTTATTCTTTAGAGCAGGGTTACACCTCTTATACCTCCAACAAGGGCCTTTATAAATTACGCCTCCAGATTTCCCGTTTTCTCAAACAGCGCTTTGGTCTGGAATACGACCCCGAGGAAGAAATCTTGGTTACCGTAGGGGCAAGCGAGGCTTTAGACCTCGCCCTGAGGGCAATCCTTGACCCGGGCGATAAAGTACTTATTCCTCAGCCGGCTTATGTCTCTTATGGCGCGGTTACGTCTCTGGCAGGAGGAGAGCCGCTATATGTGGAGACAAGGTTAGAGGACTGGTTTAAGTTGAATCCTAAATTGATAAATAGGCTTTCTGATAAAAGAACCAAGGCGATTATTTTTAATTATCCGGCAAATCCTACCGGGGTTTCTTACACGAAGACCGAATTGGAGAGAATAAAGAAAGCGGTAATTAAGAATAATCTTTTGATGATCAGCGATGAGATATACGACGAGTTGACCTATGATTTTGAGCATACGCCTTTTGCGACATTAAAAGAGGCTAAGAAAAACACTATTTATCTAAACGGATTTTCCAAGGCATATGCCATGACCGGCTGGCGAATAGGTTATGCCTGTGGTCCGCGGGAAATCATTTCGGCAATGACCAAGATTCATCAATACACGATTATGTGTGTTTCTATCACCAGCCAGATGGCGGCATGCGAGGCGTTGCAGAACGGCCGAAGATCCGTTGAAGAGATGAAGCGGGAATATCGGCGCAGAAGGGAATTCATCGTTGGTCGTTTGAACGAGATGGGACTTAGTTGTCTTAAGCCGCAGGGGGCATTTTATGCCTTTCCTTCAGTCAGGAAGACCGGACTGAGTTCACTGGATTTTGCGAACAGGCTGCTCAAGGAAGAAAAGGTAGCCGTGGTTCCGGGAACCGCCTTTGGTTCTTCTGGCGAAGGATATGTGCGGATGTCCTATGCCTCAAGTATGGAGAATCTCAAAGAGGCAATGAACCGTATAGAAAGATTTCTAAAGAAACGTAGGGGTTACGCAAATCACTAAAGTAACCAGAAACCAGTAACCAGAAACCAGATAAAATTTAGTTCTGGTTTCTGTACT
>JBBIPY010000110.1:1477-3918 GCA_037442605.1 Candidatus Omnitrophota bacterium
TAACCAGAAACCAGTAACCAGAAACCAGATAAAATTTAGTTCTGGTTTCTGTACTTCCGCCCTTGGCGAGGCAGGGCCTGCGGCGGCTGGTATCTGGTTTCTCTCGGATGATGAAAGGAGAGAATATGCAGGTAAAAAACAAGCAAGATATAATGAAGTTAGTCAAAAAACACAAGGTCCGCTATATCAGATTATGGTTCACGGATGTCTTGGGTTTTTTGAAGGGTTTCACCATCACCGTGAATGAATTGCCACGTGCCTTAGGCGATGGTATGGGTTTTGATGGTTCCTCCATTGAGGGTTTTGCCCGTATAGAGGAGTCGGATATGATTGCCCGGCCGGATACAAATACGTTTGCTATACTGCCCTGGGAATCTAAGGAGGCTCCGGTGGCCCGGATGTTCTGCGATATCTATACCCCCAAAGGCAGGCCCTTTGAAGCCGACCCGAGATTTGTCTTAAAGAAGAATCTCGAGCGGGCTAAGAAAATGGGGTTTACTTATTATGTTGGACCTGAATTAGAATATTTCTATTTTAATAATCCCAAAAACACTATTGTCCTAGATAAAGGCGGATATTTTGATTTAACACCTTTAGACATTGCCCAGAATGTCCGGAACGAGACGGTAAGCGCCCTGGAGAATTTAGGAATTATTGTGGAATACAGCCACCACGAGGTATCCTCCAGCCAGCACGAGATTGACTTAAGATATACCGATGCCCTTATTATGGCGGATAACGTGATGACTTATAGACTGGTGGCGAAAGAGATTGCCCAGCAAAGGGGCTTGCATGCCTCTTTTATGCCCAAGCCGATTTACGGGATAAACGGTTCGGGTATGCATACACATCAGTCGTTATTTAGTTCTCCTGGTAAAGGGGCGCAGAGAAACGCCTTTTTTGATAGAAACGACAAATATCATTTGTCTAAGATTGCCAAGCAGTTCATTGCCGGGCTATTAAAGCATACCCCGGAAATTACCGCGGTTACCAATCAGTGGGTGAACTCCTACAAGCGTTTAGTTCCGGGTTTTGAGGCGCCGGTATACATCTGCTGGGCGCAGATGAACCGTTCGGCGCTGATTAGGGTGCCAATGTATAAGCCGGGCAAGGAAAAGGCTACCCGCATTGAGTATCGTTCCCCCGATCCTGCCTGTAATCCCTATCTGGCCTTTTCCGCGATGCTCACCGCCGGACTGGAAGGCATAGAGAAAAAATATCCCCTTCCTCCGCCGTCAACCGATAACATATATCATATGACGGAAGAAGAAAGGAAAAGGTCCGGGATTGCCTCTTTGCCGGAAGATTTATACGAGGCAATTAAGCTTACCGAGGAATCCGAGGTAGTAAAGAAGGCCCTGGGAGAGAAGGTCTTTGAATATTTCATCCGCAACAAGAAGATGGAGTGGGACGAATACAAGGCGCAGGTAACGCAGTATGAGCTGGAGAAGTATCTGCCGATATTATAATAGGGATAGGTCCATTTGTAAAAGGGACGTTTCTATTTAACTTAAAATTTTCCCATTGGCAAAATTTTATGCTGAAAGCAAAATTTTAAGGCCAGAGTGAATCGTTGGTGTGCTCTGGTCTTTTTCTTAAAGAAAACGGCTCTCATCAACCTTTTCGAACCTTACTAAATTTCTCCTTTACAGACTACATTTTTAGTTATATATTATTGATGGTTTAAAAATTTGCTTGGCAAATTTTTAAAGGAGAATATAATTGAGTCGATTTAGAGAAATTCGTCGTTTAGTAGAGTCGGGTTTATTCTATTTGAGTGAACACGCCGACTTTGAAGCAGATGGGGAAGGGTTTGATATTTACGATGTTGAGCACGCTTTATTAAATGGTTATATTCGTAAGACTTGGCCGAAGGAAGAAAAATATGAAATAGTAGGTTCTGCCCTCGATGGAAGAAGAATGGGTATAATTTGCCGAATTACAAGAGGAGGGAAATTACGCGTTATTACAGTATACGAAGATAAACCTAATTTATAGGAGGAGGATATAAAATGGATTTTTGGAATAAAGAAACATGCGAGTATTGTGCAGGTAAGATCCGTGAGCGTCGTATAGAGGTTTATCGGAGAGTTAATAATGGTTATGTGGTCGTAAGAAATGTTCCAGCGGGTATTTGTCAGGAGTGTGGGACGAAATATTATGCGGCCAATGTACTCAAGTTATTAACCCAGAGAATAAAAGATAGAAAAGCGGCGCAGAAAAAGGTCGAAGTACCGATACTAACCTTTTAAGCCGAAGGCAAAATTTTAAGGCCAGAGTGCATTATCTATTTGCTCTGTCCTTTTTATTTTATTCAAGAAAAATTCCTCAACAACCTTGCTGAATTTTCATTTACCAGTCCCTAATTATCTCTGCCCATCTGTGCTTTAATTCGTGATATTATGAAAAGGCTAACCTCCCCAGTCTATTTGGTATATAAT
>JBBIPY010000111.1:0-3912 GCA_037442605.1 Candidatus Omnitrophota bacterium
CTTATATCCCTGGTTCTATATTCTGCAAATGCCGATAAAATCCAGGACTCTATTAATGTTATCTCTCACAACAACATAGTTGTCGCAGCTTATCTGGCTATAAAATCTTTCAACCGGATTTAATGTCCGGGGTAAAAAATTAAATATTCCTGATTTCTTTAATCTGCGATAAAGATTAAGTTTTCTGCCTCTTTCCAACCCAAGCACATCCACCCGGCTAAAATGCCTCTCCAGCAATTCCCTGAATTCAGCCGCGATATATTCTCTAACATGAAATTTATTAAGGGGAACCTCGCTATTCGGCGAGGCATCCAGTCTGTTGGGCGTCGAGCATATAAAAATGCCGCTGTCTTCCATTAAACACTTGACAGATTGCAGGAAGGATTCCGCATCCCGTATATGCTCTATAAACTGGAAAGCGCATATCACGTCAAATTTATCTCCGAGGGAATTCAAATTCTTTGCATCCAATAAACAAAATGTCAGATTCCTCTTCCGATATCTCGTCCGGGCATAATCAATTATTGCCCTGTCGTAATCCATGCCCATCGCCTGTCTTGCAAATTCCGCCAGATAAAAACTGCCGTAACCTTCGCCGCAACCGATATCCAATACCGTCTTATCAATCACATAATCTTTAGCGAACCGGTAGACGCAAAAATGCCTGCTAATCATTGAAGGGGTTTCTTTGCTCAAAAGAATCCTTTCTCCTGTATTTATTATCTCAGCCATTTTATATCAGATAAACTCTTTTATTTTATCTAATACTTCCTCTACGCTTATATCAGAAAGAGCGTCTTTTTCTATGACAGCGTGACCCCTGCCCCAGGGACCCCAGCGCCGCGCGCTTACGGCTGGCGGATTCTTGCGAAAAAGGGCTATAACCCTTGTTCCTGCCGCCGCGGCAACATGGACAGGCCCGCTGTCGTTAGATACCAAAAGCCTGCATTTACTTAACAAGGCGGATAACTCTTTCAGGCTTAATTTCCCGGTCAGGTCTAAAACCCTGCTTCCGGATTTCTGAATCAGACTGGAGGCGCGCTCAATGTTCTCGCTTCCGCCGATAACAGCAATCCTCTCTCCCTGTTGAGCCAATATCTTTATCAAAGCGGCGAAATTATCCTCGCCCCATTCCTTGCCGGGATTACTTGCCCAGGGATGGACTGCCAGGAGGGTATTATTTCCGATGTTTTCCCTGACAAATAATCCATCTATCCGATTAAGGCTCTCTTTATCTATGCTCAAAGAAAGCCCTGTCCCGCCGGGCTCAAGACCCAGCGGCCTCAATAAATCAATGTTATATTCGATTTCGTGTTTTTCCCCCTGATATTTTCTGTCTTCTATTCTGTAATTGAGCAAAAAACCGCACTTACGATTATAGCCCAGCCGGCAGGGAATGCCTGCCAGAAAGGAAGCCAGATTAAACTTCTTGGCGGGGTTGAAAATAACAATCAGGTCAAAACCTCCGCTCTTTAGAAGGCGAGCCAGTTTAATCGTTCCCCAAAAACCCCTGTGCCGGCCCTCGCTGTAGGGAAGCAGAATATCTATATACGGCTCATTGATTACCAAGTCCTTAAGCGAGGGGCTTAACATAAGGCTGATGCGGCTATCCGGGAAGTTATCGCGGAGCGTTCTTACGGCAGGCAGAGTCAGGAGCATCTCTCCCATTCTGTCTGTCCTTACCGCAAGGACATTTTTCATCCTGTCTCTGTTGCCTTTAACCAATCAGCCTTCCTCTCTGATAAACTTGCCACTCAACGCCAGCCCGAATATGAACCAGAACAAAATAGATAGGCGGGAATAATAAAGATTGGATTCGCTTAAACCGTTTATAAGAAATCCAATTACCCCGCAAAACAAACCCAGGGCTGAATTACGCAGGAATGCATCTTTTCTATTTCTGTAGATATATCTAAACTCTGCAATGAACGCCCAGATAAGCCATATAAACATCATAAAACCTAGACTGCCTATCTCAGCCCACATCTGCAAGAAACTGTTGTGGGCATAAGACCTTTCCACGGGCAAAATGTCGGCACCGGGCACTTTGCATTTGTATCTCGGAAAATTATCTACAAAATTATTCACTCCCACGCCTATAACCGGATGCGCCTTAATCATCTCAACGGCTGTTTTATACATAATGAGACGGTCCTCGTTGGCGAAGGCAACCAGAGGCGAGCCAGACTGTTTCACCCACACTCTGGCGCTGTTAGGCAAAACAAAGGGCAATAAGAATAAAAGCAGGCAAAACATAACTAAAAGATTTCTGTCTTTCTTCACCAGAATAAATACCAAGAAAGCCGCCAAAAGCCCCAGTAAACTTCCCCTTCCGAAAGTAAGCAATAAAAACAAGGTCATAAAGGCCGCCAGGCACATCGCAAGAACCTTCTGTTTCTTCTTAAAATAATAGAGCGCCGTTACCCAGGCAAGGGGAACCAGGCTGACCAGATAAACCCCGAAATCGTTTGCCCCGCCGAAACTGGCGGAGACTCTTTTTAAATCCATAGTGATTACTACTAAATTACCTCTCAGAAAATCGCGGCCCGTAATATACTGGAACAATCCATCCAGGCATATGAATGCCGCCCCCAAAAGCAGGGCATAGACAACCCGGCGCAGTAATTTTTTATCCCCGACGCTATGCAGGACAACCAAGACGACGGCGGCGTTTTTCAGGACTTTGGTCAACCCGCGTATGCTGGAATGCAAATCACCTGAGTTATACATCGACAAAGCGCAAGCCAGAAAGAAAAACAGAAACGGCAACAAAATTCCTGTCTTTCTGTATTCAATATTCCCGGCGAGAATATACCTGAGAATAAAAACCAGAAAGACCAGCACCATCAATGTGTTGACCACCCCCGTCGGAAACCCCATCGCAAATGCCCAGGCAATCAACAAACAGGCAAGCGCTGATTTTGCCGTTCTGCCCCAGTTAAATGCCGCTTCCATAATTACTATCCTACCTCTTTGAACAGGTGCCATCACAAAGAAAGCAAAATATATCTATACCCCTTGAATGCAGGAGGCAAAGAAGGCTATAGAAGAAAAGCCCTCTTGAGCCCTCTAATACCTTCTTTTACATATCAATTTATTTAATGTGTCGACAGCGCTTCTCTCAAGAAACATCTCAAATTCATCGCCCCGTCCCTGAAAGTAGAAAGCTTCGCCCTGCCTCCCATACGCCGGCTTTCCACTGTTGGTATCTCGGCTATTTTTAATCTGCGCTTGATTGCCTTAATCGTCATTTCCAGTTCCAGGTCGAAAAAACTGTTTCTTAAATTTAATTTCTCCATAGCTTCTTTCTTAATAGCCCTGAACTCATTAAAAACATCGGTTAGCCCCGTGCGCCAACGCATATTCACCAGCCGGACAAAAAGCCTGTTGCCGATTTTCCTGGTCAGGGTCGCATCAAAACTGCGTGAACTTCTACCGAACCTGGAGGCTATAACCAGGTCTCTTCCTTTTCCAATCTCTTTGATTAAAAACGGTATATCTTCAGGGCGGTTATTTCCGTCGCAGCCAAAAAACACCAGAATCTCTCCGGATGCCCTGCGCATGCCCAGTTTATAGGCTTCACCGTGTCCAGGTTTATCCTGCTTAATCACCGGTATCCCTTTATTTTGAAAAAACTCCACTGTCCCGTCCGTGGAGCCTCCGTCGATAACTACGGTTTCGCTAACTGCTTTAAACGGAATTCTCTCAAACAGCTTTCTTGCCGCCTCTATCTCGTTCAAAGTAAAAATAACTAATGAAGTTTTCATTCTTCTTTCCCGCCCAACCCTGCCAAAGGACAGTCCTTTATAACCCCCTCTCTATCTCATAAATCTACCTTCTTAATCCCCAGTGCCTTACATAAAGAGGCAAGCGTCTCCAGCGTAACGTTCTTCTTACCTTCTTCAATTCCAG
>JBBIPY010000112.1:0-3878 GCA_037442605.1 Candidatus Omnitrophota bacterium
GGATAAAATAAATTTCCATAAAATTACGCTCAGGAAGTTTTCCGTTTCGATGTTTATTGCTTTGCTTATTATTGGCTCTGTTTTTTTGTTGAAACATAGAGCGCTCTATGTCTGGTTTTATTTAGCAGGAACTGTAATCCTTTTAACAGGATTACTGGCTACAAATTTACTGAAACCCCTATACTGGCTTTGGATGAGATTGGCATTTATTTTAGGATGGATTAATACACGGATTATCTTATTAATTATTTTTTATCTGATATTTACCCCTATTGGTATAGCGATAAAATTATTCGGGGTAGATTTATTGGAGAGGAAGATAGAAACAGAGAGAGAGTCTTATTGGCAAGATATCTCTAAAGGAAAGAGCAATCTTTCGAGTTATGAAAGACAGTTCTAACTAAATTATGGGGAAATTGTCAATTCTAAAAGAATTCTGGGATTTTTTAAGGGTTTACAGAAAATGGTGGCTGGCGCCGATTATCATAATGCTTTTACTGCTGGGGTTATTAATATTCTTCACCCAGTCTTCCGCCGTGGCGCCTTTTATCTATACGCTGTTCTAAACTAAAGGAAAAATACGGATATCGGGAAATTATGAGAAACTTCATCGAAAAATTATTTATTGTTGCGTTTACGGGCTGGGTTTCCTTTTTCCCGGAGCCGGTTCAGATAAAATATCAGGCGGTTATAAAACTTATCATATTGCTTTTGTTTTTCTTCCTTTGGTTCCGCGCAAACAAGTCCATGGTTAGCAGGAAAAATCTGCCTTTGCTTGTATTTCTTTTTTGTCTTTCAGGAGGGGTTATCTCGGCAAAGGACAAATTGCTGGCTATGGAAACATATTCCGGCATTGCCTTGCCGCTATTTTCGCTATGCCTTATATCGGCTGTAATTTTTTCCTCCGAAGAAAGATTTATTCTGGCTGCGAAAACAATATGCATCTTCAGTATGATTGTTGCGCTGTGGGGGATTGCCGACCTGCTGCTCGGAAAAAATATTCTTTACGAACGCCTTATATATAATCAATACTACGACAGGTATCTGGCTTGCGCTTATTTCAGGCGTCCCCTATCCACCCAATTCAACCCTGCCCCTCTGGGAACATACCTGCTTGCCTGTATTCCATTCGGATTATTTTTAGCCCAGCAGAGGAAATCTTTTCTGCGCATATTAGGTATCTTATCTCCGGGGATAAATATCACGGTGCTTATCCTTACCTTCTCAAGGGCCGCTTTTGCGGGTTTGATTGCAGCGGTATTGTTTTTTCTCTGGTTTAAACGGAAGAAATTAGCCGCACTATTTATTGCGGGCATATTTGTTCTGACTGTAACTATCTCTTCTTTTGTCGGCCCGGGCAGGGGATTTGACCGCTTCGGGGTTAAGGGGATGATATTTGGCCAGGACTATACCAGCCCTTTATCCAACTATAGAATGGAACGCGTGAGGATGGTATCAGCCATGCTGAAAGATTATCCGCTATTCGGCATAGGACTTAATCATATCAGAACAAGATTCTTTGATTATTTCCCTGAAAAACGTGAAGTGGGATACGAATGGCGAATAGCCGATAATATGTATTTAACCCTTTTAGCCGAGACAGGGATTTTCGGTTTCACCGGTTTTCTTATTTTTATTCTCTATCTATTCAGAGAAGGCATAAGAAGTTTGCATAAATTAAATCAAGGCGTAAGAAAGGAAATGTTGATGGTCGGGCTTTCGGCGCTTTTAGGGCTATTAGTTAATATGTCCGGCTATGAATTATTTTATTGGCATATTCCGTTTTATCTTTTTTGTTTATTATGCGGTTTGGTTATTTCCAGCATTGATAACACAAAAACTGCCTAAGGTAATGAATAATGAGGCGAGTTTTGCCTTACTGATTGCACAGAGTCTGGTAGACAGCACAAAAACTTCCCAAATCGGCGATTTTATTGGCTGTCAACGCATCAATTGGGAAACCTTCCTCAGCACGATTCATTATCATGAACTCCTGCCTATAACCTATATTTTATTGGAAGATAAAGCAAGGCTCATACCTCCTGCTATATATGCTGAATTAAAAAACGGTTATTTCCATAATCTGGCTAATAACATATTGTTATGGGAACATTTTTTGGCCATATCCAGGGTTTTAAGCGAACGTAAAATAGGCTTTATTCCCATGAAAGGCTTTTCCTTTATCGGAGATATCTATCCCGATATAAACTATCGCAGCATGGCGGATATCGATATTTTGGTAAAAGAAGAAAGTCTCAAATTAGTAGAGGAAACATTATTGAATATGGGGTATGATAAATATCTGGAGGGATTGAAGGAAGCCTATTGGCGGAAAGAACAATGCCATATCGCTTTTCTAAAACACTTAAGTCCTGCCCGGAATATTCTGGTGGAGGTCCACTGGGATTTGGATTTCAAACGGCTGAAGCATCCCGTTCTGCCCGAAGTATGGGAGAGAGTAGATGAGAGAGACATCGAGGGAAATCGTATCAGGTCTTTGTCCTGCGAGGATGCTATTTTCAGTTTAGCTTTGCACAAGCGCCGCTTTGGGAATATTCTTTCTCTGAAAGGGGCTTGCGATTTAGCTTGCCTGATTAAAAAATTCAGGCCTAAAATTGACTGGCAGTATCTCCTGAAGTGGAGCCGGATTTCTAAAATGAAATCAACCTTGTATTTTAGTCTTTCTCAGGCAAGCCTAATTGACGATACTTTAATTCCCGCTTCTTTCCTGGACGAATTAGCTGTCCCTTTTTGGAAACGCCGGGCCATAAATAACCTTATCTCAAAGAACACCTTTTCCAATAACGGAAATATGAAAAATGTATACCGTAGAGCCCATTTTTTACTCTATGACAGTCTCCGGGAACCTGTAAACTATATTATCAATATCCCTCAAGAACAATTTGCCAAATTCTATGGACTTAACCCTTACACAGAGAAAACCTGTTTATTACATAAAATGAGATTGTTATATCTCCCCCTGAGGTCCCTTATATATCCTATGGAATCGCGTCTGAATAAATACAAATAAATCCGAGACATATGCGCATAATTTGCGCAAAGGAAGGAGGAATGGATGGAAGAAAATAAGGTCTACAAAAAAAATCCCAATTTTGTTTCCCGCAAGATTGAAGATGAGATAATTCTGGTTCCTATCAAAAAAGAGGCCGCGGATTTCCAGGCAATTTATAATTTAAACAACGCTGTCTCGGTTAAAGTCTGGGAATTAATAGACGGTAAGAAGTCGCTGGAAACGATTAAGGAGAGAATTTTAGCCGAATTTGAGGTAAAACCGGATAAGTTAGAAAAGAACCTCAAGGAATTTGTGGGGGATTTGAAGAAGATTGGAGCGATTCGGTAATCCAGTAGTCAGTAGTTCAGTAGTCAGTAGCCAGTAGTTCAGTAGTCAGTAGCCAGTAGTTCAGTAGTCAGTAGTTCAGTAGTCAGTAGCCAGTAATTCAGTAGTCGGTAGTTTGGTAAATCAGCAATTTAACCCGCCTTCGCGGAATTCCCCACCTGTAAGGGTGGGGATGGATAGCGAGAGGAATTCCGCTTCGGCGAGGTTTTCGCTGTGCCGAGCCGAAGCGAAAAGAAAGATTCCACGGGTGTAAGCCCGTGGAGTTTCAATGCCATGGAAAGTGCGATTGATATACGAGAATTAACTAAGAAGTTTTTTACTTCTAAAATTTTTAAAAGGAAACAAACAATCGCTCTAAACAATATTGATTTGCAGGTTAAACAGGGCGAGTTGTTTGTTTTGGTGGGGCAGAACGGAGCGGGCAAGACCACGTTGTTAAAGATTCTCTGCGGATTGATTTTGCCTACCTCAGGAAGTGTTTGTATAAATGGTAAAAACATATTTGATAATTATATCTTCT
>JBBIPY010000113.1:0-3877 GCA_037442605.1 Candidatus Omnitrophota bacterium
AAATATAAGAGAAAATTTCTTGAGAGTAGCCAAAATTTGCTTTACAATTTAGGAGAGGAAAGATATAATTTTAGTAGTCAGCAGTTTGGTAGCAAGTAATTCAGTAGCAAGTAACAGGCAACAGGCTACAAGCAGCAGGCTATAAACAATAACTATTTTCAAAATTTGCGGAGCAAATTTTGATGAGAAAGGAAATCAGATTATTGCAAGAATATTTTTCCAAGGAACCGCGGGTAATTGCTGCCTTTTTGTTTGGCTCAAGGGCAAAAAAAATCTCGGGGAAAATCTCAGACTGGGATATCGCCATATATTTTAGACCCGAAGGCTCTTCTATAGAATGGGAGGAAGAGCGCATCTATCCGGAAGAAGAGAGGATTTGGGATAATCTAATTGACCTGCTAAAAACCGACGATGTTGATTTAATTATCCTGAATCGGGTACCAGCTAACATCGCAGCACAGGCTATAACTCAGGGGATCCCTTTAGTTATTAGAGATCGCAGCATCCTTACTGATTTTATGCTTGTAGTCAAGCGTCAGGCAGAGGACTATCGTGAGTTTGTCAACCGCTACTATGAGATTTCTCAGAGGGCTTCTTCTCTTTCAGCCGAAGATAAAGAAAGGTTAAAAAAGATTATAAATTTTTTAGAAGAGGAAATAGCACTCTATAATTATTTTGCCTCCTTTTCCTTCAAAGATTATAATGATATCCATAAAAGACACGAAGTGGAACGCTGGGTAGAGAATCTGATTAATGCCTCTATTGATATAGGGGAAATTATTCTGGCGGGAGAAAAGAAGAAGATTCCCGATTACTACCGCGATATCTTTGTCCAATTGGAGCTTTTGGGTGAGTTTAAGGATGTAGAATTAGAGAAGTTTGGTCAATGGGTGAGATTGAGAAATATCTTAGCCCATGAATATCTGGACATAAAGTGGAAACGGCTTGAAAGCTTCATTAGAGAATCAGAAGGTAATTTCAGAGAATTTATCAAAAGTGTGAAGCAATTTCTGTGAAATTCACTAGCAAGTAATTCAGTAGCAGGTAGCTCAGTAGCAGGCAGCAGGCGACAGGTAGCAGGCAGGCGTAAGTTATCTGCGCATTAAAAAAAAGGGGGGGGATGATATGGCAGAGACTAAAGCAAAAGAAGAAAAAAAAGATATCAAGACGGAAAAGGACCGCGCGCTGGATTTAGCCCTTAGTCAGATCGAGAAGCAGTTTGGCAAAGGCTCGATTATGAAATTAGGCCAGGAGACGAAATTGGAGATTCCCTTTATTCCCACCGGCTCTATTGCCCTGGATTACGCCTTGGGCATCGGCGGTGTTCCCCGCGGCAGGGTTGTAGAGATTTTCGGTCCGGAGTCTTCAGGAAAAACTACTTTAGCCCTGAGTATTCTCAGTCAGGCGCAGAAGGGAGGGGGGGTGGCGGCATTTATTGACGCCGAGCATGCCATGGACCCCACTTATTCTAAGAAAGTGGGAGTGAATCTGGATGATTTGTTGATTTCTCAGCCGGATACCGGCGAACAGGCCCTGGAGATTGCCGAGACGCTCGTGCGTTCTAATGCGGTGGATGTGATTGTCATTGACTCGGTAGCGGCATTGGTTCCCCGCGCGGAAATTGAAGGGGAGATGGGGGACCAGTTGGTGGGACTGCAGGCGCGTCTGATGTCCCAGGCGATGCGTAAACTCACCGCTGCCATCAGCAAATCAAAGACCTGCGTTATTTTTATCAATCAGATTCGGGAGAAAATCGGGGTGATGTTCGGGAATCCGGAAACGACGCCCGGCGGAAGGGCATTGAAGTTTTATGCCTCGGTGAGAATAGATTTGCGCAGACGGGAAACGATAAAATCGGGGGATACCGTTATCGGCAGCAGTGTGCGGGCCAAGGTCGTGAAGAACAAAGTCGCTCCCCCTTTTCATCAGGCGGATTTTGACATCTATTATGACGAAGGGATATCAAAAGAAACCGGCATCCTCGACCTGTGCGAGGAGATGGGGATAGTCAAGAAATCCGGGGCCTGGCTTCTCTACGGAGATGAAAAATTGGGCCAGGGAAGAGATAACGCGCGAATTTTCCTGAAGGAAAATTCGAAAACAGCCTTGGAATTAGAGGAAAAAATTCGGGAGAAGATGAAGGCTATACCGTGAAGGTATCTGTATTAAGGGCTTAAAATCTGAAACAATTTTACGAAAAACCCTAAACACAAAACCCTAAACTAAATAAACTCAGAATATAGAGACGGAGGTGTATAGATATGAAACTTAATGTAGGTACAAAGACAAAATACAGCCTTATTATTATGGGTTTAATAGCAGGTTTGCTGGCGGGGGTTTTGGTTAGCAGCAGACTCAATCTTACTCCTCCCAGCCAGGCTGATTCCGGACAGATAGAAGTGCCTCAACCCATAATTACTTTAGAAGACGCCTTTGTGAGAGTAGCCGAGAGAGCCGGTCCGGCGGTAGTGAGCATCAGCACCGAAACTGTGCAGAAAGCGAGCGGCAGAGAGTTTTATTTCCGCCCCTTTGGAGGGGATGAATTTTTTGATCAATTTTTTAAAGAGTTCTTTGGTGAGATACCTAAAAGAGAATTCAAACGTATGGGTATCGGTTCGGGCGTGATTGTCCATACCGATGGGTTTATCCTTACCAATCAGCATGTCGTTGAGAATGCCCAGAAGATTACAGTAACCCTGCCGGACGGAAGAGAGTTTAAGGGCGAGGTCAAGGGGACCGACCCGCGTTCGGATTTAGCCATAATTAAGATTAACGCCCGCAATCTTCCGGTGGCAAAACTGGGTAATTCCGACGAGGTCAGGATTGGCCAGTGGTCAATCGCTATCGGCAATCCCTTTGGCTTTGCGATTGATAACCCGAAACCTACTGTAACCGTGGGGGTAATCAGCGCGCTGGGTCGTACTCTGCCGCGCACAGGCAGGCGCGACCGTCTGTATACCGGACTGATTCAGACGGATGCGGCAATTAATCCCGGAAATAGCGGCGGGCCCCTTGTAAATATAAAGGGTGAGGTAATTGGAATCAATGTGGCTATTTTTACTACCAGCGGCGGACATGAAGGGGTGGGCTTTGCCATTCCCATAAATACGGCCAAGGCGGTTCTGGAGAATTTAATCGAAGGCAAGAAAGTGGTCTATGGCTGGCTGGGAATAAATATCCAGGATTTGGATGAAGATTTGAAGGAATTCTTTGGGCTGCCCGATAAAGAAGGGGTTATCGTGGCTCAGGTTTTAGCGGATACCCCTGCAGAAAAGGCAGGGATGAAGGAAGGCGATGTAATCATAACCTACGAAGGCGAGAAGGTAAAGGATACCAATGACCTGCTTGTGAAGGTCGGTCATACCCCGGTAGGTAAAAAGGTGAAATTAGGAATACTGCGCGATAAGAAAGTGGTTACCCTCGAGATAGTGGTGGCAGAACGGCCGTCGGAGATTGAGACGGCTAAGGCTACGCGTTCCGGGATTGATAAATGGCGGGGGCTCGAGGTGGAGGGAATAACGCCCGAGATGGCCAAAAGATTAGGCTTGGATATCTCCAGAGGCGTGGTTATTGTCCGGGTTGAAGAAGGCAGCCCTGCAGAGGAAGCGGGTCTGCGGGAGGGGGATATCATTTTATCTATAGATCAGCAGCCGATCAGGGACTTGAAGGATTACGAAAATGCCATAAATCTAGTCAAGGGAGATTGCCTTGTTCGCACCCAGCGGGGATATGCGGTTTTGAAGGAAAAAACAGAGTAGAAAATTCCGCTTCCGAGGAGATTAAAAGGGCAAAATTTTAGAAAGGCACAACATAAATATAAGACATCACTCATGTCCAAATTAGCTATTGAAAAAGCCTAACCGAATCCTTATGATGG
>JBBIPY010000114.1:0-3823 GCA_037442605.1 Candidatus Omnitrophota bacterium
AGGAGGTTAAAAATGTTAAAAAGGTTAAGAAAGTTGCATTTAAAAATTCCGTAACCTCCTTAACCTTCTTAACTTCCTTAACTTCTTTAACTTTATTAGTTAGTCATTCCTGCCTGCCGCCTGCCTGACGTATTACACGGCAGTCGGGGCAGGCAGGCGTCATTGAAGAATTTGACATTATGGATAAGAAATATCCACCAGAATTAATCCGTGACTTAGAAGAGAAATCAAAGAAGATCCGGCGGATGATTGTGGAGATGATTGCCCGCGCCGGTTCCGGGCATCCCGGCGGAGCACTATCGGCAACCGAATTAGTTGTCTGTTTGTTTTTTGCGCGCCTGAGGCATAATCCCAAGGAGCCTAATTGGCCCCAGCGCGACCGTTTTCATCTCTCCAAGGGACATAGTTGTCCTGTTTTATATGCGGTTTTGGCGGAGTGCGGATATTTTAACCCTGAAGAAATATTTGCTCTGAGGAAATTGGGTTCGGTTCTCCAGGGACATCCCGACCGCCGTACGCCCGGCGTAGAAGTAGCGAGCGGTTCTTTGGGCCAAGGGCTTTCCGTAGCCCTCGGTATGGCGCTTGCGGCCAAGATGGATGCGCAAGAATATCGCGTATATTGCCTTATGGGCGATGGAGAGACTCAAGAGGGCAATATTTGGGAGGCAGCGATGGCGGTTAGCCATTATAAATGCGATAATCTCTGCGCGATATTAGATTACAATGGTTTTCAAATTGACGGTAGAGTAAAAGATATTATGGGGCTTGAGCCCCTGGGAGATAAATGGCGGGCATTTGGCTGGCACACCATTGATATCGACGGGCATAATATTAGGCAGATTCTCTCTGCCTACGATGAAGCGAATTCTGTAAAAGGAAAGCCGTCAATAATTATTGCAAAAACGGTTAAGGGCAAAGGGGTCTCTTTTATGGAAAACGTCTGCGACTTCCATGGACGCGCGCCCAGCCCCGAAGAGACCAAGAAAGCACTGGAAGAACTTAGTTGAGGGTTCATTGGGGTATAGAGTTATTGAGGTATAGGGTTAACCTCAAGCAACCCAAGTAACGAAAATGGAACTACTTTATCAACGTGACATTTACGGGCAGACCTTGGTGGAGTTGGGAAGAAAAAATAGAGATATTGTGGTCTTGGATGCGGATTTATCCGGTTCCACGCGCACATCTTTATTTGCCAAGGAATTCCCTCAGAGGTTCTTCAATTTTGGCGTGGCGGAACAGAATATGATGGCTACGGCTGCGGGCCTGGCAATCTGCGGAAAGATTGTCTTTGCCTCCACCTTTGCCCTGTTTGCCAGCGGACGCGCCTGGGACCAGGTAAGAAATACCATCTGTTATAATAATTTTAGGGTCAGGATTGTTGCCTCCCATGCCGGGATAACCGTGGGAGAAGACGGGGCGAGTCATCAGGCAGTCGAGGACATCGCTATCCTTCGCTGTATTCCCAATATGACGATTGTCGTGCCTTGCGATGGCCCCGAGACAAGAGAGGCAATTTTATCCGCCGCAGTTTATCCAGGTCCTATGTATATAAGATTGGGACGGGCAAAGTTTCCTACGATGGAAAATAAAGCCAGGTTTGAAATTGGTAAGGCATATTCACTCCGCACGGGCGAAGACCTGACGATTATTGCCTGCGGGATGATGGTGAATGAGGCCCTGATAGCCGCTCAGAGACTAAAGGAAGAAAATATAGAAGCAGGTGTATTGAATATGCATACCATAAAACCCTTAGATACAGAAACCCTCCTTAGATTCGCCAGGTCTACAGGGCGCTTTGTTGTCTGCGAAGAGCATATGACTACCGGAGGACTTTCCTCCGCCGTTGCCGAATTTCTAAGCGAAACCTATCCCATCCCCATTGCCCGGGTCGGTATCCGTGACCGTTTCGGCCAGTCAGGCAGTCCCCAAGATTTATTGCAAGAATATAACCTTACCTCCCAGGACATTGTCGAGGAAGCCAAACGGTTAATGAGAAAGTAATCTCCTTATGCGACTATGTCAGGTTACGTTTACCGTTTACCCGCTCGCCTGAGGTTTATGAAATCTCGCTGTTAACCGTTTACCGTATACGGTGAACGGTATACGGTAAACGGTAAACGTAACGTTGTTTAGCTGGCAAAGTGTTATGCGCAAGTTAGAGCTCATATCGCCTGCCAAATTAAACCTTTATTTAGAGATAATCAGGAAAAGGAAGGATAATTATCACGAGATCGTTACCCTTTTTGAACGCATAGATCTGTCTGACCGGGTAATCCTTGAAAAAGTCAAGAAAGGCATTACCCTGGTTTCCAACTATAAAACCCTGCCGCTCGGCGAAGATAACCTTGCTTTTAGAGCGGCTGCACTTCTTTCCAGAAAGCTAAATAAAGACCTGGGTGTCAGAATAAGAATTTTTAAAAAGATTCCCCTTGGTGCGGGATTGGGAGGGGGTTCGAGCAACGCCGCGAGTGTCTTGTCAGGGCTCAGTCGGCTCTATGAACTGGGCATAGATAGAAATCTGCTCTTTAAATGGGCAGGGGATTTAGGTTCAGATGTCAATTTTTTCTTATCTGAGGAGAGTTTTGCCATAGGAAAAGGCCGAGGAAACAAAATTATTCCTTTGGCTCTGGATATAAGCTTGTGGCACATTTTAATCTATCCCAATCTGCGCATTTCTACCAAAGATATCTATAATAACTTTGAAATGCGCTTGACAAAGAGAGGAATCGGTGTTAAGATTTTACTCGCAGCCGTAAGGAAAGGGGATATAGATTTAACAGGAAAGGCGCTCTTTAATAGTTTAGAGCCGGTAGTATTAGGGAAATATCCAGCGCTTTCTTTCTGGAAAGAAGAATTGTTGTCTGCGGGGGCAAAAGGGACTTTGGTTTCCGGCAGCGGTTCTTCTGTTTTTGGGCTGGTTGCTAACAGAAAGGAGGCGGAGAGCGTAAGAGATAGATTAAAGAAACTGGGGGGAGCAAAGGTTTTTGCGGTATCGACTCAATTCGCCCCCACTGTTTAGTTTTGTTTCACAAAACTAAGGAAAACTAAACAAAACTGTGGGGGCTCATTGAAGGAGGTACTTCGGTGGAAATAACAGAGGTGAGAGTGTTCTTAAAGAACAAAGACAAGACAAATCGCAAACTAAAGGCATACGCGACGGTTACCTTTGATAATGTTTTCGTGGTACGCAATATCAAGGTCATTGAAGGCAACCAGGGCCTTTTTGTGGCGATGCCTTCTCGAAAGATGCAGTCCCTTTGTCCCAAATGTGGGCACAATAATGCCATACACAGTCGGTTCTGTAATCAATGCGGAGAGACCCTGGAGGCTCAGCCGGTGTTACCCAGCCGGACCTCACCTCTCGACCGGCAGGCAGAACATCGGGATATTGCCCATCCGATTACGCAGGAATTCCGGGATTATATTCAGAAAAAGGTATTAGAGGCCTACGAAAAAGAGATTTCTAAACCCAAGACAGCGTATTAGGCTATCTAATCTGTTACTTCCTTATCTATCTTTAATTTCAAGTTAAAAAATACGCAGGGTAGTTATTTTCAGTGAATACGTAGCTTACGGCATCGCGGAACCACGCTGAACTGTACGCGGAACTACGCTATACAGGTTATGCGTCCGCCAAAAAGTATGGCGAGCCGCCTTTGGCGAGCCTCGCCTTTGGCGGGACAGTGTCGGTGAAGTTTTAACGAAGGCGGGCGTGGTTCAGCGTAGAGTTCCGCGTAGTTCAGCGATTAAATGGGGAATTGTGTAGTGGTAGCACACCGGCCTTTGGAGCCGTTAGGGGAGGTTCGAATCCTCCTTCCCCAGA
>JBBIPY010000115.1:0-3679 GCA_037442605.1 Candidatus Omnitrophota bacterium
AAAGATGTTTTTTCAGCGAGAACTAATTAGGAAAGGGGAAAAATAGATGCCAGAGCTGCGCAAGGATCCTATCATTGGAAGATGGGTAATTATTGCTACAGAGAGAGCCAAGCGACCCGATGATTTTTCCGTATCCCATGAGGAGCCCCCTGAAGGTCCCTGTCCTTTCTGTGAAGGCAAAGAAGACCAGACGCCGCCGGAAATATTTGCCTTCCGCAAAACAAATACCCAGAAGGATAAGGAAGGTTGGGACGTGAGGACAGTTCCCAGCATTGCGCCTATCCTGCGTGTCGAAGGAGACCTCAGTCGTCAGGGCATAGGTATGTATGATGTGATGAATGGCCTGGGCGCGCATGAGGTAGTCATTGAAACGCCTCAGCATATCGCCAATATGGCCGACCTCTCGGAAGAGCAAATTGCCAAGGTAATCTTTTCCTATATAGAGAGAATAACCGATTTAGGCAAGGACTTGCGTTTTAAATATGTCTTGGTATTCAAGAATTACGGCTGGGCCGCCGGCGGGGGTCGGCTTAAACATTCGCGTTCGCAATTGATGGCGACCCCGGTTAATCCCAAGAGGGTAAAAGAGGAACTCGCCGGGGCACGCAAATATTTCGAGTTTAAAGACCGTTGTATTTTCTGCGACCTGATACGCCAGGAGATGAATTCGGGAGAAAGGTTGATTATGGATTCGGACGGAATGCTCGCCTTTGCTCCCTTTGCCTCCCGCTTCCCTTTCGAGACATGGATTATGCCTAAACAGCATTCGGCAGATTTTATCAATTTAAAAATGCAGGAGGTCTTCGAATTAGCAAAAGTAATCAAGCAGGTTTTAGCCAAGATCAAGAAGGCACTTAAAGACCCCCCCTATAATTATATACTGCATACCGCGCCGTTCAGGATACCTAAAAAACCGGGCTATTGGAAGACGCTGGATGAGGATTATCACTGGCATATCGAGATAATTCCCCGTTTGACACGCGTGGCAGGATTTGAGTGGGGTTCGGGTTTTTATATTAATCCCACTCCCCCTGAAGAGGCAGCCAGGTATTTACGCGAGCTGGAGATTAGTTAAATAGTTAAATGGTTAAATGGGTAAATGTCGTCTTGAACAAATTAACTAATTAGTTAATACTGAAAAACCTTCGCTTAGCACAAATTGCCACGAATTTTAATCAAATGACCACGAATTAATTAGTGGTAATTCGAATTTTATTCGTGATAATTTGTGTAAAAGATGTTTTTTCAGCGAGAACTAATTACCAATACCGAACCCCGTTAGGAATGGAATGGCTAACGGGATGAATAAAGTGAGGAGAGATGGCAGAGTTGAGGCGTGACCCGATTACCGGCAGATGGGTGATTATTGGAAATGATAAAGAACTGGGTCCTGAGAATTTTGAGGTGGAATCCCATGAAAAGAATAAAGGGGTCTGTCCCTTCTGTCCGGGTAACGAACAGATGACCCCTCCGGAGATAATTGCGCATCGAGAAGGAGGGAGTGCTCCCAACACCCCCGGCTGGCTTACAAGGGTAGTTTCCAATAAGTTCCCTGCCTTGCAAATCGAAGGGGATTTGAATAAGCGGGGTATCGGTTTATATGATATGACTAACGGCGTAGGCGCACACGAGGTAATCATTGAAAACCCCGAGCATAACCGGGAAATTGCCGACCTGCATGACCACGAAGTAGAACGGATTATCTGGAGTTATCGCAACCGCAGTATTGACCTCAGGGGAGATAAACGTTTCAAGTACATCCTTATTTTCAAAAACTACGGAAAAAGCGCGGGGGCTTCTTTGGAACATCCGCATTCTCAGCTTATCGCCTTGCCAATTGTTCCCAAAAGAGTGCTTGAAGAATTGCACGGTTCCGAGAGGTACTTTGAATATAAAGAAAGGTGCGTTTTCTGCGATATGATAAAACAGGAACTGCAGGATGGACGGCGGATTATTGCGGAAAATAAACATTTCATCGCCTTTTCTCCTTTTGTTTCCTGTTTTCCCTTCGAATTCTGGATTATACCCCGGGAGCACGAGTCCGATTTCTCCTATATTCAAAGAGAAGAGGTGGTAAGTTTCGCCCATATACTAAGAGAGTCCCTCCTGCGGACTAAAATTGTTCTGCGCGACCCTTCCTTTAATTTTATCATTCATACCTCGCCGATAGGAGATATGGAGAGAGAGGACTATCACTGGCATCTGGAATTTATGCCTAAACTTAGCCGGATTGCGGGTTTTGAATGGGGCTCGGGTTTCTACATTAATCCCATACTGCCTTCTTCCGCGGCAAGGTATCTGAGGGAGGTCAAATGAGGACACCCTTGACACCATGGTGTCAAGGGTTAATTCGCAGACGCTTCACAACGAAATAGCAACGAGCTATAACTTACGTCGCTTCGCTCCGTAAGTTATCTGCTCATTAAAGGGGGTAAGAAATGGCAGTTAAAGTGGGCATTAATGGTTTTGGCAGGATTGGCAGGCTGGTAGCAAGGGCTTTGCTCGAAGATGGCGCTAAAGAACTGGAACTGGTAGCGGTCAATGATATTACCGACGCCAGGACAAACGCCCATCTTCTAAAATACGATTCGGTGCACGGTCAATTTCCCGGAGAGGTTAAAGCGGTGGCGGAAGACGCCATTTCTGTAAACGGGAAAAGAATTAAGGTATTTACCAAAACCGACCCCTCTGAATTACCCTGGAAGGAATTGGGGGTCGAGATTGTTGTGGAATCCACGGGCCTTTTTACTATTAAAAAAGACGGCGTCAATAAAAAAGGAAAGGTGGTCAAAGGCGCGGAGAACCACATTACCAAGGGAGGGGCAAAGAAGGTTATAATTTCCGCTCCCGCGGAAGGCGAGGATATAACGATAGTATTGGGAGTAAATGAAGATAAGTATGACCCCAAGAACCATCATGTCATATCCAATGCCTCCTGCACCACCAATTGCCTTGCCCCCGTTGCCAAGATAATGCACGATAAATGGGGCATAGAGAAAGGGTTGATGACAACCATACATGCCTATACGAACGATCAGAAGGTCCAGGATATGGCGCACTCTGATTTGCGCCGGGCGAGGGCGGCTGCCTTATCGATGATTCCCACCTCTACCGGGGCCGCAAAGGCGATAGGGCTGGTTATACCGGAATTGAAAGGCAAACTTGACGGTTTTGCTATTAGAGTGCCCGTGCCTAACGTCTCTGTTGTAGATCTGACCTGCGTGATGCTGAAGAAAGTTACCGCCGAAGAATTAAATACCGCCTTTAAAGAAGCAGCCGAAGGCAGACTTAAAGGCATACTCGGTTTTACCCTGGAGCCGGTTGTCTCCGTTGATTTTAACCATAGCGCTTTAAGTTCTATAGTGGATGGCGCAAGTACGAAGGTAATACAGGATAATCTTGCAAAGGTTTTATCCTGGTATGATAATGAATGGGCATATTCCTGCAGGGTGGTTGATCTGGCGAAGTTAGTCGCAAAAAGATTATAAATGAAGCCAGAACTTATGGAGCGGTAGCGAACATAAGTTCTATGGCTGAATTTGACCCCCACACCAATTGCAATAGAACGCCGTTATTACGCAATTGGTGTGGGGGTTCAATTCGCACACATAAGTTACGCTCCTTGCAGTCGCGTAACTTATGTGCTCATTGAAGTAGTATGGCGAAGTTGACAATTAGA
>JBBIPY010000116.1:0-3677 GCA_037442605.1 Candidatus Omnitrophota bacterium
TAGTAGATAGTTACTTAGTAGCTTAGTGCGTAGTGGTTTAACTAAAAACTAACCAACTAAACTACTAAAGAAAGATGGATATTACCAGGTATTTAATGATTGTCATCAGCGCGGTATTTATCAACAATTTCATCCTCACCCGCTTCTTAGGGTTATGCCCTTTTATCGGTGTATCCAAGGAGACCAAGCCCGCCCTCTCTATGGGCTTAGCCGTGACGTTTGTGATGACGATGGCTTCGCTAATTACCTGGGCAATTTATAGATTTATTCTTATACCTTATCATATAACTTATCTGCGCACGGTATCTTTTATTCTGGTCATTGCCGCCTTTGTGCAACTGGTGGAAATATTCATCCATAAAATATCGCCGGGGCTTTTCCGTGCCTTCGGGATATATCTTCCTTTAATCACGACCAACTGCGCCGTGTTGGGCGTAGCCCTATTAAACAGCGAAATGTTTTTCGCAGAAAAAGGCGCCATTGTTAACAGTTTTTCTTTTTCGGTACTGCAGGGCTTCTCCGCAGGGCTGGGGTTTACCCTGGCAATCATTTTGATGTCGGGAATAAGGGAGCGCTTGGAATTAGCCGAAATACCCGAGCCGTTAAAAAATATTCCCATTGCCTTTATCGTTGCAGGTCTTATGTCAATTGCCTTTGGGGGATTTTCGGGATTCAAACTGTGACCGCGGAACCACGCGGAACGGCACGCTAAACCACGCAATGCAGGTTAGGCGTAGTTCCGCGTAGAGTTCTGCGTAGTTCTGCGATATATGCTGATACCTATCCTAACTCTCAGCATCCTGGGTTTGTTATTCGGTCTGGGTCTGGCAGGCGCCTTCAGGATTTTCCGCTTAGAGGAAGACCCTAAGATAGCGCGGCTCCTGGAAGTTTTACCCGGAGCAAACTGCGGTACCTGTGGATTTGCCGGTTGTCTTGGTCTTGCCCAGGCCTTAGCGGCGGGAAAAACCCCTCCTTCTACTTGCGCTCCCGCAGGGGCTGAAGCGCAGCAAAAAATTGCTGAGATTTTAGGGGCAAAAATAGAGGCGAAGAAAACCCGTTTAGTGGCTACGCTCATCTGTAACGGCGGGGCGGCGGCGTTGAATAAACTTATTTATCGGGGAGTAAAAACCTGTGCGGGAGCCAGTATTTACCACGGCGGACAGAAAACCTGTTCCTATGGCTGCTTAGGATTTGGAGACTGCGTGCGGGCCTGTAAATTCGGGGCAATGCATATGGACTCCAAGACCAATCTGCCGGTAATTATAGAAGAAGAGTGCACGTCTTGCGGCTTATGTATTAAGGCCTGTCCCAAAAACATCCTTGTATTGCGACCCTGGCAGAACAAAGTCTATGTAATGTGCAATTCTACTGATAAGGGAGCAATTGTTGCCAGATATTGCAAGAATGGCTGTATCGGCTGTCTTAAATGCGAGAAGGTCTGTCCTGCGGATGCAATTCACGTCAGAGATAACCTGGCTCTGATTGATTACGCAAAATGCACGCAATGCGGAGAGTGCGTCAAGGTCTGTCCTGCCAAGGTAATCTTTCCTTGCGATATCGAAAACCTGAGAGCCCTCCTGAAGTAGACACAAATTACCACGAATTTTTATCAAATTCCCGCGAATGTTTTTTGTTAATTTGTGGTAATTCGAATTTTATTTGTGGAAATTCGTGAATAAAAAAGCCGAGAGCGGGATTCGAACCCGCGACCCGTGCTTTACCCCGTTAGAAATTCATTTTTGATTCCAATAACAAAAATATGGAGCCGATGGGTGGATTTGAACCACCGACCCGCGGTTTACGAAACCGCTGCTCTACCCCTGAGCCACATCGGCACAAATTTTATCTATTTGATTAATCTACAATTCAACGCCATGTATTTCTAACGGGGTTTACGAAAGCACTGCTCTACCAACTGAGCCATCTCGGCAAAAAATTTTAATTACCCGCGAAACTTACCACTTCTCATAACCCTTTGTACGAGAAAATATCCTTCCTCTTAATGGCTCGTAAACAAAGCGATTATTCCAGGGATCCACAGGAAATCCTTCCTTATCGGTTCTTTGGTGTTCCAGATAAGGCCGTTTATAAATCTCGTGAATAAACTTTGTTCCGTAAATTTCTTTCTCCACTAATTCCCGGATGTCATCGGGATATTTATCATTAAATCCCTTATATATATTTAGGGCGATGCGGATATTGCGCAGTTCTGCAAGAAGCACGACTTCCTTTGTTTTGAGCATTATGGCCTCAAGGTTGATGAGTAAAACAAAGGCTAAGAAAAAAATAACACCCAGAGAAACGGCAAACTCAAGCGAACCAGTTTTACGTAGAGTAAATATTATCCGCATCTATTTTCGCGAAAGAACTTCCGATACCGCCTTCAAGCGATAATAAATGCCGAGGGGCGGTTTCACTCCCCAGCATTTTCCAAGTCCTTATTATATTATACGCTTCAGTTCTTCTCAACTCAATAAAAGAGATTTTCTATTCATACCTTAATGCCTCTATGGGGTCGAGTTGCGAAGCCTGTCTTGCCGGCTCAAGACCAAATACTACACCTACTATTACGGAAAAGACTGTTGCCAGCTTCATATCTCCTCTGCTTTAGTTTCAAAAGAGGTATATAAAATAAGAAAAAAAGAGATAAACAAAATATTTCCTTTTGACATTCTTAAAATTTTTGTTCTTGCACCTAAAGCAGTTGCACTTTTGTTCTCAGGTTTTAGTAAACATCCAAATCTTTTAAGCGTTTATCAGATATTCCAAAATGATGGGCAATCTCATGTTGTATAATATGCTTTACCTCTTCATAGACATCTAATCCTTTTCCCTCACATTCCCGCTCGATATTTTGTTTGTAGAGAGTAATTTTATCGGGCATCACCATGCCATAATACTGAGTTCTGTCTCTCAAGGAGACACCGTAATAAAGCCCCAAGAGTCGTCCCTTCGCACCCAAGCTGAGTTTCTTCATCATATCCATATTGAGCTCTTCTTCAATGATGACATCTACATTTTGAAGTTTATCTTTGAATTCTTTCGGAAGTTCTTCCAAAACATCTCTAACTAACGACTCAAATTCCTTGCGAGTCATAGTTTCGTACCCACTTATTCAAAATTATACAAATTCTGAAGTTTTCACAAACAAAAATTAGGCTTCGGAGCTATTTTGTCTGGAGGAATATGGAGATTATTCCCATGTTTCGTGCATCTGTTTTGCTGTTTGAGAATTCTCCCTCCCTAAGGCTTGCAGACCTTGCAGGGGATATAGCCTTTATCTATCGCTTCTTGCCTCGTAGAAAACTCTACTCTATTCTCCGGCTTTATCTTGCCTGCCCATTTACAACTGAGGAGATGGAATTTCTTGGTACCTTTATGGCCAATATAAATATTCTTCGACGTCTTTGAAGGCAGACTTACAGTAATAAATCCCTCCAGCGGTCGTTTCTTGGCGCGTGTCTCATCGGTATACTGAAAGGCATCAACTTTCTTACCCTCCCACAATCTGCAAAATTCTTCTTTATATTCTTTAGCAATCTCGCGGGAACGGATGATTAAAATATTTTCATCATTCTCTAAATCTGCCCTGGCAGTCCAGTTAAATGAGCCAGTTATAACAATCTCGTCATCAATTACACAAAATTTGTTATGCATTATACCTTTGCCTGTAATTA
>JBBIPY010000117.1:0-10970 GCA_037442605.1 Candidatus Omnitrophota bacterium
GCAAACGATACCTGATTTTGTTTGTTGACCCGAAGGGAACCGAACATGCGGACGGATATAGAAAAATTGACGGCTATTCAAGGATATTTGAAATTGGCGAACAAAAACAAAGCAGAGATTTTTCCTACAATGGCTTTACCATAAACACAAAGCTATTACTTAAACCGAAGCGAGGAATGGCGGAAGTTTTAGAAAATTATAGAAGGTATTGGTTTGATAACTTTGATGATTTTGAAAATAAAATAAATGCCCTCGCCCTTACGGAGAAAATTGAATGATAGAAAATAAGAAAAAAACTACGGCAACAACGGAATTTACGGCAGGTTTTCGAACTCTGCGATTTCCTTCGGAAACCTTGCCACGTTGCACTTTCGCCTGACGGCTCGGGGCACATAACAGCGGATAAAAGGCTACAGTGCTACGCACCTTCGCCCAAGTTGCCTTCCTGTCTGCGTGCGGACACGCACAGGCAGGCGGCAACTTCTTTTATCCGCAAAACGTTAGGCGACATAAATCTTAGGAGGTAAAAAATATGAGTTCAAAAAACGACCTTGATTGGTCAAAAAAGATTACAAAGGGTTTAGATAAAATAGGAGTTGAAAGCACTTTGAGGATAACCTCAGCACACAAAGTACCGCTTAAAGTTTTTGAGGTCATCAAAGAATATGAAGGTGAAGATGTTGTATTTGTTACAGTAGCAGGAAGAAGCAACGCATTAAGCGGTTTTGTAGATGCACACAGTAAAACCTGTGATTGCTTGCCCACCTTACAGTGATAAATTTGCAGGTGCTGACATATTTTTCAAGTTTGAGGATGCCCTCTGGAGTGAGTCCTATGGTGGTGTTGGAACCAGAGCATGCAGCAATTGCTTCGGCAAAGATTCTTGCAATAAATAATAAAGAACTCCAACAGAAAATAAAAGAATATCAAGAGGAAAAGAGAAGAGAAATAGAAGAAGCTGATAAAGAGGTGCAAAATGGAAAATTTTGGTAATATATAATTTGTGGAGGAATGATACTTCTCCTACAGTTTTTCTTATCGGGATTGGCCTTGGGTGCAAGCATGTGCGGGATGCACTATAGTATTCTACTTGCACCCATGGTGGTAAAAACAAGTCCTAACTGGAAAGAGGGGATTAAGGTGGGGCTTTGCTTTGGGGCCGGTAAAGTTATTATGTATGGGATTTTTGGAGGTATTGCCGTATATTCTGGATATCTTATAGAAGATATTCTCTTGAGAAGTTCTTTTAGAGTGGCTGGTGGGATAATACTGATACTTATTGGTATCTGGTTTTTATTATCCACCAAAAAGTGCAGGGGATTTTTCAAAACTGCTCCTCCTTTTCTTTTAGGGTTAGTTGACGGAATTTTTCCTTGTGCTCCTTTTTTAGGTTTTCTTCTCTATCTTGCTTATATAAGCAGAGAAATATACTTTGGTATTCTTGCCGGTATTTTATTTGGGATGGGCACAATTATAAGCGCGGTAGTCATCTCGGGGATAACTCCTTATCTGTGGCGCAAACTATCTTTTTTCTCTAAGGTTGATATTATCCTGCGGATTATTGGCTTAAGCATTTTTTTCTTCTGGGGTATAACTCTTTTGCTAAGAAAGTAAAACAATGAAAAGACTTTTTCCAATAGCAATTATTACTATGGGGGCAAGTGGCCTGATTGCTCAGCTACTTCTTTTAAGGGAGCTTTTAATTGTTGCCTCGGGTAATGAACTTTCCATCGGGATTATTCTTGGCAACTGGTTTATCTTAGAGGCATTGGGAGCATTTTTTTTAGGTAAGAGAGCTGAAATTACTAAAAATAAAATTGAAGTATTCAGCATTATTACCTTTATATTCTCTATATCTTTGTTGGTAGGAGTATATTTTACCCGCATCTTAAAAAATATTCTGGGACTCTCTATAGGTGAAGGGATTGGACTTTTAACTATCCTTTATTCATCCTCTATTATACTTTTACCCACAAGCCTAAGTCACGGGGCATTATTTACTTTTAGCTGCAAAATTTATTCCTCTTTTTTAAACCATACTGCAACTATAGGCAAAGTCTATGTTTATGAGACAATCGGCACAATTGTTGCAGGACTAGTCTTCAGTTACTTTTTAATCCCTTATCTTGATGCATTCCATATAGCAGGAGGACTTGCGGTGTTAAATTTTTTTATATGCAGTCTTCTACTTATCCCTGTGTGGAAAAGCGGCAAATTGCAAAAGATAATTACAACAATGTGCTTTTTATTTTTGGCTCTGGGAATTCTTCTTATTTTTAACAAAGGGTTAGATAAACTTCATTTTGCCTCAATAAAATCTCAGTGGAAAAACCAGAAAGTAGTCCATTATCAAAACTCTATCTACGGTAATATCTGTGTTATTGAGAGTGATAACCAGTATACTTTTTTCTTGGATGGGCAGGCTCACATTATAACCCCTATTCCCGATATAGTATTTGTTGAGGAATTTGTACATCTTGGGCTACTTTCACATCCCGAGCCTGAAAAAGTGCTTATTTTAAGTGGAGGAGCAGCAGGAGTAATTAACGAGATTTTAAAACACCCTTCAGTAAAGTTAATTGAATATGCAGAACTCGACCCTCTTATTCTTAATCTCCTGAAGAAATTCCCTACTCCTTTAACAGAGATGGATTTGACCGACCCAAGAGTAAAGACTAAGTATATTGATGGTAGGCTTTTTCTTAAGACAAGTGTTAATAAATATGATGTAATTTTTGTGGGTCTTCAAGAACCATCAGATTTGCAGACAAACAGATTCTTTACAAAAGAGTTTTTTTCTTTGGCAGAAAAGAGATTGGATGAAGCAGGGATAATTGTGATTGGCTTACCGGGTTCTTTGACTTACCTGAGGGATGAATTGAGGGACCTTAATGCCTGTATCTTTAATACACTTAATAAAGTCTTCTCTTATATTCGGGTAATTCCTGGAGATGGCACAAATATATTCCTTGCATCAAATTCTAAAAGAATCCTTTCAATTGACAAACTTGAAGTTGCTGAAGAAATAAAAGAACGTGGTCTTAAAGCAAATGTAACTTTACCCCGGCATATTGAGTATAAGTTGCATCCAGGATGGGTAGATTGGTTTGAGGAATTCATTAAAAGGGGCAGTCAAAAAGTAAATTATGACTTTAAGCCCCTGGGTGTCTTTTATAGTATATCTTACTGGAATACCCTCTTTACACCTTATCTTAGTCCACTATTTAGCTGGTTTGAGAAAATAAATCTGGGGATATTTTTTGTATTGTTTGTTCTTTTTGTGAGTCTTTTTCTTCTAATAGAGAGAAGAAAAACAAAAGGAAGTCTTTGGGGTATCCCTTTTTGTATATCTACAACCGGTTTTGCCGGAATGATAATTTACCTCGCGTTGATTTATGCATTCCAGGCAATTTATGGATATGTTTTTTTCTGGATTGGAGTTTTGGTAACATCCTTTATGGCTGGGGCTGCCTCAGGGGCAATGAGGATGGCCTCGATTTTGTCTAAGATAAAAAGAGAAAGGAAATTTTTTATGAATATTGAACTAGCGATAATCGGTTTCTCTCTTATACTTCCCTTATTGTTATTTATCCTTAAGCCTTATCTGGATAGTCCTGCTGGGGTTCTTTATTTGAGAATATTATTTGTGCTTCTTCTTTTTATAAGTGGGGTCTTAGTGGGTGGTCAATTTCCTCTGGCAAATAAAATATATTTTAAAAACAATACAGATTTGGCTAAAGGTGCAGGTCTACTGTACTCTAGTGACCTTTTAGGTGGGTGGCTGGGAGGAGTTTTAGGGGGTGTGATTCTTCTGCCTATATTGGGAGTATTTGGTGCCTGTATCGTAGTTATTCTGTTTAAATTGAGTAGTTTAATCGTTATAACTTGCCAATTCCGAAAAGTTAAGGTATAATATTAGTATGAAACAAAAATTATTTATAAAAATATCATTTATAGCTACTTTTGCCTTTGTATTGTTGTATTTTGGATTTACAGTGAAAGAGAATTTCAAAATAGGAGCCTCTGGAGAAAGAGAGACTGTGGGAGAAAACCCTCTTAGTATAGACTCTAATTTTGAACCTGCTTATATTAAACTTCACCGAAGCGGAGAGTTGAAAAGACGAGCAGAACAACTTTGGCAGATAATGCAGAACTGCAGGCTTTGTCCTCGAAAATGCGGTGTTAATCGCCTTAAAGGGCAAATTGGGTTTTGCCGTGCTCCAGGTGCAAGGCTTTATATTTCCTCATATCATCCACACTTCGGTGAAGAAAGACCACTGGTCGGAAGGGGTGGTTCAGGGACAATATTTTTCACCCACTGTAATCTTAGATGTGTATTTTGTCAAAACTGGCCGACAAGTCATCTTGGTAGAGGCAGCGAAGCCGATATTGAGAGATTGGCTAAGATGATGCTTGAGTTACAAGAAGAGGGTTGCCATAATATAAACCTTGTTACTCCCACCCATTATTCTGCGCATATCCTTAAAGCTTTGGATATAGCTGCAGACAGAGGGTTAAGACTCCCCATTGTATGGAACACATCTGGCTGGGAACACCTTGAAGTTATCAAAATTCTTGACGGGGTTGTTGATATTTACCTTCCTGATTTCAAATACTGGGAAAGCAAGATGTCGGCAAAATATTCAGCTGGGGCAGAAAGTTATCCTGAAGTTACTAAACAGGCAATTCTCGAGATGCACCGTCAAGTTGGCGTGGCAAAACCTGCGAAAGATGGTATTATTTATAGAGGGTTAGTAATACGGGTCTTAGTTATGCCCAGTTGGGTCAGTGGCTCAGAAGAGGTTATCCAATGGATCGCAGAAAATCTACCAAAAGATACATATGTTAACATTATGGCTCAATACACTCCCCAGTTTAAAGCATTTGATTATCCTGAGATATCCAGAAGGATTACTGCGGAAGAATATGAAAGGGTTGTGAAAAAAGCCAAAGATTTAGGACTTACAAATCTTGATATTCGTGGATACTGGTGGCTGAGATGATGAAATCCTTACCGTGCACCTCATCAATGCGGGGTTTACCTTTAATTGTAATGCTGGTTTTAATTAACAATTCAAGCTTTGCCCATCTGTGTCATGACCCGTTCAGACCACAGGAACATCTGGTGCTTGTACCAGAGAAAACCTTAATCAGTATAGAGGGAACCGGTGAATTCAGAATCTATATAGAGAATACCTTTGGCTCTATATTACGAGAAATAAAGCTGTTTGTAGAAAGTCCAGCATTTGAGATAGAAATAGAACCTTCTATCTTAGAAAGGTTAGAGCCAGGCGAAAGGAGATTCTTTCTGATTAAACTCAAGACAAAAGAGGGTACGAGACCCAAAGATTATCCATTGCGAATAAGTGTAGATGCGAAAAGTGCTGAACTTAGACCCAGTATAGAAAAGATTGATGTTACCGTGTTGGAAAAAGTTACTGAAGAACCAAAACCACCAGTTGAACCATCCACCCCAGTTGGAATAGAACAGAAAGAAATTCTGCCACCAATAGAAAAACCTCAACCAGCAGTTGAAGAGATTAAACCACAGGAGAGGGTTGTTGAACCTACCCAAAAAGAAATAGCACCTGCACCGCAGGAAGTTGGTGAAGTAGTTGTAAGAGTAGAAAAAGCGCCTTTTTGGAAGAAACCATATTTTTACATAATTTTGGTTTTGTTATTGCTCGGGATACTTATATGGAGAAAAGTAAGATAAACTCTGTTAGAAAGCCGCACCGAAGAGGCGACAACCCGCTTAGCTGGATTACTACTAACGGGGTAAAAAGACCGATTACATTATTACGTCGGAGTTCACAAATTATTTGTTTTAGTTTTATAGTTTTTGGTGCTTTTTTTGGACTGAAGAAACAGAACTTAAGTTTTCTCCCTTTTATTGAAGCACCAAAGGAATATGAAGAGTATAAACAACAACTTAAACAAGAAGGTAGAACAATTACCTTAGTAGGTCCTGGGTATCCTCAGGCATTTGATACTTATTTGCCAATAAAATCATGTAGATTTTTGCGTCAGACTGGCACTTTCAGGGCATGTTTTGTACATTTTGTGTCTGAGTCCATAGGATGGGCTACACCATTGAGATTGGTTCTCCCACATATTTTGCTGTTTGTAATTTTAGCAGTTTTATTTGGAAGATTGTGGTGTGGCTGGGTATGTCCGCTGGGATTTGTTCAGGATGTTTTAAACACTATAAGAAGAACTGTTAAACTTAACCCAATTTTTCCGTCTCAAAAACTTAAAAGAATCTTTAAAACTACAAGCTATATTCTTTTTATCAGTATTATCCTTCTTTCTATCATCTCAGTAATACCAAGTTTTTCATGGAGTTTAAGAAAACAGGTTTATTTAAGTGTATGCCAGATGTGTCCCTCAAGATATATTTTTCCTTATCTTGGTGGTTGGCCAATAGTGCACAATTTTATCCCTGTCGGATACGGAATATTCACAACAATAAGTATAATTTTTACTTTGTTACTTGCTATGAGTTTTTTCATGAAACGCAACTGGTGTAAAATCTGTCCTTCAGGTTTGTTACTTTCTTTTTTCAATCGCGGAGCGTTAATGAATAAAGAAAAGGATTTATTAAAATGTACCCGCTGCGGAATCTGCTTAGAAGTTTGTCCCCTACAAAATGAAGCTGTATATCTTGAGAAAAAAAATAAAAATATAGATTATGCAAATTGTATACACTGCTTCAGATGTATTGATTCCTGCCCTGAAAATGGTTGCCTTAAACTAAAATTTTTAAGGAAAAGAATATTACAATCTAAGTTCAAGGAATGATGAAAATAGAGAGAAGATACAAACGGCCGGCTCTTAAAAGAGAAAAAGAAAAAGTTGAAGAGCTATTTAAAAAAGCAACCGTAAAAAATCTACAACTGATGAGGGACGTGCCATCTCGCTGTCCGGGTATCTCATATTATGAAGAGATTATTTCTCAGGAAACAAGAGAGAAAGAACTGAAAGAATTTTCTGGAAAAATTGTTGGGAGTTTCTGTATCTTTACTCCGGAAGAGTTAATCTATGCCAGCGGTGCAATTCCTGTAAGATTATGTGCAGGCTTCTATGATACAATCTCAATTGCTGAAGGAGTATTACCGAGAGATATATGTCCTTTAGTAAAATCATCTTTCGGTTTTAAAATTGCAGGTTGTTCTTTTTCTGAACTGTGTGATGTTGCAGTCGTTCCAACTCCTTGCGATCCTAAAAAGAAGATGGCAGAGATTCTTTCTGATTATCTTCCTGTGTGGGTATTGAAAATTTCTCATGATAAAGACCTTTTTTATTCAAAAGAGCTCTGGTTAAGAGAGATAAAAATTTTCAAAGAAAAACTTGAAAATCTTACAGGTAATAAAATCACAAGAAAGAGATTAAAAGAGGCTATCCAACTTCTCCACAAACGACAGGCAGTATTTCGTAGATTCCATCAGATTAAAAGAAATAATCCACAACTTATAAATGGTCGGGATACGCAACTTATTATCCAGTCAAGTTTTTATGATGATATAGAAAGATGGACCGAAACGACTGAAAAATTATGTGAGGAACTTAAACAGCGTAGGATAAACAACGACGACCAGAGAGTAAAGTTATTGCTTACCGGCGCACCTCTTATCTGGCCTAATTTTAAACTCTTTAATATAATTGAACAAATGGAAGCTACCGTAGTCACAGATGAACTCTGCTCAGGAACAAGACATCTCTATGACCCTGTAGAAGTGGATGAATGGAGTGAGGAGGGGATGCTTCGGGCAATTGCTAATAGATACCTGCTTCCATCAACTTGTCCGTGTTTTATTGAAAGTGACGACAGGATAGATAAACTGCTACAGATTTCTCAAGATTTCAAGGTTGATGGAATTATTCATCATTCTTTAAGGTTATGTCAACTCTATGATATGGAATTAAACAAGGTTGCCTCTGTGCTCAAAGATAAAGGTATTCCTTTCTTAAGTATCCACACTGATTATAGTTTAGAAGATGTAGAGCAAATAAAAACACGAGTAGAAGCATTTTTAGAGATGATTAAATCAAGAAAAGGGAAAAAATGAAAGTTTGTGGTATTGATATTGGTTCAGTAGCTACAAAAGCAGTAATTCTTTCCGCCGGGGGAGAGATACTTTCTAAAGGGCTCTGTCTAACCGGAGCAAATCCTAAGATGGCGGCAGAAGGGCTCATATGTAAGATATTGGAGGAAGCAGGCATGCGGCGAGAAGATTTGGGATACATCGTTTCTACCGGCTACGGTCGAAGGAGCATAGAGTTCGGAGACAAGACAGTCACTGAAATTTCCTGTTGTGCTAATGGTGCACGATGGATAGGCTCTAACTTAGGTGAAGTAAGAACAGTAATTGATTTAGGTGGACAGGATATGAAAGTGATTTCTCTTGATGAGAATGGAGACATTGCTGACTTTGTAATGAATGACAAATGTGCCGCAGGAACCGGTCGATTCCTTGAACTTATGGCAAACGTATTAGGAGTAAATTTAGAGGATTTGGGTGCACTCTCCCTAAGGTCAAAAAATCTTATTGAAATAAACTCAACCTGCACAGTATTTGCTGAAAGTGAGGTTATATCTTTAATAGCTCAGGGCAAAAATAAAGAAGATATTATTGCAGGTCTACATTCTTCAATTGCTTTAAGAATCATAAACTTAATAAGACAGGTTGGCGAAAAAGAAGTTATTTTCTTTTGTGGTGGAGGAGCAAAAAATAAAGGCATACAGAAAGCCCTGGAAGATAAATTAGGAATGCCGGTATATGTTCCTTCCGAGCCACAGTTTGTCATTGCAATCGGTGCTGCATTGATTGGAAAAGAATCCTTGAAGGGAAGGCAGAAAAATGAGTAAATTTGCCACCGCCATAAATTGTATGGATGGGCGCATGCAGATACCCGTAATCGTATACCTAAAGAATAAATACGAAGTGGATTATGTGGATATGATTACTTCACCAGGGACTAATAAGGTATTAGCTGAGAGTAAAAATAAAGCTGTTCTTGAATCAATAAAGAGGTATGTTGAAATATCGGTTAATCTCATGGCTCAGGACTCATTGCTATCAGCGGACATTACGATTGTGCAGCAGACCCTGCAAATGAAGAAAACCAGATAAAGTAAATAATAGATGCAATTAAAGTGACTAAGTTATGGTTTCCTGATGTTCGGGTTATAGGATTATGGATAAACCAAAACCGCTTTTGATTGAAACCGTAATCTTGACTTTTACTGAGCCGGGTTTATAATGTCGTTGTGAAAATACTGGTCACGAGCGCCCTGCCTTATGCCAATGGCGATCTGCATCTCGGCCATCTTGCCGGAGCATATCTGCCGGCCGATATTTACGTGCGTTATCAGCGGCTGAAAGGCCGGGATGTTATTCATCTTTGCGGCACCGACGAACATGGCGTGCCGGTTACAATCAGCGCTGAAGAACAGAACAAAACACCGTGTGAGATTGTTGACCATTATCACCGGAAAATAAAGCAGGCATTTGACGATTTTGGCGTCGCCTTTGACAATTTTTCCCGGACCACTATCCCGCTTCATTACCGGCTGGCGCAGGATTTCTTTCTTAAGATCTATAACCATGGGCATATCTACGTAAAAGAAGTCGAGCAGTATTTCTGCGTCAAATGCCATCGATTTCTGCCCGACCGCTATATTGTCGGTAAATGTCCCCGTTGCACTGCCGATGGCGCCCGCGGCGATCAATGCGAGGTCTGCGGCCGATGGCTCGAGCCGTTCGATCTGGTCGGACCGCGTTGTTTGGTCTGCGGAGAATCGCCGGAACGCCGCAAGACCAGTCACTGGTATTTCCGTTTATCGGCGTTTCAGGAACGGCTTAGCGACTGGGTCAACACAAAGCTCGGCTGGCGGGATCATGTTCTGTCTTTTGTCAGGGGCTGGCTAACGGAAGGGTTGCAGGACCGGCCGATAACCCGGGATATGACCTGGGGCGTGCCGGTGCCGCTCGAAAACGCCAAAGGCAAGGTATTGTATGTGTGGTTCGATGCGCCGATCGGGTACATTTCATCGACCATGGAATGGGCCGAGCGTAAAGGCGATCCGGATCTGTGGAAAGATTACTGGCTGGATTCGAACACGAAATTGGTTCATTTCATCGGTAAAGACAATATCGTTTTTCACGCTCTGATCTGGCCGGCAATGTTGATGGCCTATGGCGGATATGTGCTGCCGGCTGAGATTCCGGCTAATCAATTCTTGAATCTGGAAGGCGACAAATTTTCGACTTCCAAGGGCTATGCGATCTGGCTGCCCGAGTATTTGAAGGAATTCGAAGCGGATTCGATGCGTTACGCCTTGACGCGCAATGCTCCGGAAATCCGCGATTCGGATTTCACGTGGCGGGATTTTCAAAGCTGGCAGAACAATGAACTTGCCGATATCCTGGGTAATTTTGTCAACCGCACCCTGGCCTTCATTCATAAGTATTATAATACCACGGTGCCGACGGCATCGGCTTTTACCGAGGCCGGCAACCGTATTCTCAAAACGCTGCATGCGGTGCCGGCTTTGATCGGGGATAAGATCGAGAATTTCGAGTTCAAGAACGCGCTGCATGAAGTGATGAAGATAGTACAAGAAGCGAACCGTTATTTTGACCACGAGGAACCGTGGGTGACCCGTAAGACCAATCCCTTGATCTGCGAACGGACCATGTACCTATGCATGAAGATCGTAACGTCGCTATCCGTGTTGATCGAGCCTTTCATGCCGTTTACCGCCGATAAGATGAAGAAGATGGTTAATTTCATTCCGCAGCAATGGGACGAGATCGCAGACCCTAAGGTCGCGGCTTCGATTCAAACGCCCGAGATTCTCTTCCGGAAGATCGAGGATGAGGTGATCAGTATTCAGGTCGGTAAGCTGAAAAAGAGAGAGATCGCGATCGAAGATTTCCAGAAGGCAGTGCTTAAGGTGGCAAGGG
>JBBIPY010000118.1:0-7220 GCA_037442605.1 Candidatus Omnitrophota bacterium
TATCGGTTTATTGATTGGTTTAACCAACTGGCTGAGGCTAAGTAGAAAAAGGAAATCTCTTGATAAATTAGGCTGCTGCCACTAAATTAGTTGGCTAGTAGATAGTTACTTAGTATCTTAGTGCGTAGTGGTTTAACTAAACACTAAAAACTAACCAACTAAACACTAAAAACTAACCAACTAAACTACTAAAGAAAGATGGATATTACCAGGTATTTAATGATTGTCGTCAGCGCGGTATTTATCAACAATTTCATCCTCACCCGCTTCTTAGGGTTATGCCCTTTTATCGGCGTATCCAAGGAGACCAAGCCCGCCCTATCTATGGGCTTAGCCGTGACGTTTGTGATGACGATGGCTTCGCTAATTACCTGGGCAATTTATAGATTTATTCTTATACCTTATCATATAACTTATCTGCGCACGGTATCTTTTATTCTGGTCATTGCCGCCTTTGTGCAACTGGTGGAAATATTCATCCATAAAATATCGCCGGGGCTTTTCCGTGCCTTCGGGATATATCTTCCTTTAATCACGACCAACTGCGCCGTGTTGGGCGTAGCCCTATTAAACAGCGAAATGTTTTTCGCAGAAAAAGGCGCCATTGTTAACAGTTTTTCTTTTTCGGTACTGCAGGGCTTCTCCGCAGGGCTGGGGTTTACCCTGGCAATCATTTTGATGTCGGGAATAAGGGAGCGCTTGGAATTAGCCGAAATACCCGAGCCGTTAAAAAATATTCCCATTGCCTTTATCGTTGCGGGTCTTATGTCAATTGCCTTTGGGGGATTTTCGGGATTCAAACTGTGACCGCGGAACCACGCGGAACGGCACGCTAAACCACGCAATGCAGGTTAGGCGTAGTTCCGCGTAGAGTTCTGCGTAGTTCTGCGATATATGCTGATACCTATCCTAACTCTCAGCATCCTGGGTTTGTTATTCGGTCTGGGTCTGGCAGGCGCCTTCAGGATTTTCCGCGTAGAGGAAGACCCTAAGATAGCGCGGCTCCTGGAAGTTTTACCCGGAGCAAACTGCGGTGCCTGTGGATTTGCCGGTTGTCTTGGTCTTGCCCAGGCCTTAGCGGCGGGAAAGACCCCTCCTTCTACTTGCGCTCCCGCAGGGGCTGAGGCGCAGCAAAAAATTGCTGAGATTTTAGGGGCAAAAATAGAGACGAAGAAAACCCGTTTAGTGGCTACGTTCATCTGTAACGGCGGGGCGGCGGCGCTGGATAAACTTATTTATCGGGGAGTAAAAACCTGTGCGGGAGCCAGTATTTACCACGGCGGACAGAAAACCTGTTCCTATGGCTGCTTAGGATTTGGAGACTGCGTGCGGGCCTGTAAATTCGGGGCAATGTGTATGGACTCCAAGACCAATCTGCCGGTAATTATAGAAGAAAAGTGCACGTCTTGCGGTTTATGTATTAAGGCCTGCCCCAAAAACATCCTTCTATTGCGACACTGGCAGAACAAAGTCTATGTAATGTGCAATTCTACTGACAAGGGAGCAATTGTTGCCAGATATTGCAAGAACGGCTGTATCGGCTGTCTTAAATGCGAGAAGGTCTGCCCTGCGGATGCAATTCACGTCAGAGATAACCTGGCTCTGATTGATTACGCAAAATGCACGCAATGCGGAGAGTGCGTCAAGGTCTGCCCTACCAAGGTAATTTATCCTTCGGATATCGAAAACCTGAGAGTCCTCCTGAAGTAGACACAAATTACCACGAATTTTTATCAAATTCCCGCGAATGTTTTTTTGTTAATTCGTGGTAATTCGAATTTTATTTGTGGAAATTCGTGAATAAAAAAGCCGAGAGCGGGATTCGAACCCGCGACCCGTGCTTTACGAAAGCACTGCTCTACCAACTGAGCCATCTCGGCAGAAAATTTTAATTACCCGCGAAACTTACCACTTCTCATAACCCTTTGTCCGAGAAAACACTTCTCCTTTCAATGAGTCGTAAATAAAGCGATTATTCCAGGGATCCACAGGAAACCCTTCTTTATCTAACCGCTGATGCTCCAGATATGGCCGTCTATAAATCTCGTGAATAAACTTTGTTCCGTAAATTTCTTTCTCCACTAATTCTTGGATATCATCGGGGTATTTCCCATTAAATCCCTTATATATATTTAGGGCGATGCGGATATTGCGCAGTTCTGCAAGAAGCACGACTTCCTTTGTTTTGAGCATTATGGCCTCAAGGTTGATGAGTAAAACAAAGGCTAAGAAAAAAATAACGCCCAGAGAAACGGCAAACTCAAGCGAACCAACTTTACGTAGAGTAAATATTATCCGCATCTATTTTCGCTAAAGAACTTCCGATACCACCTTTGAGCGATAGAAAATGCCGAGGGGCGGTTTCACTCCCCAGCATTTTCCAAGTCCTTATTATATTATACGTTTCAGTTCTTCTCAACTCAATAAAAGAGATTTTCTATTCATACCTTAATGCCTCTATGGGGTCGAGTTGCGAAGCCTGTCTTGCCGGCTCAAGACCAAATACTACACCTACTATTACGGAAAAGACTGTTGCCAGCTTCATATCTCCTCTGCTTTAGTTTCAAAAGAGGTATATAAAATAAGAAAAAAAGAGATAAACAAAATATTTCCTTTTGACATTCTTAAAATTTTTGTTCTTGCACCTAAAGCAGTTGCACTTTTGTTCTCAGGTTTTAGTAAACATCCAAATCTTTTAAGCGTTTATCAGATATTCCAAAATGATGGGCAATCTCATGTTGTATAATATGCTTTACCTCTTCATAGACATCTAATCCTTTTCCCTCACATTCCCGCTCGATATTTTGTTTGTAGAGAGTAATTTTATCGGGCATCACCATGCCATAATACTGAGTTCTGTCTCTCAAGGAGACACCGTAATAAAGCCCCAAGAGTCGTCCCTTCGCACCCAAGCTGAGTTTCTTCATCATATCCATATTGAGCTCTTCTTCAATGATGACATCTACATTTTGAAGTTTATCTTTGAATTCTTTCGGAAGTTCTTCCAAAACATCTCTAACTAACGACTCAAATTCCTTGCGAGTCATAGTTTCGTACCCACTTATTCAAAATTATACAAATTCTGAAGTTTTCACAAACAAAAATTAGGCTTCGGAGCTATTTTGTCTGGAGGAATATGGAGATTATTCCCATGTTTCGTGCATCTGTTTTGCTGTTTGAGAATTCTCCCTCCCTAAGGCTTGCAGACCTTGCAGGGGATATAGCCTTTATCTATCGCTTCTTGCCTCGTAGAAAACTCTACTCTATTCTCCGGCTTTATCTTGCCTGCCCATTTACAACTGAGGAGATGGAATTTCTTGGTACCTTTATGGCCAATATAAATATTCTTCGACGTCTTTGAAGGCAGACTTACAGTAATAAATCCCTCCAGCGGTCGTTTCTTGGCGCGTGTCTCATCGGTATACTGAAAGGCATCAACTTTCTTACCCTCCCACAATCTGCAAAATTCTTCTTTATATTCTTTAGCAATCTCGCGGGAACGGATGATTAAAATATTTTCATCATTCTCTAAATCTGCCCTGGCAGTCCAGTTAAATGAGCCAGTTATAACAATCTCGTCATCAATTACACAAAATTTGTTATGCATTATACCTTTGCCTGTAATTAGTTTCACCGGGATATTTTTATTCTCTAAATAAACCCTTTTAGAGTATTCATAGGAGGGTTCGCTCCCGTCCATACATACCTTTACATCCACACCTCTTACTGAGGCATCAACGATGGACTGGGCAAGTGGCCGGGAGGTAAAATAATACATCGCCACAATAACTGTATTCTTGGCCTGGTCAATCTCCGAAATAATCCTCTGGGCACATTCATCTGAAGGAGAGAACAAAACCTCTATCAGGGGTCTGCCTGTTTCAGCCGCCGTTAGCTTAATTAGAAAAATTAGGCATAATACAAAAAACAATGTTGCGCACTTCTTATTCCTCATATCCCACATCTTTCTACATCTACTTAAGTTTACCATTCTAAGTGAAGCTTGTTTTGTCAACTTAGGTCTTTTTATCAAAATTTTCAACATCCATGACACACCCCTTTTATCATATTATCTATCCCTTGAAGGGAAAAATCCACCTGCCCTAAAGATTGACACCATTGAAAGACTTGCCAAAGCATTGAAGGTGAAACCTGCCGACTTGTTGAAGTTTTGAATTTACTTTAAATCAAGATATATTCACTCAACAAACTCTCCCAATCTTTTACAGCCTGTCTTGCAATTTCTAAGGCAACAAATTCCGAGCCATCTTGAAGTGTAATAATATGCTCACAAGTACTTGCACACTTAAGTTTAGCATTATTCTCATTATTCATCGATAAAGTTGGTGCGTTCACAGTAGTATTGCGACTTGTTATTTTAGCATCTTCCCGTATGTTTCTTGTAAGTTTCAAATGTTTACTCCGATTACATAAATCTGCACAAATTCTAAGAGAGAGAAAATTTAAAGCACCTTCCTCAATGCTCTTACAAATATCTGAGGAAATACTATCGTCATATTTAATCCAATCTTTCAAGTGCCAACAATTCTGAAAAAAAGACCAGAAGTCATCATCATAATCATTTGAATCTCTATCTTGGTTTTCAATTCGTTTCAAAAAACGCTGAACACGAGCAAATTGTTCTAAATATGAACTCATAATTTGCCTCTTGAACTACCATTGTAGTAATTAGTGTATCTTTAAGTTTGACTGGCTTTTTATTCATTCCTTATCGTCTCTTAAAGTATAAGGAGGGTGTTTATTTAATGATACTATAAATACCTTGTCATAATTAAAAACTTTTTACTACCCCGCTTAAAAACATTGAGATTTATACATTTTATATTTGGTCTCCAACGCTTAACTAAACGCTTTCTTCTGGAAATTTCAGCGGCTTTAATAACTTTCTTTTGAAACTGTGTAGAAATTAGGTAAAACTCTGGATTTAAATTTAATCGCTTTAATCGCTTGAAGTCTAATCCAAGTTTCTTTTTAATGGTTTTTTCTGGATTTGTTACTCCGTACTTTACGCATACATCCAAGAATCTCCTTTTGCTACCTGCTATTTTTTTAATTTTATGGAATTTATTTCTTATTTGGTTTAATCCATAAGTTATATTTTTAATTCCCCTTGATTCTCGTCCTTTTATCTCAACAATTACTAAACGGCTATCTTCTCCAAGACCAAACATATCACCATATTTTTTCATCTCTGATATCCATAATATCTTTTTGCGAAAAATCTTATCGGTATATTCTCTGATAATTTCCTGCAACTCTTCTTCAGATACTACCCGATTAACTTCATCGGCTTTTCTTCCTCCTGAAGTTAAATATGCATACATCTCGCCTATTTTTATATCTGCCATTTCTTCCCCTTACAGAAAATCAATTCAAATTACAATTCAAGGACAGTCCTTTGAAAAATCACTGTGATTCCTTTCCCCCTCCTTCCACTTTCCTAAATGTAACGTTTTTACCAGCTTCACCGCCATCGACTTTCCACCCCACATTCAACCATACATGCGTATGGCAACCTTTCCTTATATTAGCCCACCACCGTCTATAATGATAAGCATCTTCTGGCAATTCAAATCCTAAAATTCCTTCAATATCCTTTAGCGTTAATACTTCAACTGTTTTCTGGCTATTTGCAAAATACTGTTCTAATTTCTTGTAATTTCTCACCTCTAATGTCTTTTGTAACTCTTCATTAACCCTTACCGCCATTGAGAGTATGTATTTTTCAATATGCTTTCGCTCTCCCCAATCTATTTTAGATAACCATTTCTCAGTAAAGGCAAGAAAATCCTTCTTTCTTTTCCGACAACTGAATTCTGCAAAAAGTTGAAAAAGAATAAGCAATAGATAGTCACCAATCGAAGACTCTCCCCATGCAGGAGGCAGGTAAGAACCATAATTCTCAAGATTGTATACCAATGACTCTGTTGCAAGCGGGACAAAATCAAATCTTTCCTCCTCTACAATTCCACATTTAGGACAAGACACTTCTTTATCGTAGGGAATATAAGGCTCTCCGCACTTGGAACATTTATGGTCATAAAAACTATGCAGCGTCACCTTTCACCTCGCTCTTCAATCTACTGGTTCAATCTTAACCATATTACCGCCACTCTTATACAAATCTAACAGGTCTTTAGCGCTTTCATAATCAGGATTTATCTTCAAACACTGTTCGACTGAAGCAATTGCCCTCTCGCTATTGCCCATCCCTGCATAGCATATTGACAGGTTAAAGTAGTAATCAGCAATAAATTTCTTATCCAGTCCTAACCTAGTTGCTTCTTTGTAGCGATTAATCGCCTCATCGTATCTTTTCTGGAATAGATACACATTACCCAAATCAAAATGTGCGTTAGGATTGTCGGGCTGGATGTTCATTATCTGCTTAAGGAGAATTTCTGCCTCTTGGTATTTGCCGTCATTTTTCAGTTGTAGCGCTTTTTCGTGTAAAGAGTTAATTACTTCTTGAGACAATTGAGGTTGTTCAGCATAAGTAAAGGGAGAAACAAGGAATAATGCCAGAATTATTATAAGCAGAGATTTCATTAATCACCTTCCCCCTACAACTTTTTTAACCTCAATTTGTATCTTTTTCAGTTCGGCAGAAATTTCATCCTTACCGCTCAAATCCATATTCTTCCATACCTCGTTATACATATCGCATAGAAGGTCTTTATACTTTTTATTATCGGGGTAGAGTTTAACCGCCCTCAGTAAACACACCGTTGGGGTTCTTAAAAATCTGAAATGGGTAAACATTATCATTGCCTTCTCGTAATAAAGTTTCGCTTCTTCCTTTGGTGAGAGATTATGGTCGCTTGACAATATGTCGTTTATTTCTTCAAACCTGTCTAATACCAGCTCCATTTGCTTTTCTTGTTCAGAGGTTAAGGTGCTTTCGGCATAGGTGAAGGGAGAGGTGAGGAGTAATGCTGCAATAAAGAAAAATAGTAAATTTTGTATCATCTCTCACCTCGCTCTTTCAACTCACTAACCAAATCAGTTATTGTTCCGTGATGGCGATATTCAAGTCTTACAACGCCCACATTGGTTTATTAGGGTTTATCAGGGACGGTTTATTAGGGACAGCGACCATTTATTTCATCCCTAACCCCGTAATTAAGTATTGTGTCCCCAGAATTATCAACCAATCCCCTATTCATCGGGTCTTAGTTTCTCTCAAGCAGTAGTTGTCC